>JAMCWK010000036.1 GCA_023481105.1 Acidobacteriota bacterium | reverse complement strand
TTTCGCGTACTCGGAAATGGATTCCGAAACGCTCAATTCTTGCGACCATTCCACGTTATACCCGACATTGGGAATGTGGATGCACGGCCGGGGGATTTCGAGCTGATCCTTCACCTGCACCGTTTTGAGTTCAATGATGCGCCCACCGGCAAGCCAGGACAGCACAATATTCTGCGCCATTTGCGTGTGCGGTCCTGCAGCGGGTCCCACGGGAGTCGCCGCGCGCCGCGACGCGTGCGACGCGCTGAAGTCCAGGTCATTTACCGGAAAGAACCAGCTTCGCACCGGCAAATCAAAGATCGCGCGGCTAAGTTCCGCCTCGCGGCGCATACGGCGCAGCAATTCTGGAAACGGAATCGGTGTGAGCCGGGCCATCAGTTGCCGCTCCGCGCTTTCCTGCGGGATTTCGGCAGCGACGCCGCGGCCGCCGGCGCGTCGTCCATCGGCAGGCGGAAGCGCCGGATGCCGTCGTAGGCGTACAGCGCGGCCGCCACGGCGCCCGCAGTGGGAACAAGGCCGATTTCTCCGACGCCCTTGGCGCCGTAGCCGCCGACGTCGTCGGGAACTTCGACGAGGATGACTTCGATCGGCGGCGTGTCTTTTGCTTTCAGAATTCCGAGGTCCCGCAGCAGCAGCGAATCCGGCTCCCCATCGGTGCACGGAAAATCTTCCGACAACGCGTAGCCCAGCCCCATGTGCACCGCGCCTTCGATTTGTCCCGCGCAGAGCAGCGGGTTGACGGCGTGGCCCACGTCGTGCGCAGCTACCACGCGCTCGATGCGGCCGTCCTCGCCAAGAATCACCACCTGCGTGGCGTAGCTGAAGGTCATGTGCGTGCGCGGGTTTTCTACGTTGGCGCCGGGCTTGGTGGTGAAGTCGCAGATGAATTCGTCGCAGTACTCCCGGCCGGCTAGTTCTTCGAGTGAGTTCTGCTTCAAGTCAGCGGCCAGCCTTCGAGCCGCGCGTTGCCCCGCGGCGGCGCTGAGTGCGGTGGCCCGCGAAGCCGTGGTCATCCCGCACAGCACGGAGAGCTCGCTGACCGTGCGCACCTGCATGCATTCCGGATGAACGCCTGTTTCTTCACTCACCACCTGGCGGATGATGGTGAACAGCCCCTGGCCCATTTCCGTGTAACCGGTCAGGATTTCCAGCCGGCCGCCCTCCAGCACGCGAATCAACATTCGTCCGGTATCGTCCATTCCATTTCCGATGCCGGTGTTTTTGATTCCGCAGGCGATGCCCGCGTATTTCGCGCTCTTGTAGATTTTTTTCACAGCTTCGAGAGTTTGCCGGATGCCGCAACCTGCGGTCATGAGCTGTCCGGTGGCAAAGCGGTCGCCGGGGCCGAGTAGGTTGCGTTCGCGAATTTCGTAGCCGTCCACGCCGACTTTTTCGGCAAGCAAGTCGAGCATGCCCTCGATGGCAAATGCTGCCTGATTGGCGCCGAAGCCGCGCATGGCACCGCTGGGCGGGTTGTTCGTGTACACAGCTTTCGCTTCGATATCCACGTTGGGCACGCGATACGGCCCGCAGGAATGTCCGGCGGCGCGCTCCAGCACTTTCCCGCCGACCGACGCGTATGCGCCGGTGTCTCCGACAATGCGCGCGCGCACGGCCAGCAGATGTCCTTCAGCGTCCGTGCCAACGGTGTAGTGCAAGGTGATGGGATGGCGTTTGGGATGGATGCGCAGCGACTCCTCGCGGCTGAGCACAATTTTTACCGGGCGCCACAGCAGGTGCGCCGCGAGTGCTGTCTGTGCCTGGATGGACAGATCTTCTTTGCCGCCAAACGCTCCGCCGCTGGAAGCCAACTCGACTTCAACCTGTTCGAGAGGTACGCCGAGCACGGCGGCAATTTGCTTTTGGTCGTCGTGCACGCCCTGGCCCTGCGAGTAGATCTTGAGCCCGTCTCCACGAGGAATCGCGAGGCACCCTTCGGGCTCGAGAAACGCATGCTCGACCCGCTGCGTCACGAAGATCTGTTCGAGCACATGTGCCGACGCGGCGAGAGCGGCATCCACATCGCCGCGGGCAAAAGCGGAAACTTCCAGCAGGTTGCCGGATTCGTGCACGCGCGGCGCGCCCGGCTCGAGTGCGGCAACTGGGTCCGTCACCGGCTCGAGCACTTCATACTCCACCGCCACTTTCGCGGCTGCCTGGCGCGCGTGAAATGACGAATTCGCCACAACGATAGCGAGCACGTCGCCCACGCAGCGCGTGGTTTCGCGGGGAGCCACGAACACCGGCCAATCATTCACGATGAGCCCGACGTTGCGAGCGCCGGGGACATCTTCCGCGGTGAACACGCGAACCACGCCGGGCATAGCCAGCGCCGGCGTGGTGTTGATGCGCAGAATTCTTGCGCGCGGGTGTGCACTGAGCACCGGCGCGCCGTGCAGCATGCCGTCCACGCGAAGATCTGCGACGAATGGTTTCTCTCCGAGCGCTAACTCCGCGCCGCGATAGCGTGCAGCGTGCTCGCCGACTCCGTGACCCCCGTTGCGTTTGGAAAAAGCCGGCGTGCGGCTGAGGCCGAACTGCTCGCCGAAGAAATCAGCGTGGCGCGGAGCACCGAACCCAGGTGGATTTGGAAAACGTCCGCCGTTTGCCTTGGCTTCGCCTGCCGTTTGAATCGCGTCAATGATTCGGCCATATCCGGTGCAGCGGCAGAGGTGACCGGAGAGCGCGCTGGCCACTGCCTCGCGGTCCTGCGCGCGGCCTTCTTCGAGCAACGCGCAAGCTCGCATCAGGATTCCCGGCGTGCAGTATCCGCATTGAATCGCGAAGGATGAGGTTGGTGTCACCACTTAACTTATTCATATAAAAGCATTTGTTGACGCGACCGTCTGGCCTGTGTATTGCTGAAGAATTCTGCAGG
>JAMCWK010000005.1 GCA_023481105.1 Acidobacteriota bacterium | reverse complement strand
AATGACGACGGTCTGGCCCACGATGGAAGTGATGAAGCGCGCCAATGCTACAGCGCTGGCGATTGACGCTGGCCGCACGCTGTTGATGGACCGCGAACCGATGCTCGAAGCGGCCAACGCGGCAGGAATTGCGATTCAGGCCTTTGAGCCGGGTTCGTAGGGGCGGACCAGTGTGTCCGCCTGTTGACGCGATCAAATTGGCGGCGCACACATAGGTACGCCCCTACAAAGGCAAATGGTCAAGGACAAGAAAATTCGCGTGGCAGTAATCGGCGTTGGCGACTTCGGGCGCAACCATGTTCGCGTCTATCGGGAATTGGAAGAATCCGAGCTCGTCGGCGTAGTGGACAGCAATGCCGACCGCGCCCGCGCTGTCGCCGCGGACTTTGGCACGGAAGTGCTCCCGGGCGTCGAAGCGCTCGCCGGACGGGTGGACGCCATCAGCCTCGCCGTGCCCACCGTCGAACACGCTGGCCTCGGCTGCCGCGTACTGGAGCAGGGAATTGACGTGCTCGTGGAGAAGCCCATGGCCGCGTCGCTCGCGGAAGCGGACACGCTCATCGCCGCAGCGAAAAAGAACCAGCGCGTACTGCAAGTGGGCCATCTCGAGCGCTTCAATCCAGCCATTGCGGCTGTGCAGCCGCTGGTGACGCGTCCGCTGTTCTTCGAAGTCCACCGCCTTGGCGTTTTTTCTCCGCGCAGCCTCGACGTGGACGTGGTGTACGACGTCATGATTCACGACCTGGACATTTTGCTGGCGCTGGTGGACGGACCGGTAAAAGAAGTGAAATCCGTAGGCATCCCCATCCTCACGGAGCGCGTGGACATCGCGCATGCGCGCATCGAATTCGCAACCGGCGCGGTGGCCAACGTCACCGCCAGCCGCGTTTCCACCGAGCGCGTGCGTAAGATGCGTTTTTTCCAGGCACACGAGTACATCTCCGTGGACTATGCGCGGCGCGATGCTCTGCGCGTCCGCGTGGCCACGCCCGCGCGCGACGGCAAGCAACCCGAGTTCAGCTTCGAGAAGCTCGAAGCCAAGCCCGAAGAGCCGCTGCACGCGGAGCTGAGCGCGTTTCTCGATGCCGTGCGCACGCGTCGCACGCCGCGCGTGGATGGCGCCGCCGGCCGCCGGGCTCTCGAGTTGGCCGACCGCGTCATGGCGGGCATCCGCGAGCACGCGCGCAGCGTCCAATTGGGCGACACGTCTCCCATGGCGTCACGATGATTCCCCGCATCCTGGTTCCGACGCAGCTTTTGCCGCAGGCGCAGGAATCCGCGGGCACTCCGCAGCGCGTCTCTACTTCGCTCGATTCCCGTTCGGTAGTGCCGCAAGACCTTCCTGTGGTACCGCTGGACGGCCGCAGCAGCATTCCGTCACACATTCCTCTCGAGGTGCTTGGCGCGCGGGTGCTGGTGCCGCGGGACATGCCTGCAGCGCCGCTGGAAGCGCGCAGCGCGATCCCCACGCATGTGCCGCTGACGGTGCTCGATTCCCGCGTGGCCGTTCCCAAGGATGCCCGCCCTGCCGAAATGCGCATGTCCGCGCGGCCGTCGCTGGATGCGCTGCGCGACGTGCTGGTGCCCGACGTGCTTCTCACCGGCGAAGTAAACCTGTTGGTCAAGCCGGTCGAAGAGCGCGCGGGCGACCAGCGCTGGCTCTCGCAGGTGGGAACGCTGTTGTTTCACGTGTTGCTGGTGACATTGGCTGTCGCGTGGCCGATGCTATTTCCTGCACGCGCCCCAACGCAGTCGGAACTCGAACTGGCCAGCCGCTCGCTGGGACTGGTCTACTTGCCGCCGGTTCGCGAATTGGCGCCATACATGCCGCCTTCGGCGCCGCCGGGCCCGCAACTCCGCATTGATCCGCGCGTGCTTCGCGAGGTTGCGCCGCCCAATGTTGAGCCCGCGCCTTTGCCGGGTCCCCCGGAAAACAAGCCGCTGCGCGAATTGCCTGCGGCGCCGGTGCCGCAGGTTCCTGTCGTGCCGGAACGCGAACTGCGCGCAGAAACGCCACGCGAGACGTTGCGGCTGGAAACGCCCGAGGCTCCCAAGCCTGGCAAGCCGCTTGTGCTTCCGCGCACTTCGCCCGGCAAAGTGCTCGAGGAGTCCATGCGCGGTGGTTCGCGCGGCAGCGCCTCCAATCAGGGTGGTTTCGCGGACCCTATCCCGCGGCGGCGGGGCGAAGGCGGCAGCGCACCAGGTGGCGGCGGAGGTGGCGGCGGAGAAGGCCTGCTCGGTGGCGCCATTCAGATGCTGACGCCGGACCAGGGCGTGGACTTCACAAATTACCTGGACCGCGTGTTGGCCAGCGTGCGCCGCAACTGGTACGCCATCATTCCGGAATCCGCACGAATGGGTGAAAAGGGCCGCGTCGTGCTGCAATTTCGCATCCTGCGCGATGGCAATGTGCCTTATCCGGAGCCTAATCTCCTGCTCACCTCCACCAAGGAGCCGCTCGATCGCGCCGCCATGTCTTCCATTCGCGCCTCCAGCCCATTCGAGCAGTTGCCGCCGGCATTCAGCGGGCCGTACATCGAGCTGCGCTTCATTTTCCTCTACAATCTCCCGCTCTCGGAGGCTTCGCGGTGAAACTCAACCGCACGCAAATCGTGGGTGCACTGCTGCTGGCGCTGCTTTTGCTCGTCTTCATGATGATTCGTTATTGGAATTACCTGGGATGACTTCCTCAGAACCGAACGCAACTCCGCTGGTGGCTATCGTCGGACCCACCGCGGCGGGCAAATCCGCGCTGGGCATCGCCGTGGCGAAGCGCTTCGGCGGAGAAGTGGTGTGCTGCGATTCCACACAAATTTATCGGCGCTTCGACATTGGTACGGCCAAAGTGCCGCCAGCCGAACAGCACGGAATCCCCCACCATCTTGTGGATTTGCTCGATGCGGAT
>JAMCWK010000003.1:406-2917 GCA_023481105.1 Acidobacteriota bacterium | reverse complement strand
CTTGTTGTTGATGGCGTCGTGGACATCGTTCACCCGCGCGCGGATTTGCATTAACAAATCAAACTGCTTTTGCAAATCCGCCGCCGGCGTTTTGACGCGCGGGTCCAACTGAACCGCCAGCGGCACAGTTTCGCTTTTTCCGCCTGTGGTAAGCCGCACTTGATAATTCCCCGGCAGTGCCAGCGGCCCTTGCACGCTGCCCGACCACAGCACCATTCCCGGATAGCGGCTCGCGTCGTCGTAGCGCAAGTTCCACACGAAACGATTCAAGCCCTTCTCCGTCGGCAAGCGCTGCGCTGCCGGAGGTCCAAAGCCTGCGCCTGGTGCGGCTGCCGCCGGGTCCGCTTTGCTCGAATATTTCCGCACCGTCTTCCCCTGCGCGTCGAGAATTTCCAGCGTCACTTCGTCTTTCGGCGCTTCCTTCAAGCTGTAATAGAGGATCGCGCCGCTCGGGGGATTTTGTCCGGCCAGCCCGCCGCCTCCCCCAAATCCGCCGCCACGCGTGCGATAGGCCGCGCGCGGCTTGTAGAGATAGAAATCCTTGCCGGCAATTTCCGCGGCGTACTGTTGTAGCGGCGTCAGGTCATCGAGAATCCAGAACGACCGCCCGTGCGTGGCCACCACAAGGTCGTCATTCTTCACGACGAGGTCGTGCACCGGAGTGGTCGGCAGGTTGAGTTGCAGCGCCTGCCAGTTCGCGCCGTCGTCGAAACTGACGTACACACCCGTCTCCGTGCCCGCGTACAGCAGCCCCTTGCGTTTCGGGTCTTCGCGCACCGCGCGCACGAACGTGTTTTCTGGAATCCCGTTGGCAATCTTCTTCCACGTCTTTCCGAAGTCACTCGTCTTGTAGATGTACGGCTTGTAGTCGTCCAGCTCGTGCCGGTCAACCGCCAGGTACGCGGTGCCCGCGTCGAACGGCGACGCTTCAATCAAGCTCACCAGGCTCCACTCCGGCATGTCCTTCGGCGTGACGTTGGTCCAACTCTTCCCGGCGTCTCGCGTGATGTGCACCAGCCCATCGTCGGTGCCCGCCCAGATCAAATCCTTTTGCAGCGGCGATTCCGCCACGGCAAAAATCACGTCGTAATATTCGACGCTGGTGTTGTCGTGCGTGATCGGCCCGCCGGAATCGCCCTGCTTCGATTTGTCGTTGCGCGTCAAGTCCGGAGAAATCGCCGTCCAGCTCATTCCGCCGTTGGTTGTTTTGAACAGCACTTCCGCCGCGTGGTACAGCACGTTGGAATCGTGCTTCGAAATCACAATTGGCGCGGTCCACTGCCAGCGGTGGCGCATGGCGCCCGCGCTCCAGCCCATGGGGTTTTCCGGCCATGCGTTGATTTCCTGCTCCTGCCCGGTGCGCTTGTCGAACCGCGTGATGTGCCCGCCGTAGCAGCCCGCGTACACGATGTTGGGGTCCGCCGGATGCGGCGCGATGTAGCCACTCTCGCAACCGCCTACTTCGTACCAATCCTCGCGCGTGATGGACCCGCTATCGCTCCGGCTGGCGATGGACACCGTCGAGTTGTCTTGCTGCGCGCCGTACACGCGGTAAGGAAACTGGTTGTCAGTAATCACGTGATAGAACTGCGCCGTCGGCTGGGTATCCTGCCGCGTCCAGGTTCGTCCGCCGGTCACGCTGACGTTGGCGCCGCCGTCGTTGCCGTTAATCATTCGCTCCGGGTTTTGCGGATCGATCCACAGCCCGTGGTTGTCGCCGTGCGGCACGCTGATTTGCGTGAACGATCTTCCGCCGTCCGTCGAGCGGTAGAATCCCGTATTCATCACGTACACTGTGTCCACGCTCTTGGGGTCGGCGTTGACGTGGGTGTAGTACCACGCTCGCTGCCGGAAGCGCCGCTCCTCGTTCACCCGCCGCCAGTTTGTGCCGCCGTCGTCCGAGCGGAAGAGCCCGCCATCCTCCGCCTCGATCAACGCGTACACGCGGTTCGCATCCGCACCGGAAACCGACACGCCGATGCGTCCCAGCAGTCCCTTGGGCAAGCCATTGCCTTCCAGTTTTTTCCACGTCGCTCCGCCATCGCCCGACTTGTACAGCCCGCTGCCCGGCCCGCCGCTCGTTGCGCCCCACGGCGTGCGGTTGGCCTCCCAGAGCGCCGCGAACAGAATGCTGGGATTCATCGGCGCAAACGCGATGTCAATCGCGCCGGTCTTGTCGTCCTTGTACAGCACCTTTTCCCACGATTTCCCGCCATCTGTCGTGCGGAACACGCCGCGCTCTGCGTTCGGCCCGTAGGCATGTCCCAGTGCTGCGACAAAAACGATATTGGCATCCCGCGGGTGCACAATGACGCGCCCGATGTGCCGCGTATCGCGCAGCCCGATGTTGGTCCACGTCGCGCCCGCGTCGGTGGACTTGTACACGCCGTCGCCGTGCGAAATATCTCCGCGGATGCAAGCTTCGCCGGACCCCGCGTACACGATGTTCGCGTCGCTCTCCGCCACTGCGATGCTGCCCATGGACGCAACCGCGAGCTTGTCCGACACCGT
>JAMCWK010000003.1:0-396 GCA_023481105.1 Acidobacteriota bacterium | reverse complement strand
CGTGTTTCCTGCATCCGTCGTCTTCCAGATGCCGCCGCCCACGCTGCCAAAATAAAACACGTTGGGCTGGCTGGACACACCGGCCACGGCAATCACGCGCCCGCCGCGGAACGGCCCGATCGAGCGCCACCGCATCCCTTTCATCATGTCCGGGCTGACCTGCTGTGCCGCCGCCCCTCCCGCCACCAACACCATTGCCGCCACCGCGGCTGCCGTCCACACGCGATACATTTTGCGACTCATGGAATCCTCCGTTTGCCTCTGCGCGCGTATCCTACTTTTCTTTCCCTCGCTCGTAAAATCTTTTTCACGCCGAGCCGCCCCGCCCGCCTGCTGCTACACTATTCGTCGCTGCCATGGCGCCGAACTACTGCGAAGTCGCTCTGCCCGTCCCGC
>JAMCWK010000056.1 GCA_023481105.1 Acidobacteriota bacterium | reverse complement strand
AATGGCGGCGGGGACCTCGCTGGACGTGATTGAAATTGACGCCGCGTCGAACCGCGGCATTGACCAGATCCGCGAGCTGCGCGAAATGGTGCGCTACGCGCCGGCGGCGAGCCGCAACAAAGTAGTGATCCTCGACGAAGCCCACCAGTTGACCGATGAAGCGTCCAACGCGCTGCTGAAGACGCTGGAAGAGCCGCCGGACCGCGTCATCTTCGTGATGGCCACAACGCAACCGGAAGATTTGGTGGATACCATCAAGTCGCGGTCGCAGCATTTCCACTTTCGCGCGCTGTCCTTCCAGGAAATTTCCGACGCGCTGCAAAAAGTGGCGAAGGAAGAGAAGCTGGAAATCGAGCCGGGAGCGCTGGCGGTGCTGGCGCGGTCTGCGGAAGGCAGCGTGCGTGACGGGTTGTCGCTGCTCGAGCAGGCCATGGCGTATTGCGGCAAACAGATCAGCGACGCTGCCGTGCGGCAGTTGATGGGCGTGGTGGCAGAAGACTCGTTGGACGAACTCATCGGCGCGATTGAAGCGCGCAGCGCGGAGCGCGTGCTGGGGCTGGTGCACCGGTTGATTGCCGAGGGGCACAACCTGCAACATTTCTGCCGCGAGGCCATCCGGCACTTCCGCAATCTGCTGCTGGCGCGCGTGTGCGGCGCGGAGTCGGAGCTGATCGTGGCGCCGGCGGACGAGCGGCCGCGGCTGAAAAAGCAGGCGGCGCTTTTCACGGAAGAAGACTTGACGCGATTTTTCCAGACGCTGTTGAGCACTGACGACGCGATGCGGCACAAGCCCGATCCGCGGCTGCACCTCGAAATCGGATTGCTGAAGTTAGTGAACGCGGCGCGGCTGGCTCCGCTGGAAGAAGTGATTGCAGAGTTGCGCGGAGAAGCGCCCGCGCGTCCGGCAATGAGCGTGCCGCGAGCAACCAGCGCTCCCGCGGCGAACGCACCGCGCGCATCGAGCACGATTGGGTTTTCGGCCGCAGCGCCGGCGCTTATCGCACGAAGCGAGAGCGCAGCAGCAGCCGCGCCGGTTGCAGCGCCAGCACGAATGGAAAGCGAGGCGCCGAAGAGCGCGC
Source organism: Acidobacteriota bacterium (assembly GCA_023481105.1). Taxonomy (GTDB): domain Bacteria; phylum Acidobacteriota; class Terriglobia; order Acidiferrales; family UBA7541; genus JACQDE01. The sequence goes on along the minus strand of JAMCWK010000056.1, from coordinate 53,704 downwards.
CGGTGGCCATGGCGCCGCCGGGCGCAGTTGCGCAGGCGGTGGCGGTGAGCGGCGGACTGGCGGCGGTGCAGGTGGACGAAATCCGCACGGCGATTTCCTCGCAGAACAAGCTGCTGGCGTCGCTGGTGGAACACGTGAGCCGCTGGGAATTGGACGGCAGCGAGATCCGGCTTTTTTTCCGGAGCGACGGGCGGACGTTTGCGGAAATTTTGCAGGGGCGTGACCAGATGGAAAAGTTGCGCAGCATCACCAGCGCCGTGCTGGGGCAACCGCTGCGCGTCTGTGTTAGACTCGAAGCTGGCGCCGCGCCGAGCGCTCCCGCTCCTCTGGCAAAGGTGAGTCCGGAAAACCGGGCGCGCTTCGAGCAGGACCCGGTGGTACGGGCGATGATGGAACGGTTCGGCGGGCAGATTTCCAGCGTGAAGCGTCGCGACGAGGGCTAGAGCAATGGAAGTGAAAGCGCTGCAACAAATGCTGATGCAGTTCCGGCAGATGCAGGAGCGGCTCCAGGAGCAGGTGGCGGAGCTGAAGGTGGAGGCGTCGGCCGGCGGCGGCATGGTCACCGTGAAAATGAACGGGCAGAAACAAGTGACCGAGCTGCGCATCGAGCCGGAAGTGTTCGCAGGTAAAGACGCGGAAATGCTGCAAGATTTGATCGCCGCGGCGGTGAACGAAGCGGGGCGGCGCGTGGACGAGGCGCTGGCCGATCAGATGAGAAATATCGCGGGCGGAATTTCCGGAATGCCCGGACTAAAAATCCCTGGCCTTTTCTAACCTTCCGTCAATTTTGGCCCATGTCGAGTTTTTGGTGGGGAATCATGCCTGATTTTGCAGAACCGATCGCGCGATTGATTGAAGAGTTGAAGCACCTGCCGGGGATCGGGCAGAAGACCGCGCAGCGGCTGGCATTCCACATCCTGCGCACGGATGTGGAGGAAGCCCTGGCGCTCGCGCAGGCCATCCGCGACGCGAAGGAAAAGATTCGCGAATGCTCGGTGTGCAACAACATCACCGACACGGACCCGTGCTTCTACTGCACCAGCGCGACGCGCAATCGCAAAACCATCTGCGTGGTCGAAGAGCCGAACAATATTCTGGCCATAGAGAAAACGCGGCAGTTCAGCGGGCTCTATCACGTGTTGGGCGGAGCGCTTTCGCCGCTGCAAGGCATTGGGCCGGAGCAACTGAAGATCAAGAGCCTGATCGAACGGCTAAAGGGCGGCGTGGAGGAAATTATCATCGCCACGAACCCCAATGCGGAGGGCGAAGCGACGGCGATGTATCTGTCCAAGCTGATTAAGCCGCTGGGCATCCGCGTGACGCGTATCGGCGTGGGCATTCCGGTGGGCAGCGACCTGGAATACGCGGACGAAATTACGATGTTCAAGGCGATTGAGGGAAGAAGAGAACTGTAGGCGGAGGTAGAGGAAATAGAGGAGGTAGAGGAGGCAGAGGAAATGACTGGCCGGGTCGGTCCAGTGCGCAAATATACGGACCTGCTGATTTACAAACAGGCCTATCGGCTTGCGCTTGAGGTTTCCAAGCTGACGCGCGCATTTCCTCGGCACGAGCAATTTGAGCTGGGTCGCCAGCTTCGCGCCTGTTCGCGATCCGTTGGCGCAAACATCGTAGAAGGCTGGGCGAAGCGAAACTCCGCCGCGGAGTTCAAACGGCACCTCGTGATCGCCAGCGGGGAATGCGCAGAGGCCAGGTACTGGCTGGACCTCGCGTGCGACGAAGGTTTGGCTGACCGCAGCGAATGTGAGCGCCTGAAAGGCGAGTACTCAAAGTTGGGAATGATGATCCACAACCTTTGGAAGGAATGGCGAAAATTGGCGTAAGGGTGTTTTCCTCTACTTCCTCTGCCTCATCTACCTCCTCTGCCTCATTCGTGGAATTCTTACTACTACCCATCCCTTGCATGGGCCTTCATCCGGCGGTATAAGAGAGCTACACGAATCGCGAGTGGGGTAAAGCGTGGGACGAATTGATCGGCGGACATTCCTTTCGGGTTTGACAGGGGCGCTGGTGGCGGCGTCGGCGAAGCCGCTCGCCGGCGTGCCGCTGCTGCAAAAGCCCGGGCCGGGGTACGGGGGGACGCCAGTCACGCAACTGGCCGGCGGCAAAACCTGCTGGCTCGAGGTGTGCGCGCCGCTGGTGCTGGAAGACCCCAAGCTGGGCATGAGCACGGAAATCCTGTTGACATCCACGTGTTTTCCGGGCGTGGAGGGATTCCGCGATGCAGGCAACGGCACGGAATACAAAATCGAGTTGTTCGACGCCGGTGGAAAAGAAATCAAGTTGGGGAGCGCAGCGGACATCGTGATCCCGGCGATGCGTCCGACCGTGCTGCGCATAGGCGAGGTGGCGGGAAAGAAAAAATTCTGGGGCGGGGCGCGCATCTTCGTGGCGCCGAGCGGGAAGCAGCCGGTGACGCACGCGGGAGACCTGTTCAGCACGGGCTTCGTGCGTTGGAACACACCTACAAATTTCGACAACGTCCACGCGCACCCGGCGGCGCCGATGCAAATGACCGGGAAGTTTTTCTACTCGATGCCGTTTCCCTCGCTCGACGAGTACCACTGCGCGGTAGCGCTGTTCAATCCGAATGACGAGGAATCCACGGGCGTGCTGAAGCTAATTGAGCCGCAGGGGCAAATCGTACTCGAGCGCGAGTACGCGCTTCAGCCGCGCACGGCGCAGCTCTACACGCTAGGCGAATTGAAAGAGGTTGGGTCGCCGGAGGCTGCGCTGCAAATTGCAAAGACGCCGGCGAATGCGGCGCGCGGCGGCGGCGTGTTGATGATCGCCAACGACAGCCAGGCAGTGGCCTACGCTTACACGTTTATGAAAGGACGGCGCGGCGGCAGCTTCACCGTGGAGCACCCGCTGCACTTCGCGGACTACCCCGTCAAGCCCGGACGAAAATCGCCGTATGGCGCGAACCGGTCGTTCCCGGCGGAAGCGTTCCTGTACACGCCGCTGCTGTTCAACGGGAAAACATTCGGCGGGGTGCAACTGGAATCGCGGATGTACTTGAGCGCGAGCCGCTGGCGCGAAGAGCATTTGTGGCTGATGCCGTTCGTCACGGACGCGCGCGGGATGATCGCGTGGGTCTCCAACCGCGACGAAAAATTCTCCGAGCGCGTGACACCGGCCGCGGCGTGCGACCAGGGCCTGCTGCGGCTGGGACAATTCCAGAGTTGCCGCATGGAGGCGAAGACTCTGCCGCTCGAAAACGAATTTGCCGGCGGATTCGGTGTGGCGACGATTCCCCCGACGTCGCATTCGCTGATGAAGGTGGAAGTGCGCGCGACAAATTGGGGACGCGTGGCATTCACGCATTTCCGCCCGGGGGGAGCGTTTCACAAAAAATACCGGCTGGCAGCGGAGCGCGGCGGAGTGGCCACGGATTACATCGTGTCCGGCTGCCAGGTGCGCGGCAGCGCCGCGGCGCGGAAGCGAGACACCTTGCTGGCCATTCTGAACATCGAATTTGAGGAGGAGCACACCGGCTCGCCGAAGATTCAGTTGTTTGGCCAGTCAGGGTTGGTGGCGGAAAAGGCACTTGGTGAATTTCCGCCGCTGGCGTGCCGCCACGTGCTGCTGTCCGAGTTGTTTCCGGATTTGCAGACGGAGCCCGAACGGCCGATGACGCTGCGCATGCTCGACGCTGGCGCCATGCTGGTGGTCAGCGTGGTTCACCTGGACTACGAGCGGCGAGACCTGGCGCTGGAGCACGGGTCGGACCGGCACGCAACGTGGGGCGATTTCAAGTGCTAGCGCCGCAGTGGAAGCCTGTCCTACTTTGCATTAACTGATTCGCCGCATGGCCCGCAAAGCGAGCTTCTCAGAAGCCGGGTGATGCTATTCTCCGAAATTGCCCCAATAGCGGTTGGGGAAGTGTCTTATGGTCGAATACGCTCCCAGCAACGAACCCGAAGCCGGAAAACGGCGAAGCACGCGAATCGTGCAGGCGATTCCGGTCACGGTGGCGGGTGTGGATGCTTTGGGTCAGCCGTTCCGGGAACGTACCTCGACGCTGATTGTCAACTGCCACGGCTTCAAGTACCAATCCAAACACTACGTTTTGAAGGGCACCTGGCTGGAGATGGAAGTACTCCACCCAGAGGCTGACAAGGCGCCGCGCAAAGTGCGCGGACAAGTGACATTTGTCCAGCGGCCGCGAACAGCGAAGGAACTCTTTCAGGTCGGCGTGGAAATGGATACGCCCGGCAACGTGTGGGGAGTGGCCTTCCCGCCAGACGACTGGTTCGATTTCCCCGAAGAAGGTGCGGAAGCCGTGCCGCGTCCGCCGGTCAAGGCGGCTCCTGTCGCCAGTGCTCCCGCCGTGGTGAGCCCGCCGGCCGCCATTCCCAGCGCACCTCCGCCGGTCATCCCCAGCGAGCGCGTGCTACGGCCTGCTCCACCCATTGCGCCACCGGCCGTTTCCGAAAGCGTCAATCAGCAAGTCGCGCGGATGCTGGCGGACGCGCAAAACCAGATTCGACAGGCAGCGCGCGAGGCCGGCGCAGAGGCCATTTCTCGCGAGGCTGCTTCCCTGCTGCGCGACCTCAACATTCAATTGAAGGTGGCGGCGGAAAAAGCGGTGGAGCAGGCGTCCACCGGTTACGCCGACCAGGTGGCGCGCAAGGCACTGAAGAAAATTGAAGAGGCCAAGGAGACCAGCGCACAGGAATTGCGGGCAACGCTGGCGCGGGAATTCGAAGCGGATTTGCGCGGACTAAGCCAGGGCGTACTGTCCAATTTGACGCAATCGGGCGAAGCGTTCCGCAAAGAGTTCTTGGAAAAACTCACGGCGGACGTGACCGCCGCCAACAGCCGGCTGGCGGAAATTGAAAGCCGCGTCAAAGAAATGCAAGAACAGATCGCGGGCAGTACAGCAGCGATTCCCAGCCTTCTCGAAAACGCGCAAAAGGAAATCGGCGCCTTCACGGAAGCAGCGAAACAGCAATGGAGCGAACAGCTGCAGAGTCGCGCCGAAGAGGCCCTGAGCCGCCTGGCGAAGCTGGAGGAAGCCGCGGGAGGTCTGCGCCAGCAGATCCAGTCGGCATCGGACTCCGCGCAATCGAACTGGCAGCAACGACTGGAGAAGGACCTGGCGGAAGCAAAGGCGCGACTGGAAAAAGTGGTGTCGTCCACTTACGCCGGAGCGGAAAAGCATCTCGCGGAGCAGATGGCCAAAATGTCGTCAGAGGCCGCGGCGCGCGTAACCACGACGCTCGACAAGGGCACCGCCGATGTGCGCGCATCCGTGGAGTCGGCGATGGCGGAGGCCGAGCGACGCGTGGCGGCGCTGCAAACTTCGCTGGCAGAGGGACTGGCCAGCGGCACCGCTTGCGCGGCGGAGATGCGGTCCATCTCTGCGCAGGTGGCGACGCACTCCAAGCAGCTTGAGGAATTGGCGCAGAAGGCCGGTGACGAAGTGGTACGCCAGTTCGAGGAAATGCTGGCCGCCAACCGGGAACAACTCAGCTTCCAGGCGGACAGCGTGCTGGCCGGCCTGGCGCAGCGCCTGGAACCGGCGCTCGCAGAACGCGGCACGGAAATGGTGTCACGCGTAGCCGCGGAAGTCGAAAAGAAAGTGGCCTCGCAAGTGCACCGCGCGGATGACGCCATCAAGCATCTGACAGAATTGGAAGCAGGGATTGCCGCCACACTGCGTCAGGAGCAGGCGCGGCTGCAAAGCGAGTTCGAAAAGAACAGTCAAAAAGTGCTGGCCCGCTGCCTGGAAGAACTCGACGGGAAGACCACCAACGCCACGCACGAAACTTTTGAGCAGCTCTATAAGTCGGCCGAATGGTATCAGCGCAAGGCGCAGGCCTCCATGCAGACGGCGTTTGAAAAAGGCATCACTCAGGCCACCACGCACATGCGCGAGAAGGCGGCGGAGATTTCCACGTTGTTCGCGTCTGAGCTGGACCACTACAGCCGCAGCTATTCGGAGCACACACAGGGGCTGCTAGATGAGGCGGCCAAGGAAATGGCAAGCCGCATACGCGCGCAAGTGGTGGAGACCACGGAGGCTGGCGCGGCGAAATTCAGCGACGAAGTGCATCACCTGGCCGAAGACAAGGTCGAACGGCTGCGCGCAACGAGCGGAAGCGTGGTCGAAGAAGCCCGGGCCCGCCTGGCCATGCAAGTGGAAAACGTTTGCGGCGAGCTAGAGGCGCGGTCGGCGCTTCTGACTTCGGAATTCCAGACGCGCGTCGCCGAACGCCTGCGGCAGAGCGTCAACGAGGCGAAGCAGGAGTTCCAGGCACAACTCGTGCCGGTGCTGGAAACCTGGCGCGCCGAGGCGCGGGCCAACCAGGAGCAGTGGCTGCAATCGCTGGACCGCAAGGGCAACGAATCGGTGGAACAGTTCAAGCTGCGGCTCGAAAACGTCTCCAACTCGTGGATGGTGGCGGCGGTGACTACGCTAAGCCAGCATTCGCAGGGTGTGCTCGATTCGCTGGCGCAGGCCGTGGAACAGCGGCTGCGCGACACTTGCGCAGAAGTGTTCGCCGGTGTGGGCGAAAACATGCGGCAGCGCCTGCTGGGCATGTCGGAGGATCTGAAAAAGAAAGAGCAGTGAATGGTCCGGGATGAACGGCTGAAGAGATTCCCTCGGTTCTGATTACAAAACTCCAACAAAGCAGATAGTTTTTGGGCGCGGCAAAAAGTCGCCGCCGGGCAAAGCCTGTATAATGGTGCGCCGTGGCCAACCAGGCCTATGCCAGCGTGTGGTGCCGCGGCTTCGGCGAAGAGACGATGCTGGGACTCTTCGAGAAGCTGCTGGAGACGGTGCCGTCGGCGCCGAGCTGGCCGGGGTTTGCGTGGCTGGTCATCCGCGCTGTGAATCCCATGGAGTCTCCGCTCGAGGAGCTCGATCTGCGTGCGTACCCGCCCACTGCCAGCGAGCTGATGGAAATCGCTCGCGAGCACCTCAACGCCGACAGCGCCTACGAAGTGCAAGCCAACTGGGACCTGTGGACCTACGAATTGAGCACTGGGCAGTGGAAGCGGGGCGCGGAACGCCTGGAATTGATTTGCAACGGCCCGGAGTATGACGACGGTGCGAGTGCCGAGGCGGGACATTTCCTGCTCGAGCTGGGCATGGAGCATTTGTTCACGGGGCACGGAAACCTTCTCGGCGCGCGGAGCGTGCCGGCTGCGGCTCCGCAGCATCCGGCCGAAGCGGAATTCTTGCGGCGCATGTCCGACCCGGATCGTTTGCGCGAATACCACGAAAAGACGCGGGAAAACATTGTGACGCTGTTCGATTGGATGCGGAAAATCGAGGCGGCCTTGCCGGTGGAGAAGTCGCGGCTCTGGTCGGAGGGAGAGGACAATTTTGAAGCGCGACTGGATGAAATTCTGGCTTTGCGTTAGCGCGGCCGCGGCGCTGCTGTGGATGACGCCGAACCTGACATCCAACGATGCGGGCGCGGCAGCCAAGCAGCGCAATGAGACGACCCTGGCGGGCTTGCGCCCCGGCCGCGACAAATTGCGCACGGCGACCAACGTCCACGGGCCGTACTACCGCCAGGTGGTGCCTGGCTCCAACGACGTGCTGGCGTGGGTGGACAAGGCCAAGCACCGCTCCCTGCGCGTCGAGTTGGACAAGGAAAGTGTCATCCAGAGCATCACCGTCTCCACCATTGACCCGCTCATTGACCAGCCCAGCGACCCCAAGAAGGAGCCCGATGTGCCGCTGCCGTCGGTCAAGCTGACCACCGGCAAAGGGATTCGCATCGCCTACAATGTCTGCAGTGAAGTGGAGTACACCTACGGTGATGCGACTTCCAGCGGCCCTTCCACGCAACACGGGAACGAGCTGACCTTGCTATACTATTCCTTCGATTGGGCGGGGTCGAAAGTGCCGCAGGTAATGGAAGTGAGCTGCGCGCGAACGACGGGCCGAGTAGTGCAAATCACCCTGGCCTTTCCGAGTTTATAAAGAACCGCATGAAAGCGAAGCGAACGATTCTGACCATGGGCGTGACGTGTGTCCTCGCGCTCGCGACGGCACGCAGCAGCGAGCCGCCAGCAAAGCCCCCGGAGTCTGCCCAAAAGCCGGCGGAGCCGGCCGTACCGCCGGAACTTCAAGCGGCGGCAATTGCGGTACTGGGGAAAGACGCGGAAGTGCTCGCGTTTGGCGACTTGGCAAAGACCGGGAATCAGCAGGTGCTGGTCATCAACCGCATCAAGAAAACACCGCCGAACACGGTGCCCGGCATTTTGCTGACACGCGCGACCATCCTGAGCCAGCAGGACGGCAAATGGTCGGAGCTTTTGCACGTGGATGAACATCTAAAAAACACCAACGGATTTTTGGCGGCGACGCCGGTGGCGCCAGTGACCGGTTGGCGCTTGCAGTATGAGCAGAACCCGGAAAAAGGATTGCAGTTGTATTTCACGCCCCTGGCACAGCCCGCCGGAGGCACGCTGCAAACAATCGGCGTGCGCTGGAACCCGAAGGTGAAGCGCTATCAGTCGCTCGACCGCACGTATCAGAATTTTCTGGGCGAAACGCCGATGATCGAGAAAGTAAGATCGTTCCTGCGCTGAGTTTTCACATTGAGCAGCACTGCACAATCCGCCACCGCCAAGCCCGCTGCACGGAAAGCGCCGTCACGCTCGGCGATGAAGGATTTGCGCGGCCTGCTTCCCTACCTGAGCAAATACAAAGGCGGCATCGCCGTGGGCCTGCTGATCCTGACGGCGATGGGCGTGGTGGGCAACGTGTTGCCGCTGGTGATTGGCGCCATCATCGATTCGCTCGCCGGGCATGCTGTGCCGCTGCAACATTCCAACGGGCTGGCAGGGCCGCTGGTGAACCTGCTGTTGCCCTTTTATAAGCCGTCGGACCGCCACACATTGCTGGTGCTGTGCGTCATGCTGGTGGGGATTGTGACGTTGAAAGGCGTGCTGTCGTTCCTGACGCGCTCCATCATCATCGGCGTTTCCCGCGACATTGAATTCGACCTGCGCAACGACGTGCTGGCGCGGCTGCTGGTGCTGGAGCCGGAATTTTACGTGCGCAACCGCACCGGCGAGTTGATGTCGCGCTGCACGAACGACCTGAACGCGGTGCGCATGGTGCTCGGGCCGGGGATCATGTACAGCGCCACCACCGTGGTGACCATGGCGCTGGCCATCGTGCTCATGCTGCGGCTCTCGCCAGTGCTGACTCTGTGGGTGATGCTGCCGGTGCCGCTGGTGGCGTGGGCCGTGCGGCACTTCGGGAAAACCATCCACAGTCTGTACGAATCGATCCAGGCGTCGTTGGCGGCACTTTCGGCAAAGGCCCAGGAAAACCTGACCGGGGTTCGCGTGATCCGCGCCTACCGGCAAGAAGAAGCGGAGCAGCGCGCGTTCGGCGAGCTGAACCGCGAGTACGTGGGCCGCAACATCAAGCTCATCCGCACGTGGAGCCTGTTCATGCCGGCGCTGACGGGACTGATCGGCGTGACGTTCTTGATCATCCTGTTGAAAGGCGGCTTGCTGGTCATTGACGGGCAAATTTCGCTCGGCGCGCTCATCGCCTTCAACTCCTACCTGGCGCTGCTGGTGTGGCCGATGATCGCGCTCGGGTGGGTGACGAATATTTTCCAGCGCGGCGCGGCGTCCATGGGCCGCCTGAACTACATCCTGCAAGCCGAGCCGAAAATAGATGACCGCGAGGCACGCGAGGACGACGGTGGCATCCGCGGCGAAATCGAATTCCGCAACTTGACCTTCGCGTTCCCCACACCACGGAACGGCAATGGGGCGAAACGCGACGGAAAGCAAACCAGTGAAATTGAACCGGTGCTGCGCGAGATCAACCTGCGGGTTCCGGCAGGATCCACGCTGGCTGTGGTAGGCCCCACGGGCTGCGGGAAGTCCACGCTGGCGGCGCTGGTGGCGCGTCTCTACGAGGCGCCGGCAGGAACGATTCTGGTGGACGGGCGGCCCATCCAGCAATGGCCGCTAGCCACGCTGCGGCGATCCATCGGATTCGTGCCGCAGGATACGTTCCTGTTCAGCGAAACGGTGCGCGAAAACATCGCCTTTGGCGCGGAAAATTCCTCGGACGCGGAGGTGGAGCGCGCCGCGGCCATCTCCAGCATTGCGGGAGAAATTCACGATTTCCCGAAAGCCTACGACACCATGGTGGGCGAGCGTGGCATCACGCTGAGCGGCGGGCAAAAGCAGCGCACGGCGCTGGCGCGGGCGGTGATCCGCGCGCCGAAAATTCTGGTGCTGGACGATGCGCTCTCCAGCGTGGATACGCAGACCGAAGAGCGCATTCTGCGCGAGCTGCGCGATGTGATGCGGCAGCGCACAACAATTTTGATTTCGCACCGCTGCTCCACCGTGAAAAACGCGGATCAAATCGTGGTGCTGCGTGAAGGGCGCATCGTCGAACACGGCACGCACGATGAGTTGCTGGCGGCCGAAGGCTATTACGCCGATTTGTATCAGAAACAGTTGTTGGAAGAAGAGCTGGAACAGGTATGAGTAATCATCACGAAGAAGAGGCGCTGGGGAAGCCGTACGACGCGAAGCTCGCGCGGCGGCTGGTGCACTATCTCCGCCCGTACAAGTGGCGGGTGATTTTTGCGCTCGCGCTGGTGATGGCGGTGACGCCGCTGGAACTGGTGAGCCCGTACCTGTTCAAGATTGGACTGGACCGCTACATCGTGCCCGGCGCCGGCCAGCAACTTGAACGGGCAGCAGCAGGACGCGGACTGCTGATCATCGCCGCGCTGTATCTGGCGGTGTTACTCGTGAGCTTTGCCGTGCAGTACGTGCAAGTGCGCGTGATGCAGCGCGTGGGGCAGGAAACGATGTGCGACCTGCGCGGAGAAATCTTCGCGCACTTGCAACGCTTGCCGCTGAGCTTTTACGACCGCTCGCCGGTGGGCCGGCTGGTGACGCGCGTGACGACGGACGTAGATGCGCTGAACGAATTGTTCGCCGCCGGCGTGGTCACCATGCTCAACGACGTCGTGCTTCTGGTGGGCATGGCCGTGTGGCTCTTTGTGTGGGACTGGCGGCTGGCGCTGGCCGCGCTTTCCGTGCTGCCGTTCATCCTGGCGGTGACTTATTTCTTCCGCAACGTGGTGCGCGATGCCAACCGCCGCATCCGCACCGCCATCGCGCGCATCAATGCGTTCTTGCAAGAGCACATCAGCGGCATGAGCGTCGTGCAGCTCTTCAACCGCGAGCGCAAGGCGCAGGAACAATTCGAGGAGCGCAACCGCGACCACATGCTGGCGTACAAGGACGCGATTCTGGCGTTCGCGCTGTTTTATCCGGCGGTCGAGTTGCTTTCCGTGGCGGCCATCGCGGCCATCCTTTGGTTCGGCGGGTTGCGTACGCTCGGCGGCGGGCTGACGGTCGGCGTGCTGTTTGCGTTCATCCAGTACGCACAACGCTTCTTCCGGCCGATTCAGGACTTGAGCGAAAAATTTAACGTGATGCAGACGGCCATGGCCAGCTCCGAGCGCATCTTCAAGCTGCTGGACGAGCCGGTGACGCTGGATTTGCAGCCCGATGCGCTCCCGTTCGAGCAGCCCAAGGGCGAAATCGAGTTCCGCAACGTTTGGTTTTCGTACAGCACTGTGCAAGAGCCGAAAGATGAAGATTGGGTGCTGCGCGAGGTCAGCTTCCGCGTGCGTCCAGGCGAATCGGCGGCGCTCGTGGGACATACCGGCGCGGGCAAGACAACGGTGATTTCTCTGCTGCTGCGTTTCTACGACATCCAGCGCGGGCAGATTCTGCTCGACGGGCGGGACGTCCGCGAATACGCGCTGCCTGACTTGCGGCGGCACTTCGGCATCGTGTTGCAGGACCCGTTCCTCTTTACAGGCACGCTCGAATCCAACGTGCGCCTGAGCACGGAGGCGATTGACCGCGCGGCGGTGGAGCGCGCGCTGCGCGAGGTGGGGCTGGCGGAATTTGTCGGCGGGCTGCAACAGGGTGTGGAAACGCAAGTTACGGAGCGCGGCGCGACGTTTTCCGTGGGACAGCGGCAGCTCGTCAGCTTTGCGCGCGCGCTGGCGCACAATCCGCGCTTCATGATTCTCGACGAAGCGACCTCCAGCGTGGACACGAAGACGGAATTGCTGATTCGCGACGCGCTGGACCGGCTGCTCGAAGGACGCACGGCCATCGTCATTGCGCACCGCTTGAGCACGATTCAGCACGCGAATCGCATCCTGGTATTTCACAAGGGACGCCTGCGCGAACAAGGCTCGCACCAGGAATTGCTGGCACAACGCGGCATCTACTACAAGCTCTACCAGCTCCAGTACAAGGATCAGGAGTTGCGCGTGCCGCCCGCCATGCTCGGCGGAGTCGCCGGCGCTCCCTTGCCCGCCGATGATTGAAGAAGTGGTGATATTCTCCTCGCGATGAAAAAGCCGCTGATTCTGATTTCTGCGGGCGAGCCGAGCGGCGAAATGTACGCGGCGCGGCTGGCAGCGGCGCTGCGCGCGCGGACCGGCGCACACCTCTTTGGACTGGGCGGGCCGCGCATGCGCGAGGCCGGCGTCGAGCTGCTGGCCGACTCGAGCCAGGTGGCAGTGGTGGGCATCAGCGAAGTGGTGCGGCGGCTGCCGTCGGTTTGGAAAGTGTACCGGCAACTGGCAGACGAAGCGGAGCGGCGCAAACCAGACTTGGCGATCTTGGTGGACTTTCCAGATTTCAATTTGCGCCTGGCGCGGCGGCTGCACAAGCAGGGCGTGCGCATCGTGTACTTCATCAGCCCGCAAGTGTGGGCGTGGCGGCCGAAGCGCGTGCAACTGATCCGGCGGCTGGTGGCGCGCGTGCTGTGCATTTTTCCATTCGAGGAGGATTTCTACCGCAAGGCAGAAGTGCCCGTAAACTTCGTGGGGCACCCGCTGGTGGACTCGGTGAAACCCACGCTTTCGCGCGAGCAGTTCGCGAGCAAGCACGGACTCGACACAGGAAAACGCATCGTTGCGCTGCTGCCGGGCAGCCGCCCGTCGGAAATCGCGCACAACCTGCCCGTTATGCTCGAAGCATGCCGCTTTCTGGCGAGCGACACCGAATATCAGTTTGTGCTGGCCGCCGCTCCGGGAGTTGCGAAGGAGAGTTTGTCGGCTATGGTGCGCAACGGCCCGCCCGTGCACATCGTGGAGGGCGCGACATACGATGCGCTGGCGGCGGCCGATTGCGCCATCGTGTCCAGCGGCACGGCGACTGTGGAGGCGGCGCTGCTCGGCGTGCCGATGGTGGTGGTGTACCGCGTGTCGGCAACCACCGCGTTCATTGCGCGGCGGCTGGTGCGCACGCCGCACTTCGCCATGGTCAACTTGATTGCCGGGCGGCGCGTAGTGCCGGAGCTGATTCAGGAAGCGTTCACGCCGGAAGCAGTAGCGGCGGAGGCGCGGCGGTTGCTGGGGTCCGCGGAAGAACGCGAAACCATGCGCAGGGAATTGGCCGAGGTCAAGCGCAGGCTGGGCCCCGGCGGAGCCATCGAGCGCGCGGCAGGAATTATTGCCGGGATGCTCTAGCCCGCAAACAGAGGTCTCCCGCGCAGCGACAGGCAACTTGAGCGAGGGTTCTGGTATTCTAATCATGCCGATGACCGAAAAGCCAAAAGAAGTGCGAACGGCGTTCGCCAAACTTGCGGCACCTGCGTGTGCGCTGGCCCTTGTGGCGCTGGCCCTCGGAAACACAGCGCAGGCGCAGGAAGCGCGGAAGTGGAATTTCCGCGCGACAAACTATGTGGTGAACGCGACGCTGATTCCCGCGGAACAGACCTTGCAAGCGCGCGCGAAAGTGGATTTTGAAGTGCGTGAGGCTTCGCGCAATGTCGAAGTGGAGCTGCATCCGAACTTGAAGGTGACCGCGGTCAGCGGCACGGACGGCAAACCCGTGCCCTTCCAGCGGCTGGAGAGCGCGCCGCTGCGCATGCTCGTGATGCTGCCGGAGGCAGCCGCGCCCGGGCAAAAAGTGACACTGACCTTCGACTACGCGGGCCCGCTTTCGAACGAAGAAAATAGCCCGGTGAAGGACACGAGGCTGGCGTCCATCGGCGCGGAAGATTCCTACCTGCTGCTCCCGGCGCGATGGTTTCCGCTGACGAATTTTCCCGCGAACCGCTACACAGCGACGTTCAGCTTCAACGTGCCGGAGAGCGTGACGGTCGTGGGAACGGGCAAGTCGCTGCCACCGGTACAGGCGCCGCCCGTTCCGCCGGCGCCGAGCAAGAAGGGCGAAGGCGTGGCGCGGCCGTCCGAGGTGCGCATGGTGTACAGCTTCCGCACGGAGCGGCCGGACACACCGGGAACATTCGTGGCGGGGAGCCTGCGAGTGGTGCCGGTGAATGCGCAGGGCTTGACCATTCCCGTGTACGTGCCGGCAGCAGCGGTCGAATCCGCAACGGGTTACGGCGAGTCGCTGGCGAATATTCTGACGGAGTTCAGCAGCTTGTTCGGCGCGCTGCCACAGCCGGAGATGGGAATTGCGCAGTTGCCGGACGGTACGATTTCGTCCTACTCCGCGCCGGGACTCCTGCTCATCGGCAAGCGGCTGTGGGAGGCCAAAGTAAATTACCGGCTGCTGGCGAGACTCGCGGCTGGACAATGGTGGGGCAACGAAGTGTTGCCGGCGACGGCGAATGATGGATGGATCGCCGACGGCCTGGCACGCTACTCGGAAGCGATGTACGCGCAGCAACTCGGCGGGCAGGAAGCATTCCGGCGGGTGCTCGACGATTGCGCGGTGGGAACGCTGGCGTATGAAGAAGCGGCGCCGATTGCGCAGGCCGAGCGGCTCGATCTGTTTTCCAGCGAATACCGTTCGGTGGTGATGAACAAGGGCGCGATGGTGTTCCACATGCTGCGCGCGCAAATGGGCGACGCGGCGTTTTTGGAATTGCTCCGGGAGTTTTACCGGAGCTATGCCGGCAAAGCAGCGCGCATCGAGGATTTCGAACAACTCGCGCAGCAGGTGGCGGAGAAAAATCCGAAACCTGATGCGCAAGCACCGCTGAACCTGCGGCCTTTCTTCACCAACTGGGTGAACTCCACCGGCATCCCCGAGTTCAAGGTTGAATACGTCATTTACCGCATTCCGAAAGGGTTTCGCATCGTCGGCAAAATCAAACAGGACCTGGAAACTTTCTCCATGCCCATTGACGTGAAAGTCGAAACGGAAGGGAATCCGGAGACAACAACGGTTCAACTGACCGGCACGGATTCTTCTTTCACGATCGAAACGTTTGGGCGGCCGAAGCCGGGCGGAATCATTCTCGATCCCAACAATCAGATACTCAAATCCAGTCCCAAGCTGCGCGTGCGCGCGCTGATTGCGCGCGGCGAAGAACTGGCGGAGGGCGGAAGGTTTTACGACGCCATCCAGGAATACCAGCGCGCGCTCGACGTGCAGAAAAATAATTCGCTGGCACACTTCCGCATGGGCGAGGCGTTTTTCTACCAGAAGAATTATCAGGCCTCGGCCAACGCATTCCGCGAAGCGTACGGCGGCGACTTGGACCCGAGTTACCGGTGGGTGGAAGTGTGGAGCCACATTTACCTCGGAAAAATCTACGACCTCGGCGGGCAGCGCGAACGCGCGGTGAATGAGTACAGCAAAGCGCGCGACCTGGCCGACAACACCGGCGGCGCGCAGGAAGAAGTCGAGAAATATCTGAAAAAAGCCTACACCGGCGACGAGAAGCCCGCCGCGCAGTAAATTCCGAAACTCGAAATTCGAAATCGAAATTCGTAAATGCGCACAACTCAACGTGTGCATTTCTTTAGAGCGGGGCGAGACCCGTAAGCGAAACATCAGCGACACCTTTGGAATGAATCAGCACGGAAAACGTTTCTCCCATGCCCTCGGGAAAAATGAGCGTCTTCAGCAACAGGCGGGCGCGAACACGCTCCGCTTCAGACTGACCTTCGTCGTAAAGGTCCGCGAATTCATTGGCGCGGCCAAGAGCCAGGAGGAAGTGGGATTGCGAAACGAGGCCAAGTCGCGCGAGACCGGAGGCTCTGCCCGCGAGATCAAGCGCAGTAAAATTGACGTGCGCGGTGAGGTCCTGCTCGCCGGGCGCGGCGTAGAAATCTTCTCCGGCACGGTGACGCGTGTAGGCAAGCAATGTGCCGCGGAGGTGGCGCGCGTCGCACAGCTCGCGCGCCTCACGGCCGTAATCAATCGTAAGCAAATAGCCGCAGCTGAGGCGGCGCGCAGCATCCTCCATCCAAGCAGCCGCAGCAAGGCCGGCTTCGGCTTGCTGTCCGTCCAAGAGCACAATTCCCTGCCCTGAAAAATATTCTTCGAGCGCAGGCGACGAAAGTGGGCCCACCTGATCGCAAAAGCGATCACCGTCCAAGCCAACGTAAATTTCGCGCAATTCGCCGTGCTCGCGGAGAATGCGATGCACTGGGAGCGCGTCCAGCAATTCGTTGGAGAGAATGCATCCGACCGGAATGTTTGCCGGCAATTCGGCTGCGGAGGAGGCGCGCCCAGCAGCGATGTGAGTGACAAGCCCCAGAGCGTGAGTGGCGCGTCGTGCGGCGGACTGCTCGACAGCGACGTAACGCAGCGCGGAATAAAAGCCTGGCAGGGCGCGCGCAGCAAAATCGAGCACGTGCGCGGCGAGACGTCCCACGCCCGCGCCGGCTTCGACGATCGTGAATTCCGCGGGGCGCCCGCAGCGTTCCCACATTTCCGCGAGCTGGCGGGCGAGAAGGCGGCCAAAAATCGGATGCACGTCCACGCTGGTGTAGTAGTCGGCGAAACGCTGGGACTCGGCGCGAGAGTAGTAACCGTGCTCGGGATGATAGAGGCATTCGGCCATGTAGTCGGCAAAAGTGATGGGGCCGCGCTCGCGAATGCGCGCGGCGAGAATTTTTGCGAGCGGAGTTTGCGTGGCGGCGGTCATCCGTCCTGGCGCTGCGGATTGTTGGTGAACATCTCGATGACGAAGTCGTGCAGGCAATCGTAGAGCTGCTTCTGAAACGTCCACGGGAACTGACGGTTTTCAATTTCGCGGGCGAGCATCACGTAGCTGTACACATGCACTTGCGACTCCGAGGGCTTGAAGCTGATCAGGACTTCCACGCCGCCGGGCGCAGGGCGCGCGTCGAACGCAAAGAGCGGATGCTCGTAGCGGGAAAGCTCCGCGCGGACAGTGTCAAGTAATTCAGCCATGTGATGGAACCGCGAGGGCGGCCTAGAGACCGCCCCTACATTTGCTTCATTAGTCCTTCCGCCGCCATCCACGCGCGCAGGCGGCGCTCGATTTCATTGCAGACTTCGCGGAAGATCGCGCGCTGTTGCGCGGGATCGCCGCCTGCAACCGCCGGGTCCGTGAGTCCCCAATGCAGGCGGGCGCGGCGCGCAGGATACATGGGACATTCCTGCGCGGCGGAGTCGCAGAGGGTAATGACGAAATCGAATTCGCCCTTGAGTTCGTCCACGTGCTTGCTGCGATGCGCGGATGCGTCGATGCCCTTCTCACGGAGCATTTCGATGGCCAGGGAATGAATGCCTCGAACATCCGGGTGCGTGCCGGCGCTGGCGACTTCGACGCCCGGCGCGGCGAGCGAGCGCGCCAACCCTTCAGCCATCTGGCTGCGCGCCCTGTTGCCTGTGCAGAGGAAAAGAATGCGTGTGGTCATCAGCAGTCACCTTCCTCGAGGGTGCCGTCTTCGTGCATGTCTTTCCAAACGATTTTGAATGCGTCGAGAGCGGCCTGATCGAAAAGCACAAAATGAATTTGCTCGAGCGAGGTCGTTCCCTTCAGGTGCTTCACGCATTCGCCGAGCATAATCTTCGCGCACTCGAGCAGCGGAAATCCGGCGATGCCGGCGCCGACGGCGGGAAAGGCGATGGACTTCAGCTTCTTCTCTGCGGCGATGCGCAGGCAATGCGCGGTCGAGCTGCGCAACGCGGCAGCGGTGGTATGTCCTCCAAGCTGCATGCTGGCGGCGTGGATGACGTAGCGCGCTTTCAGATTGCCGCCGGAAGTGATGGCCGCAAAGCCGACAGGAATGGAGCCGATGGCGTCGCATTCCTTTTGAATCACCGGACCGCCTTTGATGCGGATGGCGCCTGCCACGCCACCGCCCAGAAGGAGATCATTGTTGGCGGCGTTGACGATGGCGTCGGCGTCCGAATCGGCGAGATCGCCGCAGGAAAAGCCAATCTTACTCGAGATATTCATTCGCGACATTGTAGCCCAAGGTTGCAGCAGCCGGTCGGCAGGGTCAGGAATCCCGCCGGTCTATTCTGTCAGGGATGCGCCCGGTCTGTACCGGCTGCGTACCCCCCTCCCCCCCTGTTTTTGCGAAAGAGTGCGTAACGCATTGAAGGGACAGGAGATGGTTACATTTCTGTCTCGACAGAAATGGCAAAGAGTGCGCAACGCATTGAAAATACAGTGCATAGCCAGCCATCGAGGGCGGGAAGAAGGCAGCGAAGTGCGTACGAGATAGTGGATTCATGGGCCAAAACCGTATACCAAGCCGGCGAACAGGAACCAAGGAATATTAGCTTAACGTTAGAGTGTTGTCAAGCACTATTTCTTATGAGCAATTCACTAATAGCTACAAGTTGTAGTCGTGCACGCCGCGGCCGGATTTGCGGCCCAGGCGACCGTCGCGAACGTACTGCGCGAGCAGCGGGCAGGGACGGAATTTTTCGCCGAGCGTGCGATGGAGATACTCGAGAATGCTGAGTCGAACGTCGAGGCCGACGAGGTCCACCATTTCGAACGGGCCCATCGGATGGTTGAGGCCAAGCTTGACGGCTTTGTCGATGTCCGCGGCGGAAGCGACGCCGGCTTCGAGCATGTAGAAGGCCTCGTTGCCGATCATGGCGTTGATGCGCGAAGTGATGAAGCCGGGCGAGTCGCGGACGACCACCGCTTCCTTGCCCATGCGGCGGCCGACTTCGCGGCACGTTTGGAGAGTATCGTCAGAGGTTTCTGGCGCGCGAATGATTTCCAGCAGCTTCATCTTCGGCACGGGATTGAAAAAGTGCAGGCCGATGCACTTCCCTGGGCGCGAAGTGACGGCGGCAATTTCGGTGATGGAAAGAGAAGACGTATTGCTGGCGAGAATTGCGGCGGGCGGGGCATAGCGGTCGAGCGTGGAGAAAATTTCGATTTTCAGCTGCATGTCCTCGGGCACGGCTTCGATGATGAGGTCAGCGGAAGCACAAGCGGTTTCGACAGAATTCGCGGAGGTGAGATTTACGAGGGCGGCGTCTTTCTGTTGTGGCGTGACTTTGCTGCGCGACACGCCCTCAACCAGCGACTGGTGGATCCATGCAAGGCCCGCGTCGAGGGCTTTTGGGGCGACATCCTGAAGAATGGTGCGATAGCCGCCGAGCGCGGCAGCGTAAGCGATGCCGCGGCCCATGGTGCCGGCTCCCGATACTGCAATCGTCGTGATTTCCATCGTCTCTCCAAATCAAAAAATCAAAAGACTTAACACAGAGGCACAGAGAACACAGAGAATCGCAGAGAAAACAAAGCCGTAAACAATTTCAATGGTGCCTGACAGGCTGATAGCCTGTCCCACAGAGGCGCATCACACAGGAAACAACTTTGCGGCGTTGTCGTACAATATCTTTTGGCGGGCCGCGTCGGAGAGCGGCACGGCCATGAATTTATCGATGTTGCCACGCACGTCGGGCACGCCCGGGCCGGGCCAGTCGGTGCCAAAGAGAACCTTGTCGGCGATTTCTTCGAGGCGCGGAAAATATTCCAACAATTTTTGCGGCGGGATGCCGGAAATATCCATGTACATGTTTTTGTGGCGGCGGACGAGGAAAAAGGCTTCGTTCATCCACAGCGGGCGGCCACCGTGCGCGAGGATGACCACGAGATTCGGATAGTCAATGCACACGTCGTCGGCGAGCATGGGCTGCGCATGGAGGTTGCGCGCGCCGGGAAAAATCGAAGTGCCGGTGTGAATCATGACAGGCATAGAGTTTGCAGCGGCGCGATCGTAAATGGCGGCGAGCGGGCCCCAGCCGTCACGATAGGCATTCGGCGAAAAAACCTGGTGCGAGGGGTGAATCTTCAGGCCGCGGATGCCGATTTTCTTCAGGCGATCCACTTCGGCTCCGGCGTCGGCGACGTATTTCGGATGGACGGAGCCGAAGGCGAGCAGGCGCTTGGGATCCGCTTTGCAATAGTTGGCGATCCAATCATTCACTTCGGGCGGAAAGCCGATGACTTCGGGGCTGACGTAGTTGATCAGGCCAGCGCGCTCGATGCCGCAGTCGTCGAGAAATTTCAAAAAGGCAGCGGGGTCTGAAGACACCTTTTCAATAAAGTCGAAATTTTTGCGGCCGCGCTTGATGAGCTCGAGCGCGTGCGGCTTGAACATGTGCAGCGGCTGGATGTGGATGTGAATGTCGATGATCGGCATAGGTTGTAGGTGGCAGGTGGTAGGTGATAGGTTCAAAACCCCCCGATAGAACCAATATCGCCGAACGAATACATCCTACTTTCCATCTGCACTTCGCCAAGACTCTTCGAGAGCGCGGCGGGTGAAGACACGAACCATGTCGCGGCGATACACGGGCGTAGAGCCGGAGGTGGTGAGCGGCTTGGCGGTGCGAATCGCTTGCTGTGCGACGCGGTCGATCAGCTCCGGCGAGGCTGGCTGACCGGCGAGCCATTCACACGCTTCTTTCACCAATAGCGGCGCGGGATTGACGGCGGTGAGCGCGAGACGCGCGTCGCGGCAGATGCCGCGGGAATCCACGTGCATCGAAACGGCAACGCCGGCGAGAGGGTAGTCAATCGAGTTGCGCACGCGCAGCTTGTGATAATTGCCGCGGCGTCCAGCCATGCGCGCAGGAACGTGCACGGCGGTCAGCAATTCATCGCGGCCGAGCGCAATGCGGTCCATGCCATCGTTTTTGTAAAACTGCGCGAGCGGCAAACGCCGAGCACCCTGGGGGCCGGTGATTTCGATTTCGGCATCAAGGGTGAGAAGCGCGGGCGCGGAATCGCCGGACCAGGCGGCCCAGCAGAATTTTCCGCCGGGGGCGACGTGGCAAATAGGGCCATCCTTCTTGAGGCAACCGCCGAGAGATTTGCGCCAGAAATCGGACTGGTTGTACCACTGACAGCGGGTCTCGAGGCAGAGGTTGCCACCAACGGTGCCCATGTTGCGCTGGAGCGGCCCGGCAATGGTGGCGACGGCGGCGGCGAGCACGGGAAATTTTTCGCGGATGAGCGGCGATTCGCAGATGGACGTGAGAGTCGCGAGCGCGCCGATGCGCAGGCCGTTGGCGGGCGACCAGTCGATGGAGGCGAGCTGCGCATTTTTCGCGAGCGGCTTGATGTCCACCAGAACGCGCGGCGAGAAAAGCTTCATCTGGAGATTGGGCACCACGTCGGTGCCACCGGCGAGGATCATTGCGTCCGGGCCATGCGTAGCGAGGATGCTGACGGCGTCGGCGAGGCTGCGCGGACGCTCGAGGCGAAACGCGGGCATGGTCATTTGGCACCGCCGTCGGAGCCGCGAGAGGAACATGAAGAAGATGGCGAGCTGAAGCTCGCCCCTACACGGAGCGCGGCGAGAACCTTTTCCGGGGTGATGGGCAGCGAATTGATGCGCACGCCGACGGCGTCGTAGATGGCGTTGGCCACGGCGGGAATCGTGGCGGCCAGCGAGCCTTCGCCGGCCTCTTTCGCGCCGAAGGGGCCTTCGGGGTCAATGCTCTCGACGATGATGCTTTCGATTTCCGGCGTTTCGAGGGTGGTGGCGATTTTGTATTCGAGCAGCGAAGGGTTCATCAGGCGGCCGTTGTCCCAGACCATTTCTTCCTGCAAGGCCTGGCCCAGACCCATATAGACCGAGCCTTCCACCTGGCCTTCAACGGTGAGCGGATTGAGCGCGCGTCCGCAATCGTGCGCGGCAATAATTTTTTCCACGCGGACCTGGCCGGTTTCGGTGTCCACGGAGACTTCGACCGTTTGCGCACTGTAGCTGTAGGAAGGCGAAGGGCCGACGCCGGCGCCCTTGTGCTTGCCGCCGCGAGCTTCTTCGGGCGGCGCGTAGGTGCCTTTGGCGACCAGCGCGCCACGAAATTCGAGCGCGGTAGCGATGGCGTCGTCAAAGGCGATGTGCAGGCGCGAGTCGTCGAGAGAAATGACGTTGTCGTCGCGGATGTCGAGCAGCGCGGGATCCATTTTGTATTTTGCGGCGATGGCTTCGAGAATTTGCGCGCGCATGTTTTTCGCGGCTTCGAGGCAGGCATTGCCGGCCATGAACGTGACGCGGCTGGAATAGCTGCCGAGGTCAATCGGCGTGAGCTCGGTATCGGCCGCAACCAGTTTGATGCGCGCGGGGCGGACGCCGAGAATTTCCGCGGCGATTTGCACGTGCATGGTGTCCGAGCCCTGACCGATTTCCGACGCGCCGGTGAAAACCGTGACGGCGGCGTCGCGGTCAATCTTGATGTGCACCGTGGTGTGCGGAATGTTGGAGCGAATGATGGGATTCGCAGCGCCGCTGACGTAATGGCTGCAAGCGATGCCAATTCCCTTCCCGTACGGAAGCTTTCCGCGCTTGGCGTTCCAGCCGGAGCGCTCGACAACTTTTTCGATGCATTCGGGCAAGCCGTAACTCGTGACGCGCAGGCCGTTGACGGTGATGCACGGCGCCTTCAGCAAATTGCGGCGGCGGACTTCGGCGGGGTCGAGGCCGGCTTCGCGGGCAAGATCGTCGAGCATGGACTCGAAAGCAAAGCGCACGTTGACCGTGCCGTGGCCACGCATTGCGCCGCACGCAGGCTTGTTGGTGAGCACGCGGAAGCCATCGTAGCGGACGTTGGGAATGTCGTAGAGGGCGCCGAGCAAAGCGCCGGAATAGAGCACGGTGACCGGGCCGTAGCCGCAGTAGGCGCCGCCGTCCTGCACAACGCGCGCGGCGACGGCGGTGATTTTTCCATCGCGCGTGAGGCCGACTTTCATGTCCACGACGGTGATGGGGCGGCCACGATGGGCGAGAAAAACTTCTTCGCGCGTGTAGGTGATTTTTACGGGGCGCTTGGCTTTTTTCGCGAGCACGCCGGCGGCGATTTCGATGGGAATCACTTCGCTCTTGCCGCCAAAGCCGCCGCCGATGAGCGGCTTGATGACGCGAATCTGGCTCATGGGCATTTCGAGAACTTCGGCGAGCGTGCGATGCAGGTAGTACGGCACCTGCGTGGACGAATGCACGGTGAGGCGGCCGTCGGGCTCCCAGATGGCCAGCGTGGAGTGCGGCTCCATCGCGGCGTGATTCACTTCGCCGGCGAAATAGCGCTGCTCGCGGACAAACGCGGCTTGCGCAAAGCCCTCGTCCACGCTGCCGAAGTTGTGGTGATACTCCTTTTCGATGTTGCGCGGCTTGTCGGCGAAGAGCCAGTGCTCGGCGGCTTCCGTGGAAAGCAGAGGATCGAACCACGCGGGGAGAACTTCGTAATCGACACGAAGAAGATCGAGCGCCTGCTCAGCAATTTCCGCGGACGTGGCGGCGACGGCGGCGACGTTGTCGCCGATGTAGCGGGCCTTGTCCTTGGTGAAAACGCATTCGTCGTGGCCGATGGGCAGGATGCCGTAGGGGCGCGGCGCGTCCTTGCCGGTCGCGACAGCTTTCACGCCGGGGAGCGCTTCGGCGGCGGAGGAGTCAATCGAGCGAATGACAGCGTGGGCGTGTGGCGAATGCAGAATGCGACCGATGAGCATTCCGGGCACGGAAAGATCGTCGGCATATTTTCCGAGGCCGGTGACCTTAGCCCCGGATTCGATCATCGCGAGCGGCTTGCCGATTATGGAGTGCTGGGCCATGTTAGCTCCCCGCTCCGGCGGCTTTGGCAGCGGCCGCGCGCTCGATGGCCAGCTTCACCGATTCGTAAATCTGCATGTAGCCGGTGCAGCGGCAGAGATTCGCGGAGAGCGCTTCGCGGATTTCGTCGAGCGAAGGATGGGGATTGCGGTCGAGAAGCGCCTTTGTGGAAATGAGAAACCCGGACGTGCAGAAGCCGCACTGCGCGCCGCCCGCGTCGCCCCAACTGGATTGCACGGGATGGAGCGCGTCGAGCGTGCCGAGGCCTTCGACGGTGGTGAGCTCGCAATCCTGATAGCTCGCGGCGAGCGCGACGCAGGCCAGCATGGGAACGCCGTCCACGAGCACGGAGCACGCGCCGCAGGAGGAATCGTCGCAGCCGCGCTTGGTGCCGGTGAGGCCGAGATCCTCGCGGAGAACGTCGAGCAGAAGCTTATTGGGCGGCACGGCGAGTTCGTATTGCTCGCCGTTAACTCGAAGTTTGATGAGTTGCTTGCTCAAGTTTTCAGTTCTCAGTTGTCAGTTTTCAGCAATCAGATCCTTTAGCGCGGGCTCGTCGAAGCCGAGCACGATGCGGCCGCCGCGAATCACGACAGGGCGGCGAATCAAGTTCGGGTTCGCAGCCATGAGTTTCAATGCCTCGGCCCGCGAGGGCGGTTTTTCCGCCATGTTGCGTTCGCGGTACAGCTCGTTGCGCGGATTCAAAAACAGTTTGCAATCGCGGTTGCCGATGAGCGCATCGAGATCGGTCACGCTGAGCCGCTGCTTGTCGAGATCGCGCAATTCCAGATCCACGCCCTTCTTGAGCAAGAGACCTCTTGCTTTGCGGCAAGAGGTTCAAGTGGGTTTGTGGAGAAATTGAGTTTTCGTTTTCGCCATACTCGTTGCCTGCAAATTCCCCGCCTCTAAAGAGGCGCGCTACAAATGCCGGCCTGAAGCTACAGATGCCGGCCTAAAGGCCGGCGCTACATTTCACTGCGCTCAAAGGGCGCAGCCCGTCGCCTTCGCTCAAGCTACAAATGCCGGCCTAAAGGCCGGCCCTACACAGGCGGGGTTGAAGCCCGCCCCCACAGAACAAAAAATCAATACTTCGGGACGGAGGGATCAATCTCCTCCGACCAGCGCGCGATGCCGCCGGACATGGAGCGCGCGGGAATGCCCTGCTGGCGAAGCATGAGCGCGGCGTTCAAACTGCGCACGCCGTGATGGCAATACAAAACGATTTCTTCCGCGGCTTCGAAAAGCGCAAGTTGAGAGGCCAGCGTCTCCATGGGCACGAGCGTGGCGCCTTCGATGCGACAGGTCTTGTGCTCCCAGTCCTGGCGAATGTCCACGAGGAGCATCCGGGCGCCGGAGTCGAGGCGCTGCTTGACTTCGCGGGGCAGAATTTGAATGTCATCACTCATGCTTCAATCCTAAGGATTAATGCACAACGGGCGCTGCATGCAGCGCCCCTACACCACCAAAGAGCCGGCAAGATGCCGGCGCTACTTCAATAGCCAAAGTCGGCGGCGGCGGATAGCGCGTGCTGTTTTACGCCCAAGGACTCGACGCGGCAGGCGCCGAGCAAATCCATGTATTCATTGCGGTCCTTCACGCCGAAAACCCAACGCTGAAGCCACTGCTCGAAATCTTTCAGCTCGCGCGACTGCTCGTGATATTGCGAGAAAAACGCATGATCGCGGTTGTAGTAACCCTGCACCGGCGAAGGATGCGCGCCCCAGGGCTCGTGCACGACCGCGGCAACGAGCAAGCCGGGAATCAGCGTGCGATTGGGGTCGGAGGCGATGACCTCCGGCGCGACGATTTCCTCGGCGACGACGATGACTTTGCGCGCAGCGCGCGCGCCGTCCACGGCCACGCCGAGCGAGCCCCACAGATGCGCGTTGCCGAATTCGTCGGCGCGCTGCACATGAATGATGGCCACGTCGGGACGCAGCGCGCGGACGGCGATGAGTTTTTCTTCGTTCACCGGCGAATTGAATTCGCGCAAGTTTCCGTTTTTGGCGAGCAGGTCGCTGCCCATCGTGGAGTACGTGGGCATGAAGGGCACGCCCATCGCACCGGCGTGCAGGCCAAGCGCAAGCGTGAGATTTGAATAGTCCACGGTGGCCAGCGGGCGCGGAATATTTTTCTCCACGGCGCGGCGGAAGCAGTAGCCGACTCCGGCGGAGACGTTGCCGACCCACGCGGCCATCGTGCGCGCGACGCAGCCGGCGCCAATCATCTGGTCGAAGAGAATATCGGAAATGGGGCCGACGAGGGTGAGGTCGCGGCGCGACTGGCGGATGAGCTCGTGTCCGGCGGCGAAGGGAATCATCGGCTCGAGCTGCGCGCCGAGCAGGACCATTGAGCCATTGGGGACGTGCGCGGCGATGGCGTCGCGCATGGAAACGAGTTTTGATGGTTTTCCCATTTTCAGCTTCAAACCCAAATGCAAAGCGGCGTCCAGCCGCCGCACTCCAAAGCACACAGGCTATAAGCCTGTGCTACCTGCCCTGCCAAACGGGGGCGCGTTTTTCGAGAAACGCGCGGATGCCTTCCTGGGCATCTTCCGTCTTCATCAATTCATCGAGATAAAGCTCTTCAGCATCGCGCAAGTGCTTTTCGAAATCCATGCCGGCGCGGTCGAGAAGCCCCCAGCGCGCCAGATGAATCACAGCCGGGCTGAGCTTGCGCAAATCGCCGAGAAGCTCGTCCACGCCGGCGGCGAGAGCATCGTCTGGGACAACGCGCGTGACAAGGCCAAGCTGTTTCGCTTCCGGCGCGAGAATCGTGCGCCCCGTGAGAATCAGATCGAGAGAGGCGCGCAAGCCGGCCAGCATAGGAAACGTCACCACGGCGACCGGCGGAAAGCAGCCGAGCTTGATTTCGGGCTGGCCGAATTTCGCGGATTCGGTGGCGACGACGAAATTGCAGAAGGTGGCCAGCTCGCAGCCTCCGCCGAGGCAAGCGCCGTGCACCGCGGCGATGGTGACGCAGTCGGCGCGCGCCAGCATGCGGAAAATGGCGTGAAAAGAGCGCAGCATTTCGGCGACGCGGTCGGGCGTGTGGTCCTTCACTTCCGCGCCGGCGGAAAAGCCCTTTGGCCCGGCGCCTTCAAAAACGATGAAGTCGCTGCGCTTGATGACGTCGGTGAGGACGTGGTCCAGCTCGTGCATCATGGCGATGTCGAGGATGTTGAGCGGCGGGCGGTCGAGCGTAATCCACGCGGTGCGGCCTTCGGTGCGCACGCGAATGGTGGAGGTTTGCGTGGTCATGATTGGCCCACTCCTGTCCAGAAGTGTTCCGGGTCGAGCGCGCGGATGACAGCGAGCTCGGCGGCGGTGGGCTGCGGCGTTTCTTGCAACGAGTCGGCGACACGCAAAGTCCAGCCGGTGGCGGCAAGAATATCTTCGACGGGAATTCCGGGATGCGCGGAGGCGAGAAACGCTTCGCCATCGGCACCGAAGCGGAGAATTCCCATCGTGGTGATGACGGCCGACGGGCCGGAGCGCACAGGCAGCCCGCGCGAACGGCGCCAGGAATTGCCGGTGCCGTAGCCGGGCGAGGTGACGTGACGCACGCGCTCGACAAGCCGCGCGCGGTCGTGCGCGAGCAGCACCACTGTGCGTTGCGCGAGGCAGGCGATGTCGCAAGCGCCGCCTGAGCCGGGAAGTCGGACTTCAGCGGCGCCGCGCAGGCCCCAGACCGTGTTGAGATTGCCGAAGCGGTCCACTTCCGCCGCGCCCAAAAAGCCGACGTGCACGCGGCCCTGCTGAAGGAGCGACATCACGTCCAGCAGCGAGCCGCAGAGCGTGGCGCCGCGCAGATTCGGCGAATCGCCCATGGTGTAGAGCATTTCGGGCGAAGGCGTGTCGCGGATGATCCCGTTTTCGTACAGCGCGACGGCGTTGGGTGCGTGCGTGCGGCGCGCGAGAAGAAACGCCAGCAGGGGCAGGCGCATGCCGACGAAGACCAGTTCCCCGTCGCGGATTTCGCGGGCGGCCGCAGCGACCATCAGTTCGCCGAGCGTGTAGCTGCGAGCGGTGCCGGGTTGGGTAGTGGTGGACATCGCCAAAAAGTGCGGACACTCCCGAGGCTTCGGGAGGTCCGCCCCTACGAAATTACTGAACGGGCAATTTCGGTGCGATCCATTTCGGCTCGTTGGCCTGGATATCTTCGACGAGCTTGATGTCTTCGCGCTGCGGGAGCATCTCCTTCAGGTGTTCCTCGAATTCGCGCGGCGAAAGCAGCTCGCCGTGAACGCTGTACGGCTGGTTGGCGAACTCGCCGATGTGCCGATTGAATTTCAGGTCGGGCACGTAAAGTTTCGGTTTGTCCGCCGGGACACTCTTGTTGACCAATTCAATGAGTTGCTTGCACTCGAGATGATAAAGATAACGGTTGTGCTCGTTCATCTTTCCGAGGTCGGCCTCCGCTTTGGCCAGCGGCTCGTCGAAGCGACCCTTCAGGCCCCACACATAAAACCAATGCGCGGAACTGGAATTATCAACGCCGAAAAGGTCGTAGCTGACCGGAATCCACTTGTTGATGAATTTCTGAATCACGGAAAGCGGCACGACGCCGGCTTTCACAATGCGCTTCAAGCCGTCCTGGCCGGTGCCGAGGTGGAAGGATTCTTCCTTCAGCATGGGGATCATGGATTGCGCGAGCGGCTCGAAGCCGGAGTAGCTGAGCATGGTGAGCTGGAATTTGCCGTCGCGGTCCACAAAGTCGGTGTAGGTGAAAAAATCGAGCCAGTTGTTGACGTCCTGATTGAACGCGCCGAGGAGACGCTTGGATTCGAAGGCGCGGCGCTCGAGCATCTTCTGCGCTTCCACGCGGCCGCTATAGCCGAAATGCGAAATCAGCAGGTGGCACATCTGCCAGCCGTGGCGCATCTCTTCCGTGACCACGCGGCAGAGCGACTGGCGATCGTGCTCGCTGGGCGAATTGAGAAAGAGCTGGCGCTGCTGCTCGACCGAGGCGAATTCCGTGTCGCCCTGAAAGACGATGAGGTTCATCAGCGCGTCGCGCATGCGCTGGTCGGGAATTTGGAGAACGCGCTGCCATTTGGGGCGGCCCTTGTAGGCGCCGAATTCGATTTCGTTCGAGCGCGTGGGGCCGAACTTGGCCTCAAAGTGGTAGTTGGCGATTTCGGGGTAGTCCACGCCGATGTCTTTTCGCCAAGAGCCGAAGAGGTCCACCCAATCGTCGAAGGTCGAGATGCGGGATGCGGGCATGTGGTCAAGTCTCCTTTAGAAATTCAACGGGCGCAGCCCGCCAAGGCGGGCGCCCCTACTTACCTTGAAACGATGGTGGACGTTTTTCGAAGAAGGCGCGCAGGCCTTCGGTGCAATCCTCGGACGAAAAGCAGATGACTTGCTGTTGCACTTCCAGTTCCAATGCACGTTCCAGCGCGGCGCGTTCGGAGCCGAAGAGAACTTTCTTGACGGCGCGAGCAGCAATCGGCGGCGCAGCGGCAAGCTTGGCAGCCAGAGCGCGAGCCTCTTCTGCGAGGCGGGCGGCGGGCACAACGTGGTTCACGACGCCGATGCGCTCGGCTTCTGCGGCGGAAATCATATCGCCGGTGTAAAACATTTCGGCGGCGCGCGCGGGGCCGACCAGCCGCGGAAGAAAATAAGTGCCACCAAAATCGGGAAACAAGCCGATCTTCGCAAAATTCTGACCAAAGGCAGCGTTTTCTGAAGCGATACGGATGTCGCAAGCCAGCGCGACGTTCATGCCCGCGCCGGCGGCGGGGCCGTTGACGGCGGCCAGCACGGGAACAGGTGTGTCACAGATCGCCAGTGCCAACTGGCTGCCGCCCCGAATCAGCGATTCGAGCTCGCGGCCGGCATTGCGGCGGCGCGCGTCGGTGATGAGCGCGAGGTCGCCCCCGGCGCAAAACGCGCGGCCCGCGCCGGTGAGAATGATGGCGCGAAGTTCAGAGTCGGCAGCGGCGCGACGGAAAGTCTCGAGCAGCGCGGTGGTCAGGTCCACGCTCAAGGCGTTGAGCTTGTCCGGGCGATTCATGGTGAGCGTGAGGACGGCGCCTTCGCGCGATTCGAGGACGACAGGAGCGGTGGCGGTTTGTGGCGTTTGCGACATTGCAAGCATCAAGGAGAACAGGCTAGTAGCCTGTTCCACTTCTCAACCTTTCGTCTTCGCAACCAGCGCGGCGAGCTGCTTGAAGTAACGCAGCTTCTGGCCTTGCGTAGCGCCTGCGTTTTGCGCGCTGGTGGACGGCAGCACGAAGACCGACGCGCCATAGAGAGTTTCTTTCTGCAAACCGAGCTTGCAGGGACGGCCGGCGAATTTTTCGTAGCACAGCTTGCCGTTGAAAGCCACAACGCGGGGCGAAAATTCCTGCATTTTCTGCGCGAACAGGACGCGGCCCTCGGCCCACTCTTCGCGGCCAATTTCCTCAATGCCGCGCGTGGGGCGCTTGACCAGATCCGTAAGACCGATGCCGAACTCGATCATGCGCTTGTCGTCATGATGATCAATCGGCTCGGGGATGATGCCGGCTTCGTACAGCAGCGGCCAGAACTGGTTGTTGCGGCCGGCGTAATAATGGCCGACGCGGGCCGAGTTTTCGCCGGGGTTGAATCCGACAATCATCAGCTTCATTCCCTTGCGCAAGTAATCGGGCAGAGTTCGCATCTTTAGATTAGCTTTCAGGGCGCAGCAAGCAGCGCCCCTACGAATCTTTTAAGTTCACCCAGATGCTTTTGATCTGAGTGTAGAGATCCATGGCGTGCATGCTCAGTTCGCGGCCATAGCCGCTCATCTTATATCCACCGAAGGCCGCCGCGGGATCGTAATTGTTGTAGGTATTAATCCACACCGTGCCGGCCTTGAGCTGCCCGGCAACGCGATGGGCGCGGGCGATGTCGCGCGTCCAGACGGCGGCGGCGAGGCCGTAAGGATTGTCGTTGGCCTGGCGCACCGCGTCGGCCGCATCGCCAAATTCAATCGTGGCGAGCACAGGACCGAAGATTTCCTCGCGGGCGATGGTCATGTCGTTACGCACGCCATCGAAGACGGTGGCTTCGACGAAACAGCCTTTGCCGCCACCGAATGCCGCGCGGCCACCGCCGGCCACCACCGCAGCGCCTTCCGCCTTGCCCTTCTCGATGTAGCCGAGGACTTTGTTCATCTGCTGCTCGCTGACCAGCGAGCCGAATCGGGTTTTCGGATCGAGTGGGTCGCCGGGCTGCGTTTTCTTGGCGCGCTCGACGAGTTTGTGCAGAAAATCGTCTTTCACTTTTTTCTCGACGAAGAGGCGCGAGCCCGCGGCGCAGACTTCGCCTTTGCCATAGAAAATGCCGAGCGTAGCGCCCTTGACGGCGGCGTCGAGGTCGGCGTCGGCAAAAACAATGTTGGGCGACTTGCCGCCGAGTTCGAGCGAGACGTGCTTCAGCGATGCGGCGGATTCGCGGATGATTTCCTGGCCGGTGGCGGTGGAGCCGGTGAAGGCGATTTTGTCCACGCCAGGGTGGCGGACGAGCGAGCGCCCCAATTCACGCGTGGAGCCGGTGACGATGTTGACGACACCATCAGGCACGCCAGCTTCCTGGCACAACTCGGCGAATCGCAGCGCGGTGAGCGGCGTCCACGGCGCAGGTTTGAGCACGACGGTGTTGCCAGCGGCGAGCGCCGGAGCAATTTTCCACGAGGCCATCAGCAGTGGGAAATTCCACGGGATAATGGCGGCAATCACGCCGACGGGCTCGCGCAGCGTGTAATGCAGGAAGGGGCCTTTGACGGGGACGGTTTCACCGTGAATTTTCGTGGCCCAGCCGGCGAAGTAACGGAACACTTCCGCCGCCATGGGAATGTCCACGTAGCGCGATTCAAAGATGGGCTTGCCGTTGTCGAGCGTTTCCAGCGTGGCGAGTTCATCGGCGTGCTGGTCCACGAGGTCGCCAAGACGCCAGAGAATGCGGCCACGGTCGGAGGCGGCCATCTCCGGCCACTTGCCGGATTCGAAGGCTTTGCGCGCGGCTTGCACCGCGGCATCGGCATCGCGCTCTGAGGCTTCGGATACAACGGTGAGTGTTTCGCCGGTGGCAGGATTTAGCGTGGGGTACGTCTTGCCATCCACGGCGTCGAGCCATTGGCCGCCGATGAAGAGTTTTCCTGGTTTTGGTTGTCCAACTGCTGTAGCCATTGTGCCTTTCTCGAAATTCGAATGCGGGGCGCAGCAATCCCGAATTCTCGGAAGCGCCCCTACCGCGCTACTTTCCTTTGAACGATGCCTGGCGCTTGCCGACGTAGGCGGCGATGCCTTCCTTGGCGTCTTCGCTGGTGAACAGCAGTTGCTGCAATTCGCGCTCGATGGCCAGCGCTTCCTGGAACGGGACTTCGCTACCGCTAACCACGGCGCGCTTGATGCGGCCGACGGCGCGCGAAGCCTTATTGGGCGGGCAGAACTGCCGCGCATAAGCCATGACGTCATCCCAAAAAGTTTCTTTCTCGTAGATGTAGTGAATCAGGCCGAACTCGAGCGCTTCTTCAAAGCTGAAGGTGCGGCCGGTGGTCATCAACTCCATGGCGCGGGCGCGTCCGATGATGCGCAACATGCGCTGCGTGCCGCCGGTGCCGGGGAGCACGCCGAGATTAACTTCAGGCAGGCCGATCTTTCCGCCTTCTTTTTTGGCGATGCGAATGTCGCAGGCCATGGCGATTTCCAGGCCGCCACCGACGGTGTGGCCGTTCAGCGCGGCGATGACCAGCTTGGGCGTCTGCTCGAGGCGTGAGAGCGTCTCGTTGGCGTGAAGGCAAAAATAATATTTGAACTGCGGGTCCACGCGGTTGAGCATGGGAATGCTGGCGCCGGCAGAGAAAAACTTTTCGCCACCGCCGCGCAGGACGATGACGTGCACGGATTCGTCCATGCGCGCGGCCAAGATGCAGGCGTCGAGCTGCTGCATCATCTCGTAGGTGTAGGTATTGGCCGGCGGGTCGCTCATCTCCAAGATGGCGACGCCGTCCTCCACGCGGTAGTTCACCAGCGTCTTCTGCTCCACCGTCTGCGATGTGGCCATTGAGTTCTCCCTCTGTCGATTCTTTGTGGGCGGTCTAAAGACCGGCCCCTACAACCGTGCCTGAGCCTTGGAGCCGACGAGCGCGCGCACCACGCGAGCGCGACCGTTGGAGGCGCGCTGCGGGCGATGGCCGTTGGCCACGCCTTCCAGAAAAATCTCTGCCATGGTATCGGCAATGGACTCCGGCGACGGGTCCACCTTCGGATTATGCCAGGTGTAAATCCAGTTCATCATGCCGAAGAGGCTGAGCACAGCGACGCGCGGATTCATGCGGCGTGCGGCGCCGCTGCGGCGTAGATCTTCAAACACGCTCAGCGCGAGCGAATAGTAGCGTTTCTTAATTTCGGTAATCTCGCGATGATAGCGGCCTTCGAGCACTTCCGCTTCGTGCGAGAGCACCTTCATCTCTACAGGATGCTGGAGGAAATAGTCCAGATGGTTGCGCACCAGGATGCGCACGCGCTCGGCGGGTGCGGACACGCCAGTCAAGCGCTCTTCCAAGCGGCGGACGATTTCCGAAAAAGTGTAAAGCTGGATGAGGTAGAGCAGTTCCTGCTTGCTTTCAAAGTAGTAGTAGAGGCCGGAGAGCGAAACACCGGAAACGCGGGAAAGGTCGCGGATGGAGGCCCCTTCGTAACCTTTTTCGGAGAAAACGGCCGCGGCATGGCGCAAGATGCGCGCCAGCTTGCGGTCGAAGGCCGGAAAATGGTGGTGCTCAGAGTTGGGCACGAGAACGCCGCCTGAGTCGAACGTTCGTTCGAAAATGTACGCCAATTGAGTGGCGGTGTCAAGGGGCGGAAAGATTTTTGCATCCTCGGGCACCCTGTCAGCGTCAGATGGACGGGAAAAGGAGCGTCATGTGCGGCAGCGCGTGTTGCGGGAACGAATATGGTAACCTGAGGAGCGGCTTTCGGATGACCTGCGCTCCCAGAGCCAGGCCAACGAATTCCATGGACCCCACACCCGCCAAACCCACGAAAGCGCAAGTCAGCATCTCCGAGGGCGAAGGCACGCTCGTCGCCCAGGCGAAGGCCGGCGACGTCGGCGCGTTCGAAACGCTGGTGAACCGCTACGAGCGGAAAATCTTCCGCCTGGCGATGAACATCACGCAGAACAAAGAGGACGCCGAGGACGTGATGCAGGAGGCGTTCCTGAAGTCCTACGCGCACCTGAAGGATTTCCAGGGCGACTCGCGCTTTTACACCTGGCTGGTGCGCATCACCGTGAACGAAGGGCTGATGAAGCTGCGCAAGCGGCGGCCCGGGCAGGTTTCGCTCGACGAGAAAATCGAAACGGAAGACGACCTGATGATCCGCGAGCTGGAAGACTGGGGGCCCAGCCCGGAGCAGCACTACGAGCAATCGGAAATGCAGCGAATTCTGCAAGAGGTGATCGGCGATATTGACCCGTCTTTCGGAATCGTATTTGCGCTGCGGGACATTGAAGATTTGTCCACGGAAGAAACCGCGGAGATTCTGGGACTGTCTGTTCCCGCGGTGAAGTCGCGGCTGCTGCGCGCGCGGCTGAAGCTGCGCCAGAAACTGAACCGTTATTTTGGAAAGCGAGAAGCAAATTGAAGTGCAGGGACATCATTAAAGAGCTGAGCAGCTACCTGAACGGCGAAACGGACCGCGCGCTGATGGCCGAGGTGGAGCGGCACCTGGCCCACTGCGAGGATTGCCGGCTGGTGGTGGACACCACGCGCAAGACGATTCACTTGTACTGCAATTCCCAGCCCGCGCCGCTGCCGGACGACGTTCGCAGCCGGCTGCACAAAGCTCTAGAAAATCGCCTGCGGCGTCGCTCGAGCTGAGTGAGGCGCAGAAGCAGCCTTCGCCGCTCCGCGCGCTTCATGTTCCGCACGCCAGACGCGAGCAAGCTTCCGATTACAACTCACTGAAGCTACCCGCAGTGTTCCCAGAGCGGAATGCGCGTGCCGAGCTGCTTTTCCTGCGCCAATTCGAAAACGCGGGCGGCGACGGCGACGTCCCAAATAGCAATCCCGTTGGACTTGAAAAGTGTAATCTCCTCGTCGCTGGCGCGGCCGCGAACGCGGCCGGCGACGATATTAGAAAGCTCGCGAACAGCGGACCAGCGCAGTTCATCGCCCACGAATGCCTGGATGAGATCGCCGGCCTCCTGGCGGGATTGCTCGACAGAATCCACGGCGATCAGCGAAGCGCGCGCGACGGCTTCGTCGTCGAGCTCGCGCTTCTGCGGAAAATTCGCGCCGATGGCGTTGATGTGCGTGCCCGGCGAGAGCCATTTGCCGCGCACGACGGCGGCGGTGGAAGAAGTCGCGGCGATGACGATATCCGCGCCGCGCACAGCTTCTTCGGCGGAAGCGGCCGGTTCGACCGGCACCCCCAGCTTGTCTGACATTTCCCGGCAGAATTGCGCGCGGCGCTCGGGATTGCGCCCGAAGGCGCGGATGCGTTCGAGTTTTCGCACTGCAGCAACACCTTCAAGCTGCGTGCGCGCTTGCAGGCCAGTGCCGACAATGCCGACGGTGCGCACATCGTTGCGCGCCAAAAACTTGGTGGCGACTCCGCTGGCGGCACCAGTGCGCATCTGGCCGAGAAAATCGGCTTCGATGAGCGCCACCAGTTCTCCAGTGCCAGTGCGGAAGAGCGGCACGACAAATCGCAAGCCGCCGCGCGCGCTGGTGTAGAGCTTCATGCCCATGTAGCCGGAAACGCTGTCGGCAGCGGCCATGTAGTGCAGATAGGCGCCGTCGCGCGGATGCAAACGATGGCGGGGATGGAGGCTGGCCGTGCCGTCGGCGAGCCGCAAAAAGGATTTTTCCACGGCGTCGAGAGCCACAGGCATGGTCAAGAGGGCGCGGACGTCAGATTCAGAGAGAAGAAGGGCCATGATCACCTAGTCGCTCGCACGGCAATTCCTGTCGGGACTCGTATTGCCCGACATAGCGCGAGTGATTCTTCGGGCGGGCCAGAAACGCTGGGCTTCAGAGAGACAGCGTAAGGCGCAAAACCGCGACTATTTCAGTTGCACGAGAAACGTGCGGCCGGCAGCGGTCATTTCAATCTTGTCTTCGCGGGCGAGCCAGCCCAGAGCCATGTGGAGAATCGTGTCGTTGAGCTTGAGTTGTTTCTTGAGGGCTGTCAATTTGAGCGCACCCTGCGAATCGATCGCCTGCCAGATGAGTCCTGCGGTCTCTCCCACTTCTTGGATGAGCATGACGGTACCTCAGACTACTGCGGACAAAATGGTGGCACGGTCACCGGGGAAAAGCAACGCAGCGCTAGAAATTGATGCGGAAACGGAAAACACGGGCGCGCAGCGCGTCTAAAACGAGAAGTTCGTTGCTCCTTCCCAGTGCAAGGTGGAATGGCGGAGGAGTGTTTTGTGCCGTTATTTGTCCTCCCAAGTTATCCACGTGCTTCAAATCACCTTCAGGAGTCCAGACCGCGATTCGACCGCCGCTGATGGCAGCGAAAACGAATTGTCGAGACGCGGCAAGGCTAATGACGGGCCGAAATGCTTCGGGCACGGACCAAGATTTCGAGGGCTCCAAATCCTGGTTCATTTTCAAGATCATGGAATTGTCATGGTCGGAGACATACAGGAAACCGTCCGGCCCCAGGGCAGCCGGCCCCAAGCGTCCAATATTCGTGTCGCCAGGATTCTTGCGGCCCCAAACCGCGATCGGCCGGCCGTTCGGACCCAGTTTGCGCAATCGATGTGCTTCGAATTCCGAAATGAAGATGCTGCCGTTTGCATCTACGCACACGGAACTGATTCCCTCGAACCGCGGGCCAGACCTGCTGCGGAGCACACGAAATCTTTCGCCATCGGGCAGAAATACCAAAATCTGGCCGCCCGAATAAGGCGCCACATAGATCGCTCCACCCGAATCTAACGCGATACTCCCTGGGTTCTTGATTCCGTCGTCTTGAAATGAAAGGAGAGGCTCACCTTTTGAGCTAAACTTATGCAAAAAGCGATTGAAGGCCTCAACGAGATAAACATTCCCAACTGTGTCGGCAGCGATGCCCGTCGGGGACGAAAGCTGCCCGGGGCCGTCGCCGCGCGTGCCCCACGCCCCGAGGAATTCGAGCGGTGGAGGAGCGGGTTTTTGTGGCGGGGGCTGGGCGTGTTCGCTTCCGCAAGCGGAAGCGAGCAACATGACGGCAAGCAGGGCGAGGGTCCGCACGCGAGGATTATAGGAGGTGATGCGTCGAAAAGTCTAAGAGTCGGTAAGCCGGAGTGAGGTGGGAACGCGGGAATTGAAGGGGGCAGCAAGCAGCGCCCCTACCTCTTCTCACGGAGGCGGCGGAGGATGTTTTGCCTCATGCGGTACTCGCGCGTTTCGTCGCCGGACTTGCCGACGGCCGTGAAACCAATGGAGGCCTCCGACTTTTCAAGATTGGCGCCGGGAGGAATGGGCGTGACGCGAATGGGCAGGCGCGCGCAGAAATTGGATTCGACGTACGCGGTTTCGTACCGATGCCGCGCGGCATTCCACGTATAGAAACGCAGCAGGGTGAAATCGCAGGGTTGGCCCTCGCCACCCATCACACCCGCAGCGAGATATTGGGGCTTCATTGTTGGCGATACTGCCGGTTCGCCCGCCTCCGGTTTTTCGTCTGCCCCAAGCTCTTCTGCCGTGTCGGGAATGCGGCTAAGCTCGAACCACGCGACGAAGCGGATGCCGGCACCGAGATCGCGGAGAGGCGCGGGTAAATCCAGTTCGATAAAGCGTCCGAGGACCCAGCCGGCAAGATCGCCGGCATCGGTGTCGTGGCCGCGGATGAAGAGCCAATCTTCCTGGCGCGGAGCTTCGGGCTGTTCGACAGTCTGTTCATCTGGCTTCTTTGCCGGGGGAGAAGCTTCCGGTGGGCGCTCGACAACAGCGCGAGCGAGAATCTCGACGGGCACATCGCGGCCGAATTGGAACGAGCGCTGCGCGGAGCGTCCGGGCTCGGTGCGAAGATTGGTGAGAACCTTTGTTTTGCCTATAGCCTGCCGTGGCATGGATTTCGATTTTTCGAGGTTGCTCAGTGCGCGCAGCCAAAGTTCCTCAAGCATGAGTTGTTTGGCTTCCATCCAGCCATCAGCGCCGCCGGAAACGAGCACGCGAACGTAGTCAATGCCGGACCAGGTCTTGGATTCAAGGATGCCGACGCGGTCACCGTAGCGCAGCGTGGCGGCGGGTTCGCGCACGGTGGCCAGGCGGTTCCAGACGGTGGCTCTGCGTTCGGAAATGTAGGCCTGCTCGCGGACGGGCGGGACATTCGGGCGCAGCAGCCAGTACGCCAAGCCGACTACGACCACAATGATGAGAATGTTGAGAGAGCGGCGCATCAGGACCGGTCGCCAAACGAAATGCCCACGCCGCGAGCGGCGCGCACGTAGTCGCTCGTAGCGTCTACTGTTTTGTAAACGCCAATCGCTTCTTGGAGCGGCACCGCCATGATTTTCCCACAGCGCAAGCAAACCATCTTGCCAAATTCACCTTGGGCAATCAGGTCGGCAGCATGCACGCCGAAACGCGTGGCCAGGATGCGGTCAAACGGGCTGGGCGAGCCGCCGCGCTGGATGTGGCCGAGAACGGTGACGCGCGTCTCGCGGCCTGTGGCCTCGCAAATGGAGAAGGCGATGGCGTTGGCAAGCTGCCCGGGCTTCGTCTCGGGAAACGGCTTTCCGAGGGCATCCTTGGGCGGGAGCTTGGCGCCTTCCGCCACAACGATGAGGCTGAATTTCTTGCGGCTCAGCTCGCGCTGGCGGATTTTCTCGACGATGTTTTCGATGGTGAAAGGAATTTCCGGAATGAGGATTACGTGGGCGCCGCCAGCGATGCCGGCATGCAGCGCGATCCATCCGGCGTCGCGGCCCATCACCTCGAGGAGCATGACGCGGTGGTGTGACTCCGCGGTGGTATGCAAGCGGTCGAGGGCATCCGTGGCCACCTGGAGCGCGGTGTCGAAGCCGAATGTGACTTCCGTGGCGGAGAGGTCGTTGTCAATCGTCTTGGGCACGCCCACGACTTTCATGCCGAGCTGGAAAAATTTGTTGGCGATGGAAAGCGTGCCGTCGCCGCCGATGACCACCAGCGCGTCCATCTTCAACCGTTTCATGTTCTCCAGACAGAGCCCGGAGAAATCCTTGACGACCGGCTGGCCGTGTTCGGTCGTATGGTAGCTGAAGGGATTGCCGCGATTGGTGGTGCCGAGGATGGTACCGCCGCGGGGCAGAATGCCGCTTACGCTGTCCTCGGTGAGTTCGCGCGCATGCTCAGGCCAAATGAGTCCGTCGAAGCCGTTGGTGACGCCCACGACGCGCCAGCCATAGTCGTTGACGGCGGCGCGCACCAGGCCGCGAATGACGGCGTTGAGCCCGGGGGCATCACCGCCACCGGTGGAGACACCAATTGTGCGAATGCCGGAAGCCATGGGACCACCTCAGGGCGCTAGCGGGAACATTCTACAACAAGGAGGAAGCGGGTACGCGGAATTAGGATTCAAAGCTTGAGGCGGGTTTTTAGTGTAGGGTGTTGGCTGCAACGGGAAGTATTCTGCGGGGGGAAAGCGAGGAGCGGCGATGAACTTTCTGGAAAAACTGAAACCGCTGGGGCTGCTGCTGTTGCGTTGGGGAATGGGTGTGATTTTCATTTATGCGGGGTATCCGAAGTTGTTCGGCGACACAAAACGGGCGATTGAAGGTTTCGCGAGCTTCGGCATGCCTGCGTATATGGTGTACATCGCCGGTGCAGTGGAATTTTTCGGCGGGTGGCTGCTGGTGGCGGGACTCTTCACGCGCGTGGCAGGCATTCTGCTTGCGGGACAGATGGCGGCGGCAATCTGGAAAGTGCACATGGGTAAAGGCATTCTCGCCGTGCCGGAGTACCAGTTTCCGCTGGCCTTGGCTGTGGGGGCGTTTGCTCTGGCCACATGCGGGGCGGGCGCGATCTCCGTGGACAAACTGATTTTCCGGGACAAAGCATGAAGCGCGGGACTCGCAAAAAAGGAGCAGGGGCGACTGACGCGCGCCCCTGTGCAATGCGGTGAAACGGCTTATCGCGGCTGATCGCCGGCGGGTTGCGGCGCGGCCGGCAGCGGGTAGGGCGCCATGGGCATGATGAGCCAGGAAATGATGTACAGGATGATGCCCGGGAAAATCGCCGTGAAGAAGGTCAGCAGCACCCACAAGATGCGCACGAGCGCCGGGTCCAATCCGAGGTAGTCAGCAAAGCCGGCACAAACACCGGCAATGCGCTTATTGGTGGCCGAACGCATCAAGTAGCGCTGGCCCATCACCGGACGTGGCGGTGGAGGCGCCTGGCGCGCGCCGCAGTAGTAGCAGAAATTCGAGCCGGGGACGATTTCTCTTTGGCAATTGGCGCAAATCATCGCATCACCTCCAGCGCTGCGTGTCCCTTCCTACTCTGAATACGTTTTGACTTTGAAAAAAGTTCCCTGCCCTACGCCTGCGGCTCTTCCTTCCGGCGAACCACCAGGCAACCGGCGAGCAGATCGTGCAGCGCTTGTTTACGCCCTGTAAAGCCAATCATGATGAAGCCGATGCCAAGAATCAGGGCGGAAACGATCTTTCCAAAAAAGCGGCCGGAAGCCTGCGCAAAACCCAGGCGGTGGCCATTCATGTCGGTGACGTACACATCCATGGCGCGCTTGCCGATGGTCGCCTGCCAGGGCGAGCTTTCCAATGTGGCTGCGTACAACCAACCGACAAATAGACCGAGCAGGAGACCCTTGGCGAGTTCCTCGGGCTCCATGGCCTGCCGGGTGCTCAGCGGAATGCCGCGCGCGGCGGCGATGAACAGCTCGATGGAAAAGAAGACGAACCAGTCAATCCAGTACGCAGCGAATCGCCGCCAGAAACCGGCGTACCCTGCGGCGAATGGCGGTTGCGCAGTTGGCATCGCGGCTGGCGGAGCGACCGGAGGGGCATACGACGTTTCCGGCGCAGATGGAGCAGGCGCGCCTTCTTCCGGGGCAGCGGCGGCTTCCGGTGCGGGCGCCCAAACGCCGGCGCCGGGCTCGATTAACACAGTGACCGAAGGCGGCTCTGGTTCAGCAGCCACGGGCGGAGCAGGCTGCACGGGGCTACCACAGTGGCTGCAAAGCGTTGCATCTTCCGCCAACGGACTCCCGCACTTTTCGCAGTTCAACACGTGCCTCCCGGAATCATTATCTGCCAAAAGAGTGGGCGGATTCTAGCGCAGGCGGGTGATTTCAACAATGCGAGCCGCCACCTAGTAGGCGAGGAGGTCGCGGACGGCGCGGACGATGTCCGCGGTCTGCGGGAGGATTTCGTCTTCGAGCTGGGGCTGGTAGGCGCAGAAGGTGTCCAGTGCCCCGACGCGGCGCACCGGCGCGTCGAGATGCTCGAACAGCTCGTCGGCGATGCGAGCGGCGATTTCCGCGCCATAACCCCAGGAGCGCGTGTCTTCGTAAGCCACGATGACGCGGCTGGTCTTGCGCACCGAGGCCGCTATGGAATCCCAGTCGTAGGGGCTGAGCGTGCGGAGGTCCAGCAGTTCCACGGAAACGTCCGCGCGCTCGAGCTCGGCGGCCGCGACTTCCGCGCGGCGCACCAGCGCGCCGTAGGTGACGATGGTGACATCCGTGCCTTCGCGAACCATACGCGCCTTGCCGAAGGGAATCGTGAAGTCCGGCCCGGGATACGGCGCGCGATTGTACGGTTGGCGGTAGAGGTGTTTGTGCTCGAGGAATAGAACCGGGTCGTCCGCACGCATGGCTGTGCGCAGCAGGCCGCAGAGGTCGAGCGCGCTGGAGGGCATCACCACGCGCAGGCCGGGAATGTGAGTGAACGTCACCTCGCCGCACTGGCTGTGATAAATCGCCCCGCCGGTCAGGTAACCGCCGATGGCAACACGGACCACCACAGGACACTTAAAGTTTCCACCGGAGCGCCAGCGCATCACGGCCAGTTCGTTGCGGAGCTGCATCATGGCCGGCCAGATGTAGTCAAAGAATTGGATTTCCACGACAGGGCGCATGCCGCGCGCGGCCATGCCGACGGCGCGGCCGACAATGTTGGCCTCCGCCAGCGGCGAATTGAAGACGCGCGAGGAGCCGTAGCGGCGCTGCAAACCGTTCGTGGCCTTGAACACGCCACCCTTCCCTTTCACTTTCTTGAGTTGCTCTTCGCGCGTGCAGTCGGCAACGTCTTCGCCGAAAATCACAATGCGCGCGTCGCGAGCCATTTCATCCATCAGCGTCGTGGAGATTGTCTCCACCATGGTTTTCGGATCGCCGCTGAACTTCGGCGCAACTTCAAACTGCTTGCCGGCAGGGTCCACATCGGGCGAATACACCCAGAGTGAAGCGGAGCCGGAGGGGGGCAAGGGCGAGGCCAAAGCGCGGTCGGTGGCCTCGAGGACTTCGCGGTCCACGTCGGCCTCGATGGCTTCAATTTCCTTTTCGTCGGCGATGCCTTCGCGTACGAGGA
The DNA here is from genome assembly GCA_023481105.1 of Acidobacteriota bacterium. Lineage (GTDB taxonomy): Bacteria > Acidobacteriota > Terriglobia > Acidiferrales > UBA7541 > JACQDE01. The sequence goes on along the minus strand of JAMCWK010000056.1, from coordinate 11,388 downwards.
ACAGCCCGAAGGTGGGGATGGGGTCGCGGCGGGCTTCCGTTTCGCGCTCCTCTTGCGTCTTATAGAGTTTTTCGTCGTCGGAAAGCGAGTGCGAATAGGGGCGCGTGACGTGCGCGTGGACCAGCGCCGGCCCCTTGCGCGCGCGGCAATATTCCGCGGCGCGCTTGCAGACGGAGTAGCTTTCTATCGGGTCGGTGCCGTCACACTCGGCTATATGCAGCCCAGGAAAGCCCGCGACCAGTTTGGAAATGTTGGCACCGGCAGTCTGCGCCTCGATAGGAACGGAAATGGCGTAGCCGTTGTCCTCGATGAGGAAAAACACTGGCAGCTTCAGCGTGCACGCGGAATTCAGCGCTTCGAAGAACTCGCCTTCGCTGGTGCAGCCGTCGCCGCCGGAAACGTAGGTGATTTCGTCTGGCTGGTGGCGCACGGCGTGGCCCAGCGGCGCACTCTTGGCTTGGGCCAGCGCGTCGGGGAACTCAGTGTAATAGCGCGAGGCCTCTGCGGAGCCGACCGCGTGCAAAAACTGCATGCCGGTGCAGGAGGACTTACTGACGATATTGAGTGCCTGATGGCCCCAATGCGAAGGCATCTGGCGACCGCCGGAGTTGGGGTCGTCCTTGGAGCCTAGCGCCTCGAGGAGCATTTCGTACGGCGTCATGCCCAGCATGAGGCAGAGGGCGCGGTCGCGGTAGTAGGGAAAAAACCAGTCGTAGGACGGCTTCAGGACCAGGCCGGTAGCAGCGAGAATAGCCTCGTGGCCGGCGCCGCTAATCTGAAAAAAGATTTTGTTCTGGCGCTTGAGCTGGATTTCGCGGTCGTCGAGGCGGCGGGAAAGATACATCGTGCGATACATTCGCAGCAGCGTGTCGCGGTCGAGGCCGTGATACTTCGCCGCGTCAAACTTTGCCGCCTTCACACGTATCTGCACCGCCATCCAGTTCACCTCGGTTGTTCGAAAAGAGCTTCGCGCGGAGACACACCATTATAGCGGAGGAGTGCTGCGGGTAAAGAACAAGAATATTGCCGGGCGGCGGAGCCACATTCGTGCTCCAGTCTGTCGGCACAAAGTAGCTTGTCGTTCCGCGCAGGAAACCATTCGAACCAAATCGGGAAGGACTGTGTCCGCGTCGACTGCCGAAAATGCGCAAGAATGTGCGCACGGCACTTCGTCATACGCTCGCTGGGGCCGTTTACAGGCTCCGGATGGTCTGTTAATATTAAGAATCTATAGTAGTTAGCGATGTTCCATTCTAGCCGGATACGACCAAGCAACGGCACGACTCGTGCGGCGAAATCGCGACGTGAGGGTGTACCCGTGCTCCGCTCTTCGAAAAGAAGCCTGGCGAACTGAGGTAGGATGCGGTAATTTGGAGCACCCGGCTCGTGGATTCTCCATTGCGAATTGGAAAACAAAAGTTGTTAGAGATGCGACATGCGTCGCGCGCGTCACTCATAACGATCGGGGAGGGCAATTGAACCGGCGTTTGTTTTCAGCGGTAAGTTGCCTGCTGTGCCTCACTCTGGCCGCGCTTCCAGTAAGTGCGGGCGATGAAGGCCAGCCAGTCAAAGGACTTTCCGGGCCCGCGCAGGGAAGCTTGCCCACGGTTTCGCGGCCCACACTTTCTTCGGTTAATCCATTCGCCAAGCCGCCGGTGTCTGAACGCGAAGCCCGTGAGCCGGGCACGCGCATCTCGCGCACCGAAATGAAGCGCCTCAAGCTGCTTTCGGAGAAACCCCTGCCGACCGGCGGCCGGGAAATCCATCTCGATGCCACGCCGACGCCGCTTGCGCCGAACGTCGGCACAAACTTTATCGGCATGGTGCCGACGGTGTGGATCCCATACGACGCGGCACTGGCGGTGGGGCCGAATCATATCGTGGTGATGACCAATTCGCAGTGGGTGGTCTATGACCGCAATGGCAACGTGGTGCGGGCGGTGACGCAGTTCACCACATGGTGGCCCAACGGCGTAGGCGGCGGCGCGTTCGATCCCAAATGCGTGTACGACCCGGTGGCCGGACGCTTCATCATCATGGCCGTGTCGCAGTCCACTGGCCCCAACGCTTCGAAGTATCACATCTCCGTATCGCAGACAGGCGATCCGACCGGCAACTGGAACTCCTACGATTTTGATGCGCGGCTCGACGGCACAACAAATACGAACAACTGGGCGGATTTCCCCGGTCTGGGGTACGACGATAATGCCATTTACATTACGTCCAACCAGTTCAGCTTCAGCGATATTTTTCAGTACGCGAAGATCCGCGTGCTGAGCAAAGCGCAGCTCTACGCCGGCGCGGCTGCCACCTACACGGATTTTGTGAATTCGCAACTCCTGAACGCCGACAGCACAAGAGCGTTTACGATCCAGCCCGCGCGTGCGCTGAGCTCGACCAGCTCGGAATACCTGCTGAATACAAATTCGAATGCCAACAACAAACTGACACTTTGGCGAATTGACGGCGCGCCGTCGGCTCCGGTGCTAGTCCGGCAAACGACATTTACCGTGGGCAACTTCGCCGTCCCACCCGACGCACCGCAACCGGGCACCGGAACTTTGGTGGCCACGAACGACGACCGCATGTACGACGTGGTGTGGCGCAGCGGCGTGATTCACGGAGCCTTCGGCGAATCGTTCAGCGGGCTGGCGGCGGTTCGCTATTTCCGCGGCAACACGACCAGCAATACCGTGCTGAAAGACATCACTTACACGCAGCCCGGCACGCACTACTATTTCCCGGCGGTTACGGACGACGCCGCGGGGAACATGTACATGTTCATGAGCCGGTCGAGCTCGACGGAATTTGCGTCCATGTACGCCACCGGTATGCAGCCTGCGGACAGCGCCATTCAGCCCAGCGCGCTCATCAAGGCAGGCACGAGCACGAATACTTCCGGGCGCTGGGGGGACTACAACGCCATTGCCAACGATCCTGCGGACAACCTCAACGTCATCGGCTTCGCCGGTTGGGCCAACGTATCCAATAAATGGGCCACGTGGGTTGCGAATACTACGTTCAGCGGGAGCACGCCAACACCCACGCTGGTGTCTGTTATTCCGTCCAGCGGAGTGCAGGGCACCAACGTCAATGTGACGCTGACCGGGCAAAACACGAACTGGGTGCAGGGCACGAGCGTAATCGGCATTAGCGGCTCCAACGTCACCGCCAGCAACGTGACAGTTTCCAGCGCGACCTCGATAACCGCCACGTTCAATATTGGCGCAAGTGCCGCCACGGGTACTCGCAATGTCACGGTGACGACGGGCACGGAAGTCACCACTTCCGCACCGTTCACAGTGAACGCAGTCGCAGCGCCTACACTGGCCTCCATCAGCCCCAACCGCGGTTACATCGGCGTCACCGGCACGCATACGCTGACAGGAACAAATTTCGTGGCGGGAATGAGCGTGAATGTGAGCGGGACGCTGGTGACTCCCAGCAACGTGAACGTCACCAGCAGCACGCAAGCCACTGTGGATCTGGCCGTGGCCCTGAATGCCGCTCTGGGTAACCGCAACGTCAGCGTGACCACGGCCGGGGGGACCAGCGGCACGGTTATCTGGAAAGTTGTGGGCGTGCCGGTGATCAATTCCATGAGTCCGACTAGCGGCAATCCCAGCGCGGCCGTAGCCGTGACTGTTTTGGGCTCGGAATTCACCGGGGGCGATCTGCTCGTCGCCGGCAACGGCATCACGCTGAGCAACATGTTGATTCTGAACGGCGGCACGAAGTTCACCGCCAAATTCAACATCGCGGCCAATGCGCCTTCCGGCCCGCGCAACGTCACGGTGGTGAATCCTGCTGGGACGAGCAATGCAGTCGTGTTCACTGTCAACGGAGGCGCAAGCCCGCCGACGCTGGCGTCGGTGACGCCCGCGAACGGCGATCCGGGAACAGCCGTAAACGTCTCCCTAGCAGGAACCAACTTCACTACGACCAGCGTCGTAAACGTGAGCGGCGGAGACGTTTCCGTTACAAATTTGAACGTGGTCAACAACGGGCAGATTACTTGCACTCTGAACATCAACGCGGGCGCACCGGGCGGGCCGAGAAATGTGACGGTGACGACCGGCGCGGGCACCAGTGCATCACAATCTTTCACCGTCAATGGCGCTAGCGCCCCGCTAAGCGTTAGCACGTCTTCGTTGCCGAACGGGGAAGTGGGAGCTTCTTACAATGCGACGCTCACCGCCACGGGAGGCTCCCCACCCTACACGTGGTCGCTCACCAGCGGCGCATTGCCGGGTGGGCTGAATCTCACTCCGGGAACAGGTGCCATTAGCGGCACGCCAACGGGCAGCGGCGTCTTTGGATTCACGGCCATGGTCACCGATGCGCTCAGCAACACGGCGAGCGCAGTGCTCAGCATCTCCATCGCGACTGCGCCGGCAATTACGCCCAGCTCCTTGCCGGGCGGACAAGTGGGAATCTCCTACAATGCATCGGTCCAGGCCACCGGCGGAACGTTGCCGTACTCGTGGAGCATTACCTCTGGCGCGCTGCCCAACAACGTGAATCTGAATAGCATCACGGGGGCGTTAAGTGGCACTCCCACTGTGGCCGGCACATTCAACTTTACGGTCACGGTTACAGATGCATTCGGCCAAACGGACAGCGAGGCACTCAGCATTGCCGTTAACCCGGCCGTTTCCGTGACGACGACTTCCCTTCCCGGCGGCCAAGTTGCCTTGAGCTACAACGCTTCATTGGCGGCCACGGGCGGCACATTGCCGTATGGCTGGAGCATTTCATCCGGTGCGCTGCCAAACGGCGTGAACCTGGATGGCAGCACGGGTGCGCTCAGCGGCACTCCCACAATGGCCGGCACATTCAACTTTACGGCCGTGGTGACGGACGGCATCGCCCAGACCGCATCGAATGCGCTCAGCATCGTCATCAGCAGCCAGCCGGCGCCGACGCTCGCCAGCATCAGCCCGAACCAGGGAGCGCAAGGGAGCGTGGTGCCGGTCACATTGTCGGGGACCAACTTCGTCGCGCCGGTTACCCTGAACATTTCTGGCACAGTGGGGCTGACGGCGAGCAACGTAGTGCTGGTGAATGCGACGACCGTCACCGCAGACTTCACAGTCGCCAGCGGGGCCGCAATAGGCAACCGGCTGATTAGTGTCACGACTCCGGGCGGCACGTCCGGCACACAATGGTTCAAGGCTGTCGGGCTGCCGTCGATCACCTCCATCAGCCCGACCGGCGGCGCGCGCGGCACAATCGTGTCGGTGACGCTGCAGGGATCGCAATTTCAAGGCGGCTCCGTCGCCATCAGCGGGTCCGGCGTAACCATTAGCAATGTGCAAATCTTGAACAATGGGACGACTATCACCATGAAGCTGACCATCGCCGCGGGTGCGCCGGTCGGGCCGCGCGACGTCACCGTGTTCAACGCCGCCGGAACAAGCAATCCGGTCACCTTCACAGTGAACTAGCGCAGCGACGGCGCTGCCGAAAAACAATGGGGAGCCTGCGTCCCGTCCCGAAGGCTCGGGACGGGAAAGTGGCTCCCCAATATTCTTGGTGCAGCGAGGTGAAAACTAGGCGAGCGCCTCAAAGCGTTCAGCAGTGGTGGCGTAGCCGTCTTCCCCGGCGCGCTGCACTCGCAGTGATGCGGACTTGAAGGGTTCTTCCGCGGGGATGCGCTCCAGCCAGCGGTGCAGCGAGAGCTTTTCGTGGTCGGAGAAATCGAGCTTCACTAAGATGCGAATCTGCTCGCCGCCGTTTTTCTTTTCCGGGGGCTCGCGGTCAAACTTGAATACGATCTTGTTGCCGAGACGGAAAGCCTGCTTCCAGCCTTCCAGCTTGTGGCGCGCCTGCTGCGCCGCCTGCTCGTTCGCTCCAAAGTCGAAGATGAGATACGATTGCGCCATGCAGAGAAGTATATCGGCTACCGCGCATAAATGCCAAGCCCGGTTCGGAGTAGGGGCGCTACGTGCCGCGCCCATTTCCTTGGTTATGCTACTCACCCTTCCGGTGAGCGGCGCACGAGCAGCAGGAGCCGATGCGCAAAAAGTCCGAGCAGAAAAATACGAAATTGAGGTGCGCTTTGAGCCGGAAAAGAGTTTTCTGCACGCCAAAGCGACGGTGACCCTGCGCGCAGAACAAAAAGTGGAAACCGTGGAAGTGGAGTTGAATCCGCGGCTAAACATCCTGGAAGTTACCGATGCACAACAGCGAAAACTGAAATTTCGGCGCAGCGGAAGATTGGGATCGCCGAGATTGCAGGTGTGGCTGGCGGAGGCGGCCGCGGCGGGACAGGAATTCAAGCTCACGTTTGAATACGAAGGCACGTTGCTGCCCGGCGCGCTGGATTACATCACCAAGGACGGCATCCTGCTGCGCGATGATTCGCGCTGGTATCCGGTGGTGGATCTTTCGGCATTCACACAAAATGACATCAGCATCTACGTGCCGCCTGGGTGGTTTGCGTTGACGAGCGGGAATTGGTCGGAACCTGGAATCAAATTTAGTTCGCCTTTCCATTGGCAAACTAAACAAAGTGTCTCATCGCGGTCAATTGTGGGCTTGCGCGTTGATGCTCGCTGTCATCAGGCCGACGCGATTTTTGCTTCACCGCCACTTAGCTTCCACGTGGGGCTGTATCGCTGGGTTGGCTGCACGGAATTAGGAATGCCTTTGCGGGCAACGGTTAGTCGAATCATCCAAAGCAATGTTGTTGCAATGGACGGTCCACGCAGCCGGAGCATTACACTTGTCCAAGGTTTTCCCGGGCAACAGGGCGCGATTGGCTATTCCGCGCCGGGTTTTCTGGTGGTCAGTGAGGACGTCATCAAGTACCACGGCTATCCGGGCTGGGCGCCGGAATTTCTGCCGCATGAAATCGCGCACCAATGGTTTCCGCTTGAAGTAACGCTCGCACGTCCGGAGGACGGCTGGCTAGCGGAGAGTCTGGCGGAATATCTCGCCTGGCGCTACCTGCAAGAAAAAGAGCCAGAGCAGGCGCGGCGCATAGTGCAACGTGCGATGCGCGACGCACTTGCGCCGGAGCCGCTGCGCCCGCTGGCGCTGGGCTTGCAACTGTTTCGCAAGCCGTGGGAGGTCAATTACGCGACACTCTATCAGCGCGGGCTGCTGGTGTGGCGCACGCTTGAAACCGTCATTGACCGCGAGCGCGTGGACCGCGCCCTGCGCGAATACTACAAGCGATTTGCCGGCAGGAGCGCGTCCATCGCCGATTTCCGCAAAATCTGCGAAGAAGTTTCCGGGCGCGACCTCGGTTGGTTTTTCGAATACTTCATCAACGGCACGCAGATTCCAGAAATTTCGCTGAGAAGGCTGCCGTCGGACGCGCCCAACGTGCTGCTTGGCGAAATTGTGGTGAAGAATGTGCCCGCAGATTTTCAGGTGCGCGTGGAAATGAGCGCGCAAACCGAAAAGGGTGCGGTGAAGCATTCCGTGGCCTCACGCGGTGCAGTGACTCCGTTTTCGATGAACCTGCCTGCGGCCGCGACGCAGTTGACGCTTGACCCCGACCTGCGCCTGCTGCGCTGGACAGAGGCCGCGCGGCGGAACCGCGATCAAGAGAAGTTGCTCGCGCAGGTGCGTGAACTGGAAGACACAGGCGAGTTCCGCCAAGCCGTTGAAGTCTGCCAGCAAGCAATGAAGCTCGATCCGGACGATGTGGCGGACAATCAGCAACAGATTCGATTTGTGATGGGGCGAATGCTCTACCGCGCAGGAAAACTTTCTGAAGCAAGGCGGGAGTTGGGGAGTGTGCTGGAGCTGGCGTCGCTGGACGCAATGGATACGGATTTCTACCGCGCATGGTCGCACGTGTTTCGCGCACGAATCGCCAAGCGGAATGGCTGGATGGCCGAAGCGGCCAAAGAAGCACAGGCCGGGCTGGCCAGCAAGTCGCCAGCAATGGACTCAAAAGTGGCTTGGCGCGAATTGCCGGCAGGCGAGAAAAGCGCTCGCGAAGCGTTGCAGGAATTCGTGCGCGCCCCCGGGTGAGCTGACTGGCTGATTCTCCGCTGGAATTCAATGGCGGCGCTATTTGAGTCGCTTAAGATCTTTCTTTGCGCCTTCGTGGTTGGGGTTGAGCTGAAGAGCTTTCTGAAGTTCTTGCACCACTTCTGCTTTTCTTCCCATTTTTTCGAGCACGAGAGCCTGCCGCCAGTGGGCGTCGGCATGGGTGGGCCCATTGGGCTCCGGCTCGATGGTCAAATACTTGCGAAAATATTTTTCGGCGCGCGGCAAATCGCTGCCGTCCGCGAGCAAGACGTTTGCGGCGCTGTAATACGGGGCCAAGTTGTCCGGCACATTTTTTTCCGCCTGGGCCAGAATCGCGTCCAGCTCTTTCCATCGCTTTTGCCGCGCGAAGACGATGGCCAATCCTCCGTAGCCTCCCGTGCGTTCGGGATCGAGCGCGAGCGCTTCGCGGGCGTGCTTCTCCGCAAGGTCGTATTTCTTTTGCCCGTCCGAAAAATAAAAATTCACAAGCGTCATGCGGATCGAATAGCTCTTGGGGTTGGCTTCCAACGCTTTCAGGAACAGCGGTTCCGGCGAGTCGGTTTTCTTCTCGTACTGGTTCATGCGGTTCTGCGCCATGTATCCCCGCGAAGGATTGATGCGCTGGATTTCCGCCAGCATTTTGCGCGCTTCACTTTTTCTTCCGCCGATAATCCACGGCGCTTCCATGTGCCATTCCATCAAGCCCCAACGCGAATCCACATGATTGGGATCGAGGGCTGCAGTGGCTTCCAGTTCCGATTTGCAGCGGCGCCCCAATCCTAGCGAGCGTTCCTTTCCGGCCAATTCACAGACGGCTTCCGCGACCTGCTGGCGGTACTCCACGCTTTTCGGATTCCGTGCGGCGGCGCGTTCCGCCAAGGCTACCGCATCCTTGAAGTCGCGGTAAGCCATGCGCACTTGCGACAGCAGGAAGAGCGCCTGCGCGTCATTCGGATTGGCCTGCACGCGCGGCTCGAGTACGGCCCGCGCGCGCTTCCAGTGGCCGGTTTGCACCAGCGCTTCCGGCGAAGGGTCGTTGGCCGCCGCCGCTGCCGGCGCCGAAAGCAAGACGATGGCCAGCAGTGTCAGAACGGCAATGGCGCGCGAGCGCATCAAACTCCCTCTCTTCCGAATGCCCGGCATTATACGTAAGGTTTGACGCGTGCAGATGGCACTCGGGTTTGCCATGTGCGCAAAGTGGGCACCATGCGAGAAAACCAGGTCAAAAACCGTGTTGCAGCGAACAGGACCGCGTGATACCCTCAGCGAACAAAAGGCGAAGGAGAGACTATGGCGCAATCTTTGGCGGTGCGCACATCAAGCGGGTTGGCGGATGGCGTGCTGGGCGCAATCGAGGACCTGGCCGCGCGCGATCGCACTGGCGACGTCATCACGTCCATTCACCACATTTCCGCGCGTGAGGCGCAGTGCGTGCCGATGCCGGAATGGGTGCGCCCGGAGCTGGTCGCGGCGTACGCAGCGAAAGGGGTGCGCGATCTCTACACGCACCAGGCCGCGGCGGCGGAACGCGTCCGCGCAGGGCGCAACGTCGTCGTGGTGACGCCGACGGCCTCCGGCAAGACGCTCTGCTACAACCTGCCCGTGTTGAATGCCGTGCTGGAAAACCCCGACACTCGCGCGATGTACCTCTTCCCTACCAAGGCGCTGGCGCAGGATCAGCTCGCCGAACTTCACGATTTGGGGCAGCGGCTGGAAAATTCCTTCGGCGTGTTCACCTACGACGGCGATACTCCCACCGACGCGCGACGCGCCATCCGCGAAAAAGGGCACATTGTCCTGACCAATCCGGACATGCTGCACACCGGCATTCTGCCGCACCACACGCGGTGGACGCGCGTGTTCGAAAATTTACATTTCATCGTGCTCGACGAATTGCACACCTATCGCGGCGTCTTTGGCAGCCACCTCGCCAACGTGTTGCGGCGACTGCGGCGCATCGCGCGATTCTACGGCTCCGACCCGCAATTCATCTGCTCGTCGGCGACGATTGCCAATCCGGGCGAGCTAGCATCGCGCCTCATCGAAGCGGAGGTGGATGTGCTCGACGAAAACGGCGCACCGGCCGCAGAAAAATTCCTCGTCTTCTACAATCCGCCGGTCGTCAACCGTTTTCTCGGCATCCGGCGAAGCTGCATCAACGAGGCGTCGCGCGTGGCGCAGGAATTTCTGAAGCGCGGGCAACAGACCATCGTCTTCGCCAACAGCCGTCTGCACACGGAAGTCATGCTCAAGTATCTGCGCGAAGCAAATCCGGTGCCGCCGGGGCAGCCCGCGGCCATTCGCGGCTACCGCGGCGGCTATTTGCCGGGCGAGCGGCGCGAAATCGAGCGCGGGCTGCGCGACGGCAGAATTCGCGGCGTGGTTTCCACCAACGCGCTAGAGCTGGGCATTGACATCGGCTCGCTGGATACGGCGGTGATGGCCGGCTATCCGGGAACGATTGCCTCCACCTGGCAGCGCGCGGGGCGCGCCGGACGCCGCAGCGGAAGCTCGTGCGCGGTGCTGGTGGCGTCGTCGGCGCCGCTGGATCAGTACATCGTGAAGAACCCGGAATATTTTCTCGGAAAATCACCGGAACATGGCTACATTCAGCCGGACAACCTGGAAATCCTGGTGAACCACCTAAAGTGCGCTGCCTTCGAGCTGCCTCTGAAGGCGGAAGAGAAATTCGGCGATGTGGATTTGCCGGAGCTATGCGCGCGGCTCGAAGAAGCCGGCTTCCTGCACCGCAGCGGCGAACACTGGCACTGGACGCAGGAAGCGTACCCAGCGGACACCATCAGCCTGCGCTCGGTGACCAGCGACAATTTCGTGATTATTGACATTACCGGCGAAGCGGAAGTCATCGGCGAAGTGGACTTCACCAGTGCGCTGGAGTTTGTGCATCCGAAGGCCATCTATTTGCACGAGGGCCAGCAATACCACGTCGAACGGCTGGATTTCGACGAGCGCAAAGCCTACGTGAAGCGCGTGGACGTGGACTACTACACCGACGCGGTGCGCTACACGCAGGTACGCGTGCTGGAAACCGCGGAGCACGCCAGCGTCGCCGGGCCCGCGGAGCGCGCGCACGGCGACGTGCTGGTGCGCTCACAGGTTGTAGGCTTCAAGAAAATCAAATTTTTCACCAACGAAAATGTCGGCGCGGGACAACTCGAGCTTCCCGAAAACGAAATGCACACCACCGCGTACTGGATGACGCTCGAACGCGCGCTCGTGGAGTCGCTTCCCTTCCCCATTTCCGAGCGCCAAGCGGGCATGTTCGGTTTGCTGCACGCGCTGGAGTCGGTGGCCACGCTGCTGCTGATGTGCGACCGCCGCGACCTGGGCACAGCCATCGGCGAGCGGCCGCCTTCGCCAACCGTCGACATCGAGTTT
>JAMCWK010000049.1 GCA_023481105.1 Acidobacteriota bacterium | reverse complement strand
ACCGCCAGCATCGCCGGATGCCCGGCCACCACCAGCCGCGCCAGCACCACCGTTGCCGCTCCTGTGCCTGCGCCCGACTGCGCAACCGCAGAAGCGCCCCAGCAAAGGAGCAACACCATGATGCCGGCCAATGTTCGTTTTTGTTCCATGGGCGGAAGTCTGCGCGATGGTTTGTAGCGCCGGGTCGAAGACCCGGCATTCTTGCAACGGTGCCGGGTTACCGTTTCTGAAATCGGAAACGGCAACCCGGCGCTACATCATTCTCCTGCGCCGGCCCGCTGCTCCCGCGGCCCCGCGTTCTTTACGTACTTGTCGAACCAATTGATCATTTCCCACAGCGTGTGTTCCAGCGATTCCCGTGCCGCGTAGCCGTGCGCCTCGTGCGGCAGCGTGACGTAGCGCACGTTGCCCCCGTTGCCCTTCAACGCCGCGTACATGCGCTCCGATTGGATGGGGAAGGTGCCCGAATTGTTGTCCGCTTCGCCGTGAATCAGCAGGATCGGCTCTTTGATTTTCTGCGCGTTCATGAACGGCGACATCTTGATGTACGTTTCCGGCGCTTCCCAGATGGTCCGCCGCTCGCTCTGGAACCCGAACGGCGTCAGCGTGCGGTTGTACGCGCCGCTGCGCGCGATGCCCGCGCGGAAGATGTGCGAATGCGCCATCAGGTTCGCGGTCATGAACGCGCCGTAGCTGTGCCCGCCCACGCCCACGCGGTTCGGATCAATCACGCCCATCTCCGCGCCCTTGTCAATCGCCGCTTGCGCGCTGGACACGATCTGTTCCACGTAGGTGTCGTTCACCGTTTGCGGGTCGCCCACCACCGGCATCGTCGCGCTGTCCAGCACCACGTAGCCTTGCAGCAGGAAGAATAGGTGCGACATCCCGGTAATCATTGTGAAGCGCTTGTCCGAGCCGGACACCTGCCCGGCCACGTCCGCGCCGGTGAATTCCAGCGGATACGCCCACACCACCGCCGGCCGCCGTTCGCCCGCCTTGTAGTCCGGCGGCAAGTACATTGTGAAGCTCAGGTCCACGCCGTCCGCGCGCTTGTACTTCACCAGTTCTTTCTTGATGGCGCGAAGCTGCGGCGTGGGATCGGCGAACTTCGTCAGCGCCCGCGCATCGCCGCCCGCCGTGCGCACAAAATAATTCGGCGGTTCGCCGGGCGATTCATGCCGCGTCAGAAATTTTGTGCCGTCGGGCGTGAGCCACGTCATCACGCTCTCATAGCTCTTGTCATCGCAGCGCCACAGCCGCTCGGCTTGCAGCGTCTTGATGTTGAATTTGTCCAGGAACGGACGGTCGCCCTCCGGCGTCGCCCCCGCTCCGTCGAGGAAAATAAAATCGCCGCTTTGCAGCATGGCGGCGTGCCCGCTGGGAAGTGGCCGCGACATCGGATTACCGGGGTCCTTGTACCGTTCCGAGCTGCTCATTTCCCATACCAGGCGCGGCTTCGCGCCCGGCTCCTTCGGATTGAAAAACCACGTGCGCACCCAGTTGCGTTCGCGTTCGAATTCCCGCAGCAGCGCCAGCGTTCCGCTTTCACCCCACGCGATTCCCGAGTAGCGATGCTCCGTACGCAGCAGTTCGGTGGGTTCCGCCTGCTTGCCGATGCGCAGCGTCATGACTTTGTCCCGCTGCGGAACTTTTTTGCGCGGGTTGCCGTCGTCCAGCGCTTCGGCCCACACCAGCGTGGCCGGTTCGATGCTCATCCAATTGATATTTCGTGGCCCCGTTTGCACGCCGCCCAGCGGAATATTTTCCGCCAAAGGATTGCTGACAATGTGCCGCACCATTTTCCCTGTGCGGTCCCACACCTCCACTTCCGAGGGAAACGACCCCAGTGTGCGCAGGTAGCTGTACGGTCGCTTCAGCCGCGTCACCAGGATGTGCTGTCCATCCGGTGCGGGGCTAGCTTGCGTAATTACGGCCGGCTTGCCCAGCGGCGTGGCGGTGCCCGCCACGGAATCCACCAGCGCCAATTGCGCGATGGCGTAGTAATCGAACAAATCTTCGTCGTACGGGTTCTGCAACAGGTCTTGAAAAGTTGGCGAGGGCGCTGCCCGTCCAAAGTTTTCCTGCACGTTCGGTCCGACCGGCACCGTAGGTTCCACCGGCGGCTTCCCGCGCCCGGCCGGCGCCAGCCGGCACAGCAGCGTGCGGCTGTCCGGCATCCACGCAAAGCCCGGCGCAAACGGCGAGGCGATCGCCGCGTTCAACTTCACGCCGGGGATCACGCGCACGGTGCCCGTCGCAACGTCTCCCACCAACAACGCAATTCCTGTGGCCATCGTGTTGGTCAGCGCAAAATGTTTCCCATTTGGCGACCACAACGGCGCGCTCAGCTTCGCTCCCGCCGGCGTCACTAGTTTTGTTTCACGCCCGTCGCTCAGCCGCTTCAGCATAAGATTTTTTATCCGCGGCGGATTGTGCGGCCCATTCGTCGCTGGATTGATGCGCACGCCCGCCAGCCGCAGCATCGGCTGCGCCAACTCGGCAATGGGCGGATAGCGCACCGGCTCGTACAGCACGCCGTAGTCGCGCGTAGGATTCACGCTGAGATTCATCGGCGCGGGAGCATCGAGTACATCGAGCACGGCCTGCGGCGGCTTCTGGTAGCGCACCGCGCTTTGCGGCACCTGCTGCGCGGCAGCGCCCAGCGTCATGCACGCCAACAACGCCATCATCGCGATTAGCTTTCGCATGGAAATGGATGAGTTCATTTTCTGGTTCATCGGAGGACACCCCCGTCGTAGTCTGCGCATTCTACTGCACCCGCTGTAATAGCGGTACACCAATGGCACCATGGACGCGCGGCTTCTTCGTTCGGTTGCGCTCAATTTCTTGCGGACGTAAGGTCGAAAACCGAAGTAGGAGAAAGGGAAGCAACCCCTCGTACTGATCACTGAAAACTGACAACTTCTGCTAGCGCTTGATTGTCAGCGCGTAGATTTTTGCT
>JAMCWK010000104.1 GCA_023481105.1 Acidobacteriota bacterium | reverse complement strand
GCAGCGATTGCGGGAGTTCATGTTAGCACAGGCAAACAAGTCGCAGAGTCCAAGAGTCGAAAAGTCGAAGTGTGGGGAAGACGCTGGCAGGGTGGCTTCGTTCGCTTCGGCGGACGCGTGCGGCGGCGCGCGTCGCGAAGCGGAACGAAGCCACCCGCAAGGGGTTTTGCCAGCGAGACAACATCGTTAAGGCCGTCCTTTCATTCTTCCCGCCACCCGTCCTTCGCATTCGCTCTGGACAAGCAAGAGGTTTTGCCAGCGAGACAACATCGTGCGATTCCTCCATGCAACGTTAGGCGCAGCCCGCCGCGGTGGGCGCCCCTACAAACCTACTGCGGCGGGCGGCTGCCGTTGGGCCGCCGCGGCGGATCCTCGGGATCGTCGGGCTGCGTGACCGAATTCCCGCTAAATGCGGAGCGCAGCACATCGTTGGCGAAGAAATATTTTCCGTCGGACGGCACCATGATCATCTGCAATTTGTCGGAGAGCCGCTCGGCGATTATTTTCTGAATCAGCATGGGGTTCTGCTTCAGCACGAGCGCTTCGAGCTTCATGCGCTCGGCATCGGCAGTGGCGGTGACGCGGATGCGGTTGGCCTCGGCTTCCGCGAGATATTTGCGCTTCTCCAGCTCGGCCTTGCTGTCAATCACCTTGGCCTGCGCGGAGGCTTCGGCATTTTTCAGCGTGGATTCCTTGCGCGCTTCCGCTTCCAGGCGGGACTGCTCGATCTGCTTCTGCTTGAGTGGGAGTGTGTACTGCATGGCGTCGGCTTCGGACTTGGCTTGCAGCACGCGGACCTGCGCGCTGGCTTCGGCGTGCTTGACCTCGCGGACCTTCTGCGCTTCGGCTTCCAGCTCTGCGGTGCGCACCTGCTTCTGCTTGATTTCAGTTTCTACGGCGAGGCGTTCGTTTTCCTGCTCCTTCAGCAGCAGGCCTTCGAGGCCGCGTGCGTATTCAACGGGCAGCACGATGTCGCGCAGCATGACTTCCTTGACCAAAATGCCGTCGGAGCCGAGGCGCGTGGAAATAGCTTCGGTGGCGGACTTGCGAATTTCCTCGCGGCGCGTGGCGAACACCTCGCGCACCGTGAAATTGGGAATGGACTGGCGGAAAACGCTGGCAACCACCGGGGCGACAAGTTCTTCGTCAATGGCGCCGGGCAAATTCGCATGGATGTAGTCGAGGCGCTTGGTGTCCAACCGATAGCGCACGGTGACGGCCAGACCGATGGACAAGCCCTCGCGCGCCTGCACCTTGAGGACTTCCGCTTTCTTCTTGGGGTCGTCGGCGCCGGCGGTGGTGAAGACGTGCTCGCGCGTGTCGTAGAGCGCGACGGATTCCACCAGCGGCAAAACAAAATGCACGCCGGGATGCAGCGCGCCCGGCCGCGTGCCGGAAAACTGACTGACCGCCACCCCGGCCATGCCGCTGGGCACCACCACGATGCTCAGGCTGAGCAGGAGCGGCAACCAGGCGATGACAGCGAGTTTGCCAGCCAGCCGCAGGCGCACCGCGTGCGGAGGATGCGGCGCGGTAGCAGCACCGGCGGCTAGCATACGCCGGTACTGGATGGCGTTGAAAATGTCATAGACCACAATGGCAAGAGCGCCGGCCAACAGCCCGAAGCCCGCCGTGAGCAGCAAGTACTTCAACAGAAGCATGGGACCACCCCTTTCCAGGGCGTCCGTCAGGACGCCGCTGAGAAAACCAGCGGGGCGCAGCAAGCAGCGCCCCTACGTCACCGCGCCGTTGAGGCGAATCCTGCGCGGCCGCCGTTAATTACGCGCAACGGCGGACGCGCCGCGGGCAGTATGCGAAACATCGCTGCAAGGCCGACGCGCGCAATAATCAGTGCCAATGAAAACGACGCGAGCGTTGCGGCGATCAAAATTGTTGGTGCAATGAGTGGCGCCATTCTGATTCCTCCGTGTTTCTCGGGCGTCCTGCCGGTCGCCCCTACATCACCGTGGCGACGACGGCGGGCGCAGCCTTCGTAGCAGGCTTTGTTGCCGGGGCAGTTGGTACCTCTCCGAAGATGGCGGCGACTTCCGCGCCGCGCGTGCCGTGCAGCTCGACGAGGTCTCCGGCGCGAACCAGCTCAAACAGCTCCTCTACATCCGCTTTCCTCATGCGGATGCAGCCGTGCGAGGCGCGCTTGCCGATGGAGCGCGGCTCGTTGGTGCCGTGGATTCCGTAGCCGCGCTGGCCGAGTCCGATCCAGCGCGTGCCCAGCGGATTCTCTTTGCCCGGGCCGATGACTTTTCCGGGCGCGTAGTAAGTCGGATTGGTGATGCGCTCGCGGACGCGAAATTCGCCGCTGGGGCTGGGCGTTGCGGCGGCGCCGACGGCTACCGGATAAATCTTCACCACCTTGCCGTCTTCGATGAGCGCCAGCTTGCGGTCGGGTATGCTGATGACGATTCTGCGCTCCGGACGCGCCTGCGGCTCGCTCACGGGGGCAGCCTTGCCGCCGTTCCGTTCTTGCGCGTGCGCTTCGGCCAGCGAAAGAAGCAGGACTGCGGCTACGCGCCACAGGCCGATGGAAAGCTCAGAATGCCGTTTGGGTTTTGCTGCTTGCTGGTTGGCTGCTTCGTTGTTCCGCCGCATCGAAGTTGCCTCCGTCGTTGCTCTCTGGCCATTGCCATGGCACACTACGACCCATTCATTACGTGTTGATTACAAAGGAGTTAGTTGTGATACCGGGATGGGTTTTCGTGTGCCGCGGAACACGATGTGGCGCGGGGAACGCGATGCCAGCGCGGAAACGTCTATAATAGCAAGCAGCAGAATGGACAGGCAGAAGATCGGCAGCGGGAGAGCACATGGTGGGAACAGGTTTTCGTATCGGTAGAGTGCTGGGGATTCCCATTCATCTCCATGCGAGCTGGTTTCTGCTGTTTGCGCTGATCACGTTTTCCTGGGTGTCGTACTTCACCAATCAGCATCCTCACTGGAGCGAGTCGCAGCATTGGGCGGCGGGCATTTTGAGCAGCCTGCTGTTTTTTGGCTCCGTACTATTCCACGAGCTGGCGCACAGCGTGGTCGCGCTGCGCTACAAGATTCCCGTGGTGTCCATCACGCTGTTTGTGTTTGGCGGAGTGGCGCGCATCGGGCGCGAGGCACGCACCGCCGGGCAGGAGTTCAAGATTGCCGTCGCCGGACCGGTGTCCAGCTACCTCCTGGCCGGCGCGTTCTACCTGGTGGCCAGCGCCGGCGTCGAGGGAGGAATGCTGCGGGCGGTGGCGTCGTGGCTGGCGCTGATTAACTTCGCGCTGGCGACGTTCAATCTGATCCCGGGGTTTCCGCTGGATGGCGGGCGCATTTTGCGCTCGATCGTGTGGCAATTCACCGGCAACTTCACGCGCGCCACCAGGATGGCGTCGGTGGGCGGGCAGTTGATCGCCTACCTCATGATCCTGGTGGGGATATATTCCGCGCTGACGAATGAGCTGCTGGGCCGCTTCGACGGCATCTGGTGGACGTTTATCGGCTGGTTCCTACTGAGCGCGGCGCAAGAGAGCTTTGCGCAGGTGGCGATTCGCAATTCGCTCGCAGGCGTGCGCGCGGGCGACATCATGAGCGCCGAGCTGCCCACGGTGCCGCGCAGCATTTCCGTGCTGGACTACGTGGACGAGATTGTCCGCACCGGGCGGCGCTGTCACTTGGTGCAGGGCGCCGATGAACTCGTGGGACTCATCAGCGTGCATTCCGTGAGCAAAATTCGGCGTGAAGAATGGGACACCACGTCGGTGCAGGCGGCGATGATTCCGCGCGAACACGTGCACGTCACGTCGCCCGACGAGCCCGTGCTGAACTTGCTCGAGCGCATGCAGACCGAAGACATCAATCAAATGCCGGTAGTGTCCGGAAACCGCGTGGTCGGTCTCATTTCGCGGGACACCATCCTTCGCGTGATTCAAACGCGAATGGAAATGGGGAAGGTGGAAGGTCAGTAGGAGCCAACGTCAAGCGTCAGGGAAAACACAAAGGCCGGCGGACATCGCCGGCCTTTTCAATTTTTGCGCGAGAAGAAACGTACAGCAGCTACTTCGTGGATTGCGGGTCGGTGAGCGCAGCGGAGGCCGACGCGGCGGCGGACTTTGCGCCGCTGAATTCGCTCGCGCCGGACTTGGGCACGCGCGGCGGTTCAGCATAGGCGGGGCGCTTGGGCTCGGCGTCCACCGTCGCCGGAGCGGCCTTGGCTTCCTCGTGGTATTCCTCGTCGGTGTTGACGGACCAGAGATCGTGGTTCTCGCCGAGGATGTTTCGCGCGGCGTAGAGCGCGGTCATCATGGAGTGGTCCTGGTTGTTGTACTTGTGCATGCCGTTGCGGCCGACCATCTGCAAGTTCGGCAAATTCGTTTCAATCCAGTGGCGGATGAGCTGCACCTGCTGGTGCCAGTCGGCGTCGTACATCGGATAGGCTTTGGGCATGCGCACCACGCAGCCGTCCTCGATTTCCGACGCCTTAGCCAGGCCGAGTTGCTCGATTTCGCGCTTGGCCATTTCAATAAGCTTGTCATCCGGGCTGGACCACAGCTCGTCATTTTCGAAAACAAAATATTCCATGCCCAGGCAGGTCTTGCTGGGGTCGGGCACCATGGCCGGCGACCAGTTCTTGAAGTTCTGGATGCGGCCCACTTTGACCTTGGATTCGTGAATGTAGATCCAGTTGTCCGGCGCGATGTCCTTGCGATTGACAATCAGGCTGACAATCAAGAAATCGCGATAACGCAGGCTGTTCGCGGCCTTGTGCACAGCGGGCGGCGCCGGCGGATCGAGCGCATTCACCAACTCGCGGATGGGCATGGAGCTGATGAAGTGCGTGCCCGCGAATTTTTCCTCGCCCTTCGCGCCGCGCGTAACCAGGTGCGTCACCTTCGTGCCGTCGTGCGCGATACGCACCACGGGGCGCTCCATCAGCACCGGATAGCCCCGCTCGCGCAGCATGTCCGTCAGCGTCTCCCACATCTGGCCCGGGCCGCGCTCGGGGTAGTGGAACTTGTCAATCAGCGTTTTGACCTTGGGCTTTTTCTGGCCGAAGAGCGCGTTCTTGATGGCGGTGGTCAGCGACAGGCCGCGGATGCGCTGCGCCGCCCATTCCGCGCGGATTTCTGTGCACGGCACGCCCCACACTTTTTCCGTGTAGGTCTTGAAGAAAATTTCGTAAAGGCGTTTGCCGAAGCGGTTGGAGACCCACTCTTCGAGGTTGTCTTCTTTGGGGTGCGGATTGACGCGCGACCACGCATAGCTGGCGACGATGCGCATCGCTTCGAACAGGCCGAGCCCGAACAGCGCGTTCTTGGGCTTCAGCGGGTAATAGAAAAACTTATTGCGGTAGTAGATGCGCGAAAGGCGCGGGCGCTCGAGGAACTGGCCGTGCAGGATTTCTTCCCAAATTTGATTGACCTCGGCGCACTTGCTGAAAAAGCGGTGGCCGCCGATGTCGAAGAGGTAGCCTTTGTAATTGACCGTGCGAGAGATGCCGCCGACGATGTTGTCGGCTTCCAACACCACGGCTGGAACGCCGTGCTTGGAAAGCTCATAGGAGGCGGTGAGTCCGGCAGGACCCCCACCAATGATGACAACAGACTTACCGTCTGCGGAGCCAGGGTTCATCAATCGTCTCAGTCAGCGCGATCAACAAATTACGCTGTGCAACCAATTGTCCATTCCTCCCCAAATCAAGTCTATGGGACGGAAGTACTTACGTGTGCGCGAACGGGTACTGGGGCAATCCATAGGGCTAAGTAATGAAAAACTTTGCCACTTATTGCCCCCAAGCGAATGAATCCTACGCGCGCGCATAGATGCCTTCCGGCTGGCGGCGCAGGCGCCGGATTGTGCGGCGTGCAGCTATGTAGGCTTCAAAGCGGCGCGTAAACATGCGGCGGAACCAGCTCATGCTGCGGACGTAATGCGCGTCCACACGGGGCAACGCATAAGGGTCGGCATCGGGCTCGACCACGCCTGCGCCGGTGGAACACGCACCGCGATAGTGCCGTGCAACGGCCGCGCGCACGTCCGCTTTCCAGCGGCCATAGGGATAGCAGAAGAATTCCGCGGGGCGGTTGATGCGCAATTCAATCTCGCGCTTGCTCTTCTCCAGTTCAAATTCCAGTTCTGTCGCATTGAGCGCGGTGAGGTCCGGATGCGAGACGCTGTGCGAGCCAAAAGCAAATCCCTGGTCCGCCAGTTCGCGGATTTCGGCCCAATCCATCAGCGGTTGCGGCGTGACCCAGGAGGGCTGTCCGGGCCAGGCGTTGCTGCGGCCGAGAAACGACGTCGGCAAAAAAACGGTGGCGGAAAGTCCCAGCTTGCGCAACACCGGCGCGGCGGCCGCATGGAAATCGCGGAAGCCGTCGTCAAAAGTGAGCACGACTGCTCGCGCGGCCATCGGCGAGCGCTTCACCAGCAGAGCCACCAGCTCTTCGAGCGAAAGGACGCGCGCGTTGCCCTTCAGCCACTCCATTTGCGCGGCGAAAAGCGCAGGGGAAATCTCCAGCGGCGTACGGCCGTCCGAGATCGAGTGATAGGTGAGGATAACGGGTTTGAGAGCAGCGTCCATTGCAGCCACGGATCCTTCGCAGCCGCGTCAGGCGCGGGCCACCTTGTTGTAAACAGCGCCTAGCACGCTGCCGATGACCATGCCTACCGCAAAGGCGTAGGCGAAGCCCACCAGGCTGCCCAGGAACGTGACGGAATAACCGGGGAAGAACTGCGAAAGCAGAATGAGATGCTGGCCGACATTTTCGCCGCCCTTGAGGACCAGGAAATTGGTGGCCAGAAAAAGCCCCAAGCCCAGCAGTGTGCCCAGCACGATGCCCATCAGCTTGGCATTCAGCCGCACAACCGCCTTGGCGAGCTGATCTTCTTCGCGTTCCATATCATCCACCCCTGTCAGCGCTGCTTCACATGTGGTCGAGGAAATCGCCGTACTCTTCCATCTCCGCCCGCGAGCGGATGAGCACCAGCCAGGACCACACGATCAGATTGCGGACCACGGCAAATCCCCAGCCCAGCAGGAAACCAACGCTCCATCCCCAGAACAGCCCAACGAAGGCGCCCGGAAACGTCACCGTATAGCCGAAAAAGAACTGGCCGAGAAGAGACAAAGTGGGCCCGACGGGATAGCCGCCCTTCACCACCAGCGCCATAGTCATCAGAAACAGCAGCCCGCCGAGGACCACGCCGAAGGCCGCGCCCATGGCCGTGCGATGCATCGGTGCAAACGCCAGCAGTAGCGGGCTGGGGAGCTGCTCTTTGGGTTGGTCTTCAGCCATGATTTCGTCAAGCGCATTGCGGCCCAGCCGCACGCGCACTCGCAATTCTACTCTTGTTTTTGGCAGAAGTTCCATGTTCGCCTGCTCCAAACGCCCTGAGCCGCGTTTCCCTTACGACACATTTTACTGCCGGATAGGCTCCGGCGGGAAGTCGAGAGAGGCCCGCCCGGCTGCGTCCCACGGAAGCGCGCCGAATTTGCGCCGCGCGGTTTCGTCCACAACGCGCAAGTACATTTCCAGGTGCGCCTCTTCCGTCCAGCGCTCGTTGTACTTGCGCCAGCCGCGCTCGCCCATTTCGCTGCGCAGCGCGGAGTCCGTGCGCAGGCGCTCCATGGCCGCCAGCAATTCTTCGGGCGTGCGATACAGCATGCCGCCCTGGCTTTCCTCGACGACCTCTTCCACGCCGCCGAGGGCGTAAGCGATCACGGGCGTACGCTGCATGTACGCTTCCAGAATAATGATGCCGAACACTTCGTAGCAAATCGATGGTACTAACAGCCCAATCGCGTGACGGTAGAGCGCGCGCAGTTTTTCCTGCGGCATGTTACCGAGGAACACCACGTTGGACATCCCGGCGGCCATCTGCTTGAGTTTCGCCTCGTAATTGCCGGTGCCCGCGATGAGCAGGTCGGCGTGCGCGTAGTTTCTGAAAACCGTGAAAAGATTCTGCACGCCCTTGATTTTTTCCAGGCGGCCGACAAAAAGAAAGTACGGCCGCGCATGCGGCGGCGCGCCCGCTGCGGGCTGAGCGATTTCCGCCAGCGGCACGAAGTACGGCACGTGCTCGATGGGCCGCGTGAAGCCGCGCTCGTGGTGCATCCGGCGGGTGAAGCGGCTGGGCGAAATGAACGCATCCACCGGCTTCAAACACTTTTCCAATAAGTTCGTGTAGCGCCACCACTGCGGCGGGCGGCGAAACTTCAGCGTGCACCGGAAGCAATCCGGCTTTTCGCAGACGCGCTCGTTGTTTTTCCAGAGCACGTGCATGGGGCACACCAGCCAGTGCTCGTGCGTGGTGTAGAGCTTGATGAAGTCCTTGTAGTCCGGCTCGAGCAGGATGGCTTTGGGGCCGAGCAGAGAAGTGTTGTGATAGTGGATGACGTCGAATTTCTTGCCCAGCATGACTTCGCGGATGCGGTTGGTCTTGAACCACGTGCCGCCGGTCTGCTGCGTGAGCAGCGGCGAAAGCATGCCCCAGCCGCTGCGCAGCGTGTGCACGGTGATGTTGGGATGATTCGGAAATGACGCGGTGGGCGTGCGCGGCTCGAGCACATGGTAGCTGTCGGCGCAGTGCAGGATGTCCACTTCGTGCCCGCGGCGGGCCAGCGCGTTGAGCAGGCGATAGAGGTACATCGCGTCGCCGCCAAAGCTGTAGGGCGGATAGAAGATCGAAAGGTGAAGGAACTTAAGTGGACGCGACACGTTTTTCACGCACCTCGTCAAAAATCGCCAGCAACTGCCGCGCGGAGTTTTCCCACGAAAGCTTCGCCGTCGCTGCCAGGCCCGCGGCGCTCATTTTCTTCCGCAGCGTATCGTCCGCAACGACTCGCGTCAGCGCATCAACCCAGCCCTGGAAGTCGTCGGGACGCAGCGCGATGGCGCCCTCGCCGAGAATTTCCGGTAGCGGGCTTTCCGTAGTCACAACCGCCGGCGCGCCGCACGCCGCCGCTTCCACCGCCGGCAAGCCGAACCCTTCGCACATGGACGGCAGCACGAGCGCGGTGCAAACGTGAAACAGCGCGCGCAAATCGTCGTCCTGCATGTAGCCGGGGAAAAGTACGCGGTCTTGTAGCTGATACTTCTGTATCTGTTTCTGCAATTCAGAATAGCAGGAGAAGAACGGGTCGCTTTCGAAATCCCCCACGAGCACCAGCTTCACGTCGGCGAACTGTTCGCTGCGAAACGCCGCTGCAAAATAACTGACGAGCCCAATTAAATTCTTGTGCGGGCTGAACCCCCCGACATAGGCAAGCAGCCGCGTGCCGGGCTGAACCCCAAGCCGATTCCAGAGCGGCTGCGTGTCCAGGCCCGGCACATGACGGAACGCCGGGTCGCCTGCTTCATTCACCACGCGCAGCCGGGCGGGCGGAATGCGCAGCGTTTCTGCGATGCACCGGCGCGAGTACTCGCTGACGGTTAGTACCAGGTGTGCCCGTCCGCACGCCGCGAACACCTTGGCGCGCCAGAATAATTTGGAGCGCAGCGTGGGAAAAACCATCTTCGGAAAACGTTCAGGGATGACGTCGTGAATAGTGGTCAACTCCGGCACCGAGCTGGTGAGCAGCACGTAGCTGTACACGGAAGGAAAGAAGAAAACGTCGAGTTTGCGCGCGCTGATGGCGCGGCTCATGGCCCACATGTCGGAAAGCGAGCGGCTGCCATCGGCGGCCGCTGCTTTCACCGTGGGAACGTCGGCGGCCACGCGCACAATCTCCACGCCGTCGGGCAGCGGAAATTCCTCCGACTCCGTGTCTACGAAAAAAGTGTAATCCTTCGCAGGGTCGGCGGCGAGCGCGGCGGTCAGCAGCGCGCGCGCAAAGCGCCCGTAGCCGCGCCGGTTGGTCCAACAGGTGGCGTCCACGCCGATGCGCATGCGCTACTCCTGCCCCATTCTGCCGGCGAGCCGCGTGGGCCCAGCGCCGCTGAAGCGGGAATCCACCGGCGAGCCGCGCAGCTTGTGCGCGATGACGCCGAGCACAAACACCGCGCCGCTATAGAAATAGTAGGCCCAGTGCGCCAGCGCGGCGCCGCACGTAAACAGCCAGCCACGGCGCTCGGCAAACCACGCGTACACGCGCCAGTTCAGCGCGAACAACAGCACGATGATGGCGACAAGCACGACGACCAGCGCGGCCCCGGAAATCCACGGCAGCCATCCCAACGCAGCAACCGGCAGCGCAAGTATTCCGAGCACGAGCAGTCCGACCAACGCTGCGCTGACCCGCGACGCCAGCGTGAGATTGAGGTCCGCGGGCAGGCTGCGCGTTTCGAGGATGAGCCGCGTCCACGGAATTGCGCGGTAGGTGATGTCCGCGCGCAGCAAGCCGCGCACCGTCCATTTTTTCAGGTGCTTCACTTGAATATTTTTGTCGAGCAGAATCTTTCCGCCGGCCTGCCAGATGCGGAAGCCGAGGTCAATGTCCTCGATGGAAGGGTTTGGATAGCGCTCGGTGTCGAAGCCGCCAAATTCGAGGAAAATTTTCTTGCGGATGGCGCCGCATCCCGCCCAGAACGTGGAGGCGCGCTCGCTGGCCATCTGGTGCACGTAGTGGTGCATGAGGTTTTTGTATTGCGAAAGAAAATCGCTCCACGCCGGGGCTTCGTCGTAGGAGCCAAAGACCGCCGCCAGATTCGGGTCGGCGCCGAAATCCGCGGCGATGCGGCCGAGCGTGCCGGGAGTCACCACGACGTCAGCGTCCACGAAGACAAGAATTTCGCCGCGGGCGTCGTTCACTCCCAAATTGCGCCCGCCGCCGGGCCCGATTTTGCGCTCCGTGCGCAGATAGCGCGCGCGAAAACGCTCCACAATCTGCGGCGTGTTGTCCGTGGAGCAGTCGTCCACGACGATCACTTCGAAATCGGAGAATTCGGAAGTGCGCAGCGCCTCGAGACAACGCGGAAGCTGCAACTTGCCGTTAAACACGGGCACAATGACGCTCATGCGCGGCGCCCGCGCAACTCGCGCGGCGGATTCGGTTGCATTCGGCTGCACCGCTACGTTTTTCGTTTCGCTATGCACGGTTCGAGTGGCCTGAAGTGACAAAACGCCGCGGCCCTTGCGCACACGTCCGCGACACCGGCAGTGGCATTTCGTCTTCCAATCTTCGATTCTATCAAGCTACCGGAACGCAGACACTTGGAAACCGACGCTGCGTGGCGTGTTGCGCAATTCTGACGGCGTGTGCCGCAAATGTGCAAGGAATTGCTATGCGCGCGAGCCGGCGCCGGCCTGCTCGCGCTGGTAGTCCACGACTTTCTGAATTATTTGATTGAGCGTGGTTTTGGGGCGGTAGCCGATGACGCGGCCGATTTTTTCCAGCGAGGGCACGCGGCGCAGCATATCTTCAAAGCCCGCTTCGTAGGCCTGGTCGTACGGCACGTACACGATTTCGGATTTGCTGCCGGTGATTTGAATCACGCGGCGCGCGAGCGCTTCGATGGTCACTTCCTCGTTGTTGCCCACGTTGAAGATTTCGCCCACGGCTTCCTTGGTGCGGATCAGCTTGGTGAGCGCTTCGACGACGTCGCCGACATACCCGAAGCAGCGCGTCTGCTGTCCGTTGCCGTAGATGGTGATGGGCTCGCCGGCGAGCGCCTGGCGCACGAAATTCGGCAGCACCATGCCGTAGCGCCCGGTCTGCCGCGGGCCGACGGTGTTGAAGAAGCGCGTGATGATCACCGGCACGCGGCGCTCTTTCCAGTAGGCCAGCGCTAGAAATTCGTCAATCGCTTTCGAGCACGCGTAACTCCAGCGGCCTTTCACCGGCGCGCCGATCACCAGGTCGTCGTCCTCGCAAAACGGCACCTTGGTGGCCTTGCCGTACACTTCCGAAGTGGACGCGAGCAGAACGAGTTTTTTCTTTTTCGCGGCCTGCTCGAGAATAATTTCCGTGCCACGGATGTTCGTCTCGATGGTGTGCACGGGGCTTTCGACAATCAGCCGCACTCCAACAGCCGCGGCGAGGTGGATGATGACGTCCACGCGGTCCACCAGCTCGGCCACCGCCGGCACGTTCATGATGGATTCGATCTGATAGTGATAGCGCGGATTGTTTTTCAGGTGCTCGATATTGCCGATGGCCCCGGTGGAGAGATTATCCATGGCCCAGACTTCGTCGTTTTGCGTGAGCAGCAAATCGGCCAGATGCGAGCCGATGAACCCCGCGCCGCCTGTAATCAGAACCCGCACGATGCCTTTGCCTTTCTCTCCGAAAAACCGCCGGGAGCTCGCCACGAATGAAGCTGGAATTGTAGCCGCTCCCGCGAAATGTGGAAAGGTGTCTCGCAGCGGGGGTCGCCAATGCGGCACGAGCCCGCAACGCGGTTGAGGCACGAAGAAAAGCTCGTGCTAAGATTTTGCCGATGATTCCCTTCACCGCAGGCCCTGCCCTTCCCGGTATTTTTACGTTCACCGCGCCGCTGGCATGGACCGTGGCGACCGTCGGCCTGAGCGTGCTGCTGTGGCTGCTGCTGCGCGCCAAAGGCTGGGGCGCTGCAGCGGGCTGGACCGCATTGGCGTTTGCCGGGCAGGCCTGCGCGCTGCAACTCCTGGAGGTCGGCAATCGCGTCCGCCTTCAAATGTTTTTTGGGTGGTCGGAACTGCTGCGCACCTGGCGCGGCGTGTTCCTGCTCATCCTGGCGCTGCAGGGCTTGCTGGTGGCTTGGGGCGCGTGGAAGATTTTTCTGCGCGACAATGATACTCGCAAGAAAATTCCGCAGTTGATTTCCGGCCCGCAAGCGCTGGTGCTGTTGCTCCTGGCCATGTACGGATGCGCCACGATCGCGCCCGGCGTGGCGCAGGCCTTCGTGAACGGCGGCTTCGCGGGACAGGCCGCGGTTCACGCCTCCAAGATTGCTCTGGGACTCGCGGTGTTGGTTGTCGGTCTGCTCAATCTTTTGCTGGTTGCCGCCACGCTTCCGGGCAGCGTTCTCGAACGCCTGCGCGCGCGGTGGGAGAATTCGGAACGTCCGTGGCTGCCGTGGGCTGCGGCGCTGTGGGTGGTCGTATTTTCTTCGCTCATCGCTTGGGTGGTCTTCGACCGCATGCCGCATCTGGCCGACGAAGTGGCGCACATCTTCCAGGCCAAATATCTTTCCATTGGGAAACTCTATCTTCCGCCGCCGGTGGACGCCGAGGCGTTGGCCGCTCCCTTTCAGCTCGTCGAGGGAGACAAGTGGTTTGCATCGCCGCAATTCGGCAGCGCCGTGCCGCTGGCGCTGGGCTATCGGCTGGGCGTGCCGTGGCTGATTAATCCGCTGCTGGGCGGATGCATCGTGTTGCTGGCGCACATTTTTTTGCGGCGCGTGTACAACCGCAAGCTGGCGGACGCGGCCGCGCTGCTGATGGCCTTTTCGCCGTGGCTGCTGTTTCTGTCGGCCAGCGTGATGCCGCACACCTCGGCGCTGGCGCTTACCCTGCTGGGCATGGTCGCCGTGGAGCGCGCGCGCAACGCGCGCAGCATCGCGTGGGCTGCGGTAGCGGGATTGAGCATCGGCGCCGCGCTGCACGTGCGCGCGCTGGAAGCCGTGATTGTCGCCAGCGTGATGGGCGTTTGGTGGCTCAGCGGCGGATGGAAAAAACTGAGCCTTGCCGCCGTGGCCTCCACAGCACTCACCGGTTCGCTCATGGCGGTTCTCTTCCTCGCGTGCAACAAGCTGCTCGTTGGCAATCCGTTTCTGGTGCCCATTAACCGCTACTTCGATCTGGCGCAGTATCCCGGCTCGAATCGCCTGGGGTTTGGCCCCGACGTCGGCAATTTCGGCTGGACCGGCCTGGACGCGTTGCCGGGCCACGGGCCCATTGATGTGCTGATGAACACCAACCAAAATCTCTACCTCGTGAATTTCGACATGTTCGGCTGGGCGTGCGGCTCGCTGATCTTTGTTTTTCTGCTGATTGTGTGGCGCAAATTCCGCAGCGACGTTTTGCTGTGGGGCTTCGTGCTGGCGACATGGGCCCTGCTGAGTCTCTACTGGTACAGCGGCGGGCCAGACTTCGGCCCACGCTACTGGTATCAGATGTTCGTGCCTCTCGCGGCATTGACGGTGCGCGGCGCGGAGGAGTTGGCCGCGCGCTTGCGCTCTGCAGGAGCCGTGCCGGAGGCCGGAGCGCGCGTCGGCGCGTTCATCCTCATCGCCACCTTGTTGGGTGCCGCGAATATTTTTCCGTGGCGCTCGCTGGACAAGTATCACAACTACCGCCGCATCGTACCGGATATCCGCGCCATGGAGCGGCAATACAATTTCGGGCGCAGCCTGGTGCTCATCCGTGGAAAGGCTTGGCCGGACTACGACTCCGCATTCCCTTTCAATCCGCCGCGCTTCGATCGCGACGTTCCGGGAACGATCTATGCGCGCGACCTTGGGCCGCAATCCGTGGCGCGCCTGCGCGCATACTATTCCGACCGGCCGGTGTGGGTGCTCGCCGGGCCATCGGAAACCGGCGACGGATTCAAGCTCATCGAGCAGCCAAGAACGAAGTAGCTGCCTTGTGCACAGGACACCCCCCCTCCCCCCTGTTTTTGGCAAAGAGTGCGCAACGGATTGAAAGAAAAGAGGTTGGGCCGATTTCTGTTTTGACAGAAATGGCAGACAGTGCGCAAGCGATTGAAGGCAAAGGGATTGGCTTGTGTGTGGGTGTGGAGCGCGCAAATTGAACTCAGAATCTGCTGACAGCGGAGGTTACGGGATTTCGGTTCCCTGACGCGTGCACCTCTAGGCTGGCTATAGCCAACAGTGAATAAGTTACCAAAGAATGTTAGCATATAGGACAGGGCTTGTCAAGGGCAAAATTGCGGGCGGTGAAAAGCGGGAACGCAGTCCGGTGCCTGGACTCCGGTGGAGTCCACCGGACTCCCGAAACTGGAGATGGACGCGGATGAAGACAGAAGATGAACGCAGATTTGATGAGGTTGGCAGGAAACAGCTTGCCGGAAAGTAATTTATAAGTTACACTGGGATCCGTGATCGAGATTCGCCACTATCTCACGCGCGGTGGACGCGATGTGTTCGACGAGTGGCTGACAGGGCTGGCGGATCCTCGTGCGCAGGCAAAAATTGCAGTCCGCATCAACCGGCTTGCGGCCGGGAATCTTGGCGACTGCAGGCCGTTGCGTCAGGGTTTGAGTGAATTACGGATTGATTGGGGACCTGGGTACCGCGTCTATTTCGCAATGATCGGGAGAGTTTGCGTCTTGCTCCTCTGCGGCGGCGACAAAAGAAAGCAGTCGGCCGACATTGACCGGGCTCTGGCATACCTCAAGGACTACAAAGAAAGGACTGGACTCCATGAAACGTAAAGCGAGCGCCTCCCACGACGTGGCAATGGTGCGCCGCCTTCGCAAAGACCCGGACTTTGCGGCGGAGTACCTCAAAGCCGCGTTGGAGGATGAAGACGAACCTCGCGTGCTGCTGATTGCCCTTCGACACTTGGCTCAGGCGCAAGGCATTGCCAAAGTGGCGAAAGCTGCCGGCGTGCAGCGAGAGAGCCTGTATCGGGCCTTGTCCGCGCAAGGCAATCCGCGATTGTCCACGTTGGTCGCCGTTGCCAGAGCAATTGGAGTGAAACTTACGGTCAAGGCGGCTTAAGTCGATTCATCTTGCCCTCTCCGATCTAAGAATTTAGTAGCTAATCCGCAGTCGTTCGCGCAAAATCCGCTCAAGGGATGCGGGTTTCGTACGACAGATGGCTCGATATCAATCGGCGGACGAAGTGGAGCAGCGACACCTTCAGGCCATGGGGCCAACGCTTGGACCTTTATTCCACCGACTACATGAAGAAGTGTGCTGGCTACGGGTAAAATGGCAAGAATTCAGAAAGCTCTACGCCCACTCTCAAAAGCGAATTGATCTGCTTAATGGGACTGCAGCCCTCTTTTTCAAAGTAGTACATGACGTGATTTGGCAGGATGTAATCCTGCATATTGCTCGACTCACTGACCCAGTCCAGCAGGGCAAGTATGAAAATCTTACTTTCTTGCGCGTTCTTGGTGCGATTTCCGATCCCAAAACCCGCTTACGAGTGGAGAAACTTCTTGTAGATGTCCAAACTAATGCCGAGTTTGCACGACAATGGCGCAATAAGCGACTTGCACACTGCGACCTATCACATGCCACAAAGCAGTCAGTGCAACCGCTCCCCGGTGTGAGCCGTCGGCACATAGAGAATGCTCTCGCTTCATTCCATGCCGTCCTGAATTATTTATCTCAGAAGTATTTGGACGGAGCGGTATTGCTCGACGAGGTCATCACTCATTCAGACGCTGATGCTTTGCTCTACCACTTGCGAGTTGCAGCGCACATCGAGAAGCAAAAGGTAGAAAGATTGACTAAGGGGGAATGGCGTCTCGCTGATGTCGAGCCGCAAACTGAAGAGTAACAGGCCATCCTTGCATTGAAGTGGAAATTGGCAACCGGCCTGAAGTCTGGCCGGTTGCCGCTACAGCACTTCGCTGTGCTCAGGAGAGATTCTTCGCTTCGCTCAGAATGACAGGGAAATTTTCATAGGAAGATGATGTGGACGCCCATGGCCATGAGGGCGGCGGCGATGATGCCTTCGGGGATTTGGCGGGGGATGCGTCCGTGGAGATGCGTGGCGAACCACAGCGCGGGGACCGAGCCGCAGAGCAGGCCGAGCACGGCGCCCCAATCCACGTGGCCCAGGCCCATGTGCGAAATGCCGGCGATGCCGGCGAGAATCGTGCCCATAAAAACATTCGTGCCCACCAGCGTGCCGGAGTCGAGCTTGTAAAAAAGAATCATGGCCGGAATCAGCGCGGCGCCGCTGCCGATGGACGTCACGGTCACGCTGGCGCCGACGGCGAAGCCCGCGAGAATAATCAGCACACGGCGCACATTTTCGGAGACGGGGAGCGTGCGGTCCATGGCGGCGGGACGCATGGCGAGAGGCAGAAGGCGCGCAATCATGATGAAGGCGACAACGATGAGCGCGGCGCCGATGGCGCGGAACAGCACGACGTCCATTTTTCCGGGCTGGCGCAGGCCGAGATAACGGATGAAGAACGCACCGACGAGCGCGCCGGGCAGGCTGCCGATGCTGAGGTCGCGCACGATTTCCATCTGCACCATGCGGCGCTGGTAGAAATTCCAACTGGCGTAGAACTTGGAGGTAAAAGAAAAAGCGAGGCTGGTGCCGACGGCGGTGGCGGGGGAAAGTCCGCCGACCAGAATGAGCAGCGGCGTGAGAAGCGAACCGCTGCCCAATCCGGTGAGGCCAATCAGGAGGCCGACGAACAGGCCAATTGCCACCATTCCGGCAAATTGCACGGCACGCTCACTGTTCGATGTAGCCGAGTTTTTCTAGTCGCGCGCGGATCTTTTCCGCTTCTTCGGGAGTGTAGGCCGGTTCGTGCGCGGGCTCAATCAAGCCCATCTCTTCGAGCTTGGCGAGGATGCGCGCGGCGGACTGCTCCGGTGTTTCCGACTCCGTCTCGATGGTCAGTTCGGGCTTCACCGGCGCTTCGTAGGGATCGTCCACGCCGGTGAAGCCTTTCATTTCGCCGGCAAGAGCTTTCTTGTACATGCCCTTGACGTCGCGCTTGATGCAGGTCTCGAGCGGCGTATTGACGTACACCTCGACGAAATTTTCCACGGTGGCGCGAATTTCGTCGCGGATGGCGCGGTAGGGCGAAATGGCGGCGGTGATGGCGATGCCGCCGTGGCGCGCCACCAGCCCGGCCACGAAGCCGATGCGGCGGATGTTGGTGTCGCGGTCTTCCTTGCTGAAGCCGAGACCCTTGGTGAGGTGAGTGCGCACGATGTCGCCG
This sequence comes from Acidobacteriota bacterium, assembly GCA_023481105.1. GTDB lineage: Bacteria > Acidobacteriota > Terriglobia > Acidiferrales > UBA7541 > JACQDE01. The sequence goes on along the minus strand of JAMCWK010000104.1, from coordinate 38,080 downwards.
TCGAGAATGTCCACCAGGCGGCCGCGCTTCTCCAGCTCGGGCTTGAGCAGCTCGGCGAGGGTGGACTTGCCGGAGCACGGCAGGCCGGTGAACCAGAGCACGAAACCTTTGTTCTTTTTAATTTTCATTGGTGTGGCTGTTCTCTCCCTTGTAAATTGCGGCCTACTGATTTTGCTTGCGGTAGGCCTCGCGCAAAACTTCGGCAATCTCGGGCCGCGTAAACTCCGTGGGCAGCTTGTCGCCGTTGCGGAGCATCTCGCGAACCTTGGTGCCGCTCAATGTCAGGCGGTCTTCGGCACCATGCTTGCACGTCTTGGCCGAACCCATCTGCCCGCACTTGGTGCAAAAGAACGTGGCGTCGAAGCAGATGGGGGTGATGCCCAACTCCTCGGCGTCGAACTGAAAGAATTTTTTCTGGGCGTCGAAGGGGCCGTAGAAATTGCCGACGCCGGCGTGGTCGCGGCCGACGATGAAATGCGTGGCGCCGTAATTTTTCCGGGCAATCGCGTGGAAAATCGCTTCGCGCGGGCCGGCGTAACGCATCGCAGCCGGATACAGGCTGAGCACGGTGCGGTTGGACGGGTAGTAGCCGTTCACCAGCACGAGGTAGCACTGCAAGCGCACTTCGGCGGGCACGTCTTCCTCGCGGGTCTCGCCCATCAACGGATGCAGCAGCAGGCCGTCCACGGTTTCCAGCGCGCAGCGCAGGATGTACTCGTGCGCGCGATGAACGGGATTGCGCGTCTGGAAAGCGACGACGGTCTTGAAGCCGCGATGCTCGAAAAGGTAGCGCGTCTCTTTGGGGTCCAGCGTGTACTTACCGAATTCGCCGCGATCCTTGCGGCGGAGGACTTGAATGGGCCCGGCGAGACAATAGTCGCCGACGCTCTTCAAATATTGCACGCCGGGATGAGTGTCGCTAGTGGTGAGCAGAACTTTTTGCGCTTCGAGGTCGCGGTCGTAGCGGAAAACTTCCTCGAGCTGCATGACAGCCATGATTTGATTGTTGCCGTCGGCGAGGGCGACTTCCTGCGCGCCGAAAAGGTTTTTTGCCTGCGCTTCTTCGACGGCCAGAGTGATGGGAATTGTCCACGGCAGGCGATTCGCCAGGCGCTCATCGTTGACCACGCTGTCGTAGTCGCGCTTGCCCATGAAGCCGTCGAGAGGAGAAAAGGAGCCGATGCCGATGAGCTCGACATCGGAAAGCTGGCGCGCATTGAGCTGCACGCGCGGGAGCTTTTCCGCGCGGGCCAGCAGTTCGTCGCGCGCGGGGCCATCTACAACACGGTTGATCAGTTTTCCACCATGGGGCCGATTGGAGAACATTCTTTTACGAGTCCGCCTTCGATAGGATTTTTTTGGTGCGCGGCAAGATCCGCCCGAGGCGGACCCGCCGCCAGGGAAATTATTCGCGCCCGCTCCAGGTCTTGAAGTTGCGAATGGCGTCGAGGTCTTTCCGCGCGTCTCCAGAATAGCAGACGGCGCGGTCGTCCCAATAAACATCCGCGACGGGCTTGACTCCCTGCGTCTTGTAATCGGAGTTGCTGTTGAATTCGTCGTACGGGATTCCGTGCTCGGCGAGGTACTTGGAAATTTCCGCTTCGCCGCGGGTGGTGTTGATGATGATTTTCCAGCCTTCTTTTTTCAGCGTGCGCATGGCCTCGCGCACATCGGGCCGCGGAGCGCCAAGCACACCGGGGCCTTTGTATCCGTTGTAGTCGGCGATGACGCCGTCGAAATCCACCGCGATGGTGCGGCGGGAATTATTGAGTTTGTGAGCCATGGGTCCCTTTGTTCATAAAAATCCGCCTGGGCCGGAGCAATTCGCTGGCCATATTCAAAAGGCGGAAAAGCCCGCAAAAGCGCGGAAAAACCAACCTAATTTTAGCATTGTTCGCGCTCGGGCAGGCGAAAAGATGGCCGGGAGTTTCCACAAATGCGCAGGAAGTTTCCCATCGTCCGCCGGAAAAGCGAAGTGAGTTGCAGTAACCGCCGGCGCGCGTTGCTAACTGCCTGTGAATCAAGGGATTGGAAACGGGGGCGAATGGCCTGCTCGGTCTTCAAATTGCATCCCCTGGAGTGTCGGCTCAGTGCAGCTGGTCTGAGGGGAAATGGAGAAAATTGTGCCGATGATGGGGATCATCGGCAGCAAATCAAGGAGAGCAAATGATTTTGTATGTTGGCCCCGATCAGTTGATTCCACTTTCCGGCGTTTTTGGAACTATCTTCGGCCTGGCCCTGATGTTTTGGGGCAAGGTGCTACAAGGCTGCCGCAAGCTGACTAGTTGGCTTTTCTCGCGATCCGCGGAACACAAATCGCAGGTTTGAGACGCGCTCCTGAAATACAACCTAGCTGTAAGCTTCGTGCAGCGACACGTGTTGCCGCGCGCGCACAGCTATTCCATTCCCGCTCCATGCGCCTTCGCCAAATAAGGTAAACTTCTGGCTGTCCTCAGATTCCGATCGCGCATTGCCTGTGAGAATTTCTGACTTTGGGTCCAGAGATATGAAACAAGTCAAGCAACCGCTGCCTGAGCGCGCTCCTGCAAACCTACGCCCGCACGAATTGCTGCTGCTGGCCGCCTGGTTCGGTCTTGCCGGCGGCTTGCTGGAAGGTTTTTTTGCATGGACGCTACAGCAGGCGCGGTGGGTGGCCTGGAGCAGGCTGAGCTCGAGCGTGGACTTGAACATACTCTGGGCCAGCGCGCTGGTGAATACGCTGCTATTTGTGGTTCTGGGAGCAGTGTTATTGCCGGTGCTGACGAGGTGGGGCCGCTGGCCGGCGCTGGCGGCCGCGCTATTCGGGACGTTGACGGCCTACGGCTGGCTCTCGACATCGGGGCGCCTACGAGAGCGCGGCGTCATTATGCTTTCGTTGGGATTGGGCGCGGTGGCATGGCGCTGGATGGAGCGAGCGCCAGCGCGCCGACTGACGCTAATGCGGCGCAGCGTCGTGCCGCTGGTGCTGATCTGTCTGCTTGCGTGGGTCAGCGTCAATGGTGGCGAACGCATCTGGGAAAAAGTCCAAGTGGCGCGGCTGCCGCAGCCGCCGGCGAACACGCCGAACGTGCTGCTGATTGTGCTGGACACGCTGCGCGCGGACCACGTCGGCAGCTACGGCTATCCGCGACCGACCACGCCCAACTTAGACGCTTTTGCGAAGCAAGGCGTGCTGTTCGAAAAAACGTTTGCGAACGCTTCCTGGACGCTGCCTTCGCATACCTCCATTTTCACCGGACGGCTGCCCAGCGAACACGGCGCCGGATTGTGGCCGTACGACGGACGCTTTCCCACTTTGGCGGAGATCATGTCGCAACACGGTTTCGCTACGGGAGGGTTTGTCGCTAACCAGTTGATGTGCTCCGCGGCGTTCGGGTTATCGCGCGGATTCCAGCGCTGGAAAAACTTGAGCTGGGGCTGGGGAGATATTTTCACGCATTCCACGTTTGGCTTGAAGTTTCACAAGCTCTACCGCGGCTATTTGAACTCGTACCAGAATTTTTCCGGCATGAGCGCGCCGGAAGTCAATGAGCGGTTTCTGAGCTGGCTGGACGGGCGCGACGCGCGGCCCTTTTTTGCGTTTCTGAATTACATGGAAGTGCACGAGCCGACGCGGCCGCCGCGCGAGTTTGCCGCGCGGTTTTCGGACGACCCCGAAGCGCTGGATCGAACCGCGTGGCGCAAGCCGCAGAAGTATCCGTACCAGTCACCGGGATTCCGCCGGCTGGCACTGGATTCCTATGACGCATCACTCGCTTATCTGGACTCGCAAATCGGGGCCTTGCTGGAAGAACTGCGAAAGCGCAATCTGGATCAGAACACGCTGGTGATCATCACCTCGGACCACGGCGAATCGCTGGGCGAGCACGGACTCGACGGGCATCGCAGCGCATTGTACCTGGAACAGATCCGCGTGCCGCTGCTGCTGCGGTTTCCCGGCAGAATTCCGGAGAACCGGCGAGTGCCCGGCGTGGCCGGTCTGCAAGACCTGGCGAGCACCATTGCCGAGATGGCCGGGGTGCAAAAGCATCCTTTCCCCGGCGTGTCGCTGGCGTCGCGCTGGAGCGGCGGCGAAACTTCCGGCGACGAACTATTTGCGGTGTCGGAGCTAGACCATTTCCCATTTTCCTCGCTGGAGAAATGGCCCTGCTACCACGGCGCCATCAAGTCGATCATCAGCTCGCGGTGGCATTACATTTCGCACCAGAAATTCGGCGTGGAACTTTTCGACTGGAATCAGGACGCGCAGGAAACACAGAACCTGGCGAAAACAGAGGAAGGCGCGCGCATTGCGGCGGAGTATGGGGCGCAACTGCAGAAGCGGCTGACTTCTGCGCAGCACTCAGAGCAGCGGCTGGTGGCGCATCCGCGCTGAGCGCATGCGGCCCGAAATTATGCGGAGAGAATCAAGGCGATGAATCAGATGGCAACACCATCAGCGCAGGCGGCGCCGGAAGGAATCCGTGCGCGAGATTTGCTGGCAATGGCCGCGTGGTTCGGGCTGGTGACCGGCCTGCTGGAAGGAATCGTGCGCACGGCGCTGCAATCGCTGGGGGGCATTTCCTGGGAGATGCGCTTGACGGCGGCATCGGTGAAGGTCATCTGGGTGGCGCCGCTCTTTTACGTGCTGTTTTTCGTGCTGGGCGCCGCCGGGCTGGCGGTACTCGGCCGGCTCGCGCCGCGGCTGCCGATGGCCAGCGTGGCGGTGTTTCTGTTCGGGTTGGTTGGATTCTCAGATCTGCTGTCCGCCAGTGGCCGCGTGAGCCAGTTGGGCGTGGCGATGCTGGCGCTTGGCCTGGCAGTGATGCTGACGCGGTGGTGCAACGCGCACGAAAGGGCCGCGCTGAATTTCTGGAAACGCTCGGTCATTTGGGTGGCGGCGTTTGCGGTGCTGGCCTGCGCGGGAATCGAGACGGGTCTGTGGATGCAGGAGCGCAACGCCATCGCCGCACTGCGGCCCGCGGCGCCGGGATCGCCTAATGTGCTGGTCATTCTGGTGGACACGTTGCGCGCAGACCATTTGACGCTGTACGGCTATGCCCGGAAGACGAGTCCGAAGCTGGACAAGATAGCCGAGCAATCGGTGGTGTTTGAAAATGCGATGACCACGGCGCCATGGACACTGCCGTCGCATGCGTCCCTTTTGACGGGACTCTTCCCCACCGAACACGGTGCAGAAAAATTTTCGCTGGGCAAGGGACATCCGATGCTTCCCGAGGCGCTGCAGGCGAGCGGATATCGCACAGCGGCGTTTTCCGCCAACACACTGTTCTTTACACGCGCGCAGGGATTTGGCCGCGGCTTCATCCGCTTTGAAGATTCCTTCCACAACCTGGTGGACATGATGGCGCGCACGCTGCTGGGGCAAAAGCTGCGCAAATACGTTCTGCGCAAAGTAAACAACGAAGACCTGGCGGGGCGGCGCACCGCGGCAGACATCAACGACTCCGCGCTGGCGTGGATTGAAGAGAAGCCGGAGACGCCTTTCTTCGTCTTTCTGAACTATTTCGACACGCACCCGCCTCTGGTGCCGCCGCCTCCCTACCGCACGGCGTTCACCACGAACGAAAACGCCGGGGAAGCGTTTAACGAGCAATTGGATAGTTTTGGCACCAAACCCGCGCCGCCTGATGTGGTAGCCGACGGCATCGCCGCGTATGACGGCGCGGTGCGCTATGTGGATGAAGAAATCAGCCGCCTGCTCGAGCGGCTCGATCAGAACGGCCTGGGACGAAATACCATCGTCATCGTGACGGCAGACCACGGAGAAATGTTTGGGGAGCACAACGATTTCGGGCGCGCGCATTCCATGTGGGAGCCGGTGTTGCGCGTGCCGCTGATTGTGCGCTGGCCGGAAAAAATCGGCGCGGGCCGGCGCGTGGAGACGCCGGTTTCGCTGGCGTCGTTGCCAGCGACGGTGATGGAGCTAACAGGCGCAGGCGATTCCAGCGCGTTTCCCGGGCCTTCGCTGGCGCCGCTTTGGGAGCAAGAAGTTCCGCCCACGGATTGGCCGTACCCGTGGGCCGAGCTGGCGGCTTGCCCGGAACGCAACCGGCCATACATCCCTTGCTACAGCGGCGCGTTGAAGGCCATCCAGAGCCCGGACTGGTATTTCATCTACCACGAGAAGCAGGCGCCGCAGCTCTACGACGCAAAAAAAGACCGCGCGCAATTGCAGAACCTGGCGGACACGCCGGAAGGACAGAAAGTGGTGGCGGATTTCTTGCTGCGCGTGCGGGAAAAACGCATGCGCATGGGCGCGTCCCAGGAAAACGCTTTGGCGGCAAAGAAAGCAAACTGACGAACTCATGAACCCATCGAGGTGAATTGGATGACCAGTCCAGCAACTGCAAAAGCACCGGCCGCAGCGGGCGTGCCCTACCGCACCAGCGATTTGCTGGCGCTGACTTTGTGGTTCGGTGTCGTCGTGGGGCTGCTGGAGGGAGCGAGTTTCCTTCTCCTGCAAACCGCTGGACTGCTGACGTGGAATATCAAGGCCACGGCCGTGGATCAGAACATCCTGTGGGCAGCCACGCTGATGGATGTGGCGGTGTTTCTGGTGGCCGGCATTGGGCTGTGGGTGGTGCTGGCGTGGTGGCGGCCGGCGCGCTGGCTGTTCGCCACACACGTGGTTTTCGGCTCGCTGGGCTGGTACGTGTTTGTCTCCATGTCCGGGCGCTTGCGGGAGCGCGGCGCGCTGATGTTGTCGCTGGGTCTGGGAGTGGTGGTGGCGCGCCTGCTGGCGCGCAACGAAGCGGGCTGGATGGGATTTGTGCGGCGCAGCGTAGTGAAAGTGATGGTGCTGGCCGTGGTGGTGGGATGCGCGGCGGCCAGCGGCGACTGGATGTATGAGAAATACGAGGATCGCAAACTTGCGGCGGCTCCGGCTGGCGCGCCGAATGTCCTGCTCATCGTGCTGGATACGCTGCGCATGGACCGGCTGGGCGCGTACGGGAGCACGCGGGGGACCACGCCGTTCCTGGATTCGTTCGCCACTAGATCCGTGGTCTTTGAAAAAGCCTTTGCCAACGCGCCGTGGACGCTGCCCTCGCACGTGACTTTTTTCACGGGCAAAATGCCCTTCGAGCACGGGGCCACCTTGGAGCCGTATGACGGCCGCTTCCCGACCATCGCACAAGCCATGGCGGCGCGCGGATACAGCACGGTGGGTGTGGTGGCCAACAATGCGCTGGCCACGCGGCCCTTCGGCATGGGGCGCGGGTTCCACCGTTACGAAAATCTTTTTACTGGCTGGTGGGACTCCGCGACGCGGACCATGCTGGGACGCAAGTTGCAAAGCCTCGTGGTGGCGAAGTTCTTCGCGCGCTATATGCCGCGCGAACACATGCCCGCTTCGGAAGTGAACCAGCGCTTTCTGAGCTGGGTGGACCAGCACCGCGACCGCCCCTTCTTTGCCTTTCTCAACTACATGGAGACGCACCTGCCGAACGACCCGCCGAGAGAATTCATGCAGAAGTTTGCGCGGGGGCGCTCGCGCGTGGACTTTGAGACCGCGATTCGCCAGGACCCCTTTGACCCGCAGGAAATCGAGTATCTGGACGGAGTGTACGACGCCATGGTGGCGTACCTGGACTCCGAGCTGAAACGACTGTTCGACGGGCTGGCCGCGCGCGGGCTGGAAAAGGATCTGCTCGTCATCATCGTTTCCGACCACGGAGAGTCCATCGGCGAACATCAATTGATCGGCCACCGCATCAGCCTGTACACGGAGCAGCTCCGCGTGCCGCTGATGATTCGCATGCCCGGGAAAGCGCCGGAAGGAACGCGAGTCGCCGATCCGGTGAGCTTGTTCAAATTGCCGGCCACCATCATGCAATTGTCGGGCGGCGCCGCCGGCGAGTTTCCTGGCGCGCCACTTTCTGAGTGCTGGACCGGAGGAAATTGCGCAGAAGAACTGATTTTGGGAGAGGTGGACAAAGGAAGAAACCCCGGAGCGGACAAGCACTGGCCAGTAAAACAGGGCTGGGTGAAGTCGCTGATCGCCGGGCAATGGCACTTGATCGTGCAGCAGGACGGCAAGATTGAGCTTTACGACTGGCACAAGGATCCGGGCGAATTGAACAACCTTGCCCAGTCGGAAGAAGGCCGCGAGGTGGTCAAGCAGCTCACAGAAAAATTGGCGGCGTGGGTGCCGCAAGCAAAAGAGTGGGCCGCGCAAAAAGCGAATACGGCTGCCGGCAGCAAGCAGGCCCCCTAGGCCCCGGAAAACTTCTCCACAGAAAACTGGTCAGGATTTAGCGTTGGAGGACAGCATGCCCTTGTTGCGCATCCATTCGGAGATGATGCGCAGGAGAAAGCGGGTGCCGTGGCGCACCACGCGGCTTTTGGGCTCGCCACCCAGGCGGGCGCGCTCGTGGCTGCTCACTTCCACCACGCTCAGCCCTTTGCGCAGCGTGTTGGCGATCAACTCAATTTCAATTTCGAAGGTGCTGGAGGTGTAGTGGAAGCTATCCCACACTTCGCGGCGAAAGGCTTTGAAGCCGTTCAGCGCGTCGGAGAGATAGCGGCCGAGAAACATGCCCAAGGCGCCGGTGAGGAAGATATTTCCAAAGGCGCGCACGCGGGTGTACTCGTCGCTGCCGCCGAAAATCCGCGAGCCAATCACCAGCCCGACGTTACTTTGAAAGGCCTCCAGGAAGCGGGGGATTTCCTCGGCGCGATGGGAGTAGTCCGCGTCCATCATGATGAAGATTTCGCCGGTAGCATTTTCAAAGCCGACGCGCAGCGCCCGCCCTTTGCCGGATGGCCCGGTGTTGCGTATCACTTTGGCTCCACGCGCCGCGCTGACTTCGCCGGTGTGGTCAGAGGACTTGTCGTCCACTACGATGACTTCAAATGTGTAGCCGGAGATCGCCGCGATGGTTTTGTTCAGGTCATCCAGCACCAATCCGATGTTCATTTCCTCGTTTTTGGCGGGAATGACTATGCTTACCTTGTGCGGCACCAGCGCCTCCTGGAGTCTTGCCGACGTGTTTCGTTTCTGTTTGCCAGCCTCGCGAATCGCTCATTGTATCCGAATCATGCACGGGCGGCCATCGGCCGGACGCGAAAAGAGCAAGGGGACTTTCCAACGGTTACGAATGGAGGAGGTACCGCGCTGAGGGGAGCGAAGGGAATCTGCGCGGCCAGACAGCCAAGACCAAACAGAGGCCAGCGAAGGGCACATTTGCCTGATGAGCCTGGCAGGGTTTAACGCAAGCGCCTACCGCTTCTGAGAAGCGTCCGATGCAGGATTGGCCGGCTCGCTCTGCGGCGGAGGAATGGGCTCGAGGACGACAATCTCCGACATGGCCATGTCGTAGAAAAGCCAGCGATCCATGTTTTTGATTCCGGCGATGCGCCGCACGGGGCGATAGTAGGCCAGCAATTCTTTCTGGATGTCGCGCTCGCCGCCGAGTTCATAGGAATACGCACCGTCACTCAAAACATGAACGAGAATTCTGTCGTAAGCGTGGTTGCGGATGCGGTCAAGCAAACCATAGTGCGGCGTGCGGTGCGTGTTCAAGATGGCCATGCGGTCCTTTGCCAGCACGTTTTCGCGCAGGTAGACCCATTCTCCCATGTCCAGCAGGACGCGGTCCGCGGGCACGCCATTGAATTCGTGCTCGATTGCGCGGACGTAGCGCTGGAGGTCCGCATCGAGTGGAAGCCGGCCGCTGTGCGTAAATCCCATGCCAGCGAAAACTGAAAGCACGGCAAGGCAGCCGACAGCAACCTGAAGCCATTGCAGGGCGGGCCTAGCATCCGCTTCGTCGGACGAAGGCCACAGCATGGCCAGCGCCGCGAGCGCAAAACATCCGCCGACCATCGAGGCCGGGCCCAGGTGCGTCGGCAAATAAGTGATGCCAGAGGTGTACATGCCGCCGAGCGTCATCATCAGCCAGCCGACCCAAAGCGGCAGGAGCCGAGAAGACCGCTCGCCGCGAAGCAGGACCAGGCCGCCAAGCAATCCCAGCAGAATATTCCACGCCGCATCGGCGAAGCGCTCGTTGAGCTTGATGAAAGAAACGGTATGCGAGCCCATGACTTCGAAAACCCAGTAGCGGTAGGCGTCGCCCCAGATCAGCAGGCCGCCGAGGATGGTTGCGGCAAGGATCGCAAAGGTAATCGCACCGAATGTGATCACGCGGCGCAGGGATGATTTGCCGTCCAGCCACAGGTACACCACGTAGATGGCGGCAAAGAGCGCCAGAAATTGCTTGGCCAGATATGCCAAAGCCGGGAGCACGGCCATCATCACCAGCCAGCGCGGATTCTGGGAAAGCGCGAACTTCGTCAGGACCCAAAACCCAATCGTGGCGGCTAAAACGCTCAACGGATCGTTGTGAAGAAAAATGTTGAAGGCGTTGGTTTCCGGGTTCGTGGCGATGAGAAACGAGGCCAGCACAAAAAACGGCAGCCACCATCGCGAATAGCGCGAAAAGCGCTCCGGGTCCGACAAGCGCAGGAGGTTCCACGCAGCGGCCCCGGCGAAGAGCGCGGCTATCGCGAGGTATAGTTGCAGCAGAAAACGGTAGGTGCGGACGGACTGCGCCTTGCCCATCAAACTGGCAAGAAAATGGCTGATCGCCGCGGCGCCCGGCGTGTACGTGCCGGAATTACTGTCGTCCGGCGCCGTGTAAAGCGGTGTGCCGGTGTTCCACTTGATGATGTCCGTGAGGAAGTAAGATTCCGACCATCCCCCCAGGTCGTAAGGAAGAGTCAGAATGGCGCGGTTGCGCACAAAGTAAAGCCCGCAAAGCGCAAACGCCAGCACGGTGAGCGCGACAATGCCGATGCGCGCCGGCGCGGGCCGCAGCGACTCGCCGTGATTACGAAGCACAAAGCCCGCCAGAACGAACAGCGCCATGGCGCCGCCGAGCAGCGCCTGAGGCACGAGGTTGCGCTGCGGGCCGTGCAGGCGTCCGGCCAACATCAGGCCGAGGGCGCCGAGCTGGCCCAGAATCACGAGGAGCACAAGCCAGTGAATCCACTTGGGAATGGGGCGGTTGTTCATGGGCACGGGAGGCAAAGCATCGCTCAGCTCTGATAAATGCCGCGAATCAGCTCTTTGTTTTCGATCATCCAGTCGCGCATCTTGCCGATGCCGGCGGCGGGCGAAGTCGTGGGGCTCCAACCGATTTCGCTTTGCGCGCGGCGGACGTCGCTGATGTACACGCGCTGGTCGCCGGGGCGCCAGTCGCCGAAGGAACAGTTCATTTTCGCTCCGCTGATTTTTTCGAGCAGCGCGACCAGATCAAGCAGCGAGAGGATATTCGCGGCGCTGCCACCGGTGTTGTAGATGCGGCCCGCGGCGCGGTCAATGTGCGCGACCGCGGCAGTGTACGCGCCGATGAGGTCGTCCACATAGAGGACGTCGCGCACCTGCTTGCCGTCGCCGTAGATGGTGACCGGCTGGTTGAACAAACTGCGCAGCGTGAACCACGCCACCCAGCCCTGGTCTTCGATGCCGAACTGGTGCGGGCCATAGATGCACGACTGGCGGAAGACCACCGTGCGCAGGCCGTAGATACGCGAGAAGTCGCGCACATACTGGTCCGCGGAACCCTTCGAGCAGCCGTAGGGCGAATGAAAATCGAGCGTCTGGGCCTCGCTGCAACCGAGGGGAAGCGTCTCATAGACGTAGCGGCCGTTCTTTTCCACCACGCGCACGTCCTCCATGCCGCCGTACACTTTGTTGGTGGAGGAGTAGAGGACGATGGGCGGCTTGGGAGCGCGGCGGGCGGCGTCAAGAATGTTGAAGGAGCCGAGGGCATTGATTTCAAAATCGAGGCGCGGGTCGGAGACGGAAGTGGTCACCGCGACCTGCGCTGCCAAGTGCAGCAGGACGTCGCACTGTGCGGCCTCCGCGGCGAGGATTTGATGGTCTTTGCGGATGTCCGCGCGCACGACGCGCACTTTAGGATGGCGCTTCAGCAACCAATCTGCGTTGACGTCCGTGCCGCGACGCGAAAAATTGTCGAGGATGGTGACTGTATGGCCGGCGCGGGCGTATTGGTCGGCTGCATTCACGCCGATGAATCCGGCACCTCCTGCGATCAGGTAACGCAACATGGATTCTTCGTCCTTACGTCAGTTTTGGCGGAACAGGCCCGGCCTGCGTGCAATCCAGCGGCCAACCCGCGGCCCGGCAAAAGTGCTGGAATTGGCCCATTCTTCGCACAAAAGTGTAGCACCGGCGCACAAAAACTCACGGCAAAAGCGCAAGATTGTTTCCTGATTCGCGCAAGGCGTTGCACACCGGCTGCACTGCGGTCCGCGCGCACCGTGTAGTGGAAGATTCTACCGGGGGCATGACGCAAACGGCGCACCCCTAGAAAAAGTAGATGTGCGGATGGGCCGGATGTGAGAAAATAGCAGTTTGCAAAAGAATGCCGAATCGCACTGTGAGGAGATGTGACTGTGAACTTATTGCTCATCGCATTTTACGTCGGGCCGGATCAGATGATGCCGGTGGCCTCGATCCTGGCCACGGTGATGGGCTTTGTCATGATTTTCTGGAACAAACTGCTCGGCATTGTGCGCAAGATCTTTGGCCGCTCCAAGCCCGTGGAAGCCGAAGAAAACGCTCCGCAGACACCCAAGGATCAGCCGAAATAACCCAGAAGGACCGCCGCGCTCAGGAACAGACACAGCGTGAAGAAAAAAGTCATTGTCATCGGGCTGGACGGGCTCGAGCCTTCCATCGTGGAGGCGATGATCGAGCGCGGCGAATTGCCGACGTTCGCGAAGATCCGCCAGTCCGGAATGTACGCGCGGCTGGCCACCACCTATCCGGCACAGACGCCGGTGGCGTGGTCTTCGTTCGCGACGGGCACCAACCCCGGCGGGCACGGCATCTTCGATTTTGTGCGGCGCGACGCCGCGAGTTACCTGCCGGATTACGCGCTGACGCGGTTTGAAAAACCAAAAAATATTTTTACGCCGCCGAAGGTAGTCAACAATCGCCGCGGAGTGCCCTTTTGGCACCTGCTCACCGAGCGCGGCATCCCCAGCACGATTTTGCGCTGCCCGGTGACGTTTCCGCCGGACGCGGTGAAGGGGCGCATGCTTTCCGGCGTGGGCGTGCCCGACCTGCGCGGCAGCCAGGGCACAGGCACGTTTTACACGCAGGAGAAGTCCGCTAAAGCCAAAGAGAGCGAGCTAATCGTCCATCTCGACGCCGGCAACGAGTTCACTTCGCACCTCATCGGCCCGCGCAACACCAGCACAAAACCCGCCAGCGACACAACCGCGGAAATCAAAGTGCGCGCGGACGCCGCGGCAGGAAAACTCACTGTCCGCACCGGCGGCGCGCCAGCCACCGTCGAGCTGAAGGTGGGCGAATGGAGCCCGTGGGTGCGCGTGAAGTTCAAGCTGTCCATGCTGCAATCGCTGCCCGGCATGGTGCGCTTCTTCACGCGGCAGGTGACGCCACACGTCGAATTTTACGTTTCGCCGGTAAACTTCGATCCTGCGGCACCGCTGCCGATGTATCCGGTATCCGCGCCGGGGGAATATGCGAAAGAGCTTTCCGAAGTGATCGGCCCGTTTTCCACGCTGGGGATGGCCGAGGATCACACCGGGCTGAACAACGGGCGCTTCGACGAAGCTGCGTATCTCGCGCAGTGCGACTTGGTGCGCACGGAACGCGAGAAAATGACCTTTCACGAACTGGCGCGCTTCAGCGAAGGGCTGTTCTTTGTCGTGTTCGATACGCCGGACCGCGTGCAGCACATGTTCTGGCGCTTCCGCGACTCGGGCCACCCCTACTTCGAGCGCGAACGCGCGCCCGAGCTGACGCGGCAAATCGAGGAGCACTACAAACTGTACGACCCGCTGCTGGCGCGCGTGCTCGAGCACGTGGACGACGACACGCTGCTCGTGGTGCTTTCCGATCACGGCTTCAATACGTTTCGCCGCGCCTTTCACGTGAATACGTGGCTCGTAGAAAATGGATTGATGACACTGAGGGCCGGAAAAAAACCTGATGAAGAGCTGGGCGACGGCTTCACCGAAGTGGATTGGTCGAAGACGCAGGCCTACGCGCTGGGCCTCGCAGGAATTTACCTGAACATGAAAGGGCGCGAAGGACAGGGCGTGGTCGAGGAAGGGACGGACGCGGAGCGCGTGCGGCGCGCGATTTGCGACGGACTCACCGGCATCGCCGACCCGGGAACGCAGCGCACCGCCATCAACAGCGTCGGCCGGCGTGAACAACTGTACTCGGGTGCGCACCAACTCGACGCGCCGGACTTGCTGGTGAATTATGCGGGTGGCTTCCGTGTTTCCTGGCAGACGGCACTGGGCGGCATGCCGCGCGGACTGTTCGAAGACAACATGCGGCGCTGGAGCGGCGACCACATTATTGATCCCGAAGTCGTGCCCGGCGTGCTGTTCATGAACCGCGCCGTGAGCCACAACCATTGCGACATCCGCGACCTCGCGCCAACCATCTTGAAATTTTTTGGTATTCCCAAGCACGCGGCGATGGAGAGAGAATCGCTTTTGTAGTACAACTTCCTAAGGTGAACCGATGAAAATTTGCATCCTGGGACTGGACTGCTGCGCGCCGGACGTGGTTTTCCGCGACGAGCGCCTCACCAACATTCGCCGCCTGATGGACGCGGGAACATGGGGCCGCCTGGAAAGCGTAATCCCGCCCATCACCGTGCCGGCGTGGATGTGCATGACGACCAGCCAGGATCCCGGCTCGCTGGGTGTGTACGGCTTCCGCAATCGCACCGACCACTCTTACAGCGGCCTGGGCATCGCGAGTTCCGCATCCATCAAGACGCCGGCCATCTGGGACCACATCGCGCGCGAAGGAAAGAAATCCATCATCGTCGGCGTGCCGCCGGGCTATCCGCCGCGGCGCATCAACGGCATCAGCGTGGGCTGCTTCCTCACGCCGGACACGACGAAGGACGTGTACACCAACCCGCCCGAAGTGGGCAAAGAAATCAACGCGCTGGTCGGCGAATACCCGGTGGACGTGAAAGGATTTCGCACCGACGACAAAGAATGGCTGAAAAAAGAAATTTTCGAGATGAGCGAGAAGCAGTGGAAGGTGGTGAAGTGGCTGCTGAAAGAAAAAGAGTGGGACTTCTTCCACTTCGTGGACATCGGCCAGGACCGCGTGCACCACGGCTTCTGGGACAGCTTCGACAAGCAGCACATTTTTTACAAGCCCGGCAACCCGTATGAAAACGTCATTCCGGATTACTACGCGTGGGTGGATAAGCAAATCGGCGAAGTGCTGGAATTGCTGGACAGCGAAACTGTGCTGCTCATCGTCAGCGACCACGGCGCGCAGCGGCTGGACGGCGGCTTCGTCGTCAACGAATGGCTGGTGAAGGAAGGCCTGCTGGTGCTCGACGAATATCCGAAAGAGGTGACGCCCTTCGGCAAGCTGAAAGTGAACTGGGCGAAAACCAAAGTGTGGAGCGAGGGCGGCTACTACGCGCGCGTGTTCTTCAACGTGCAGGGCCGCGAGCCGCAGGGCGTGATCCCGCAGAGCGAGTACGAAAGTTTTCAGAACGAGATGAAGAAGAAATTTGAAGCGCTCACCGACGACAAGGGCAAGCCGCTGAACTCGCTGGTGTTCAAGCCGAAGGAACTGTACAAGAGCGTGAAAAACGTGGCGCCAGACCTTATCGTACACTTCGGCGGGCTCTACTGGCGCTCGATTGGCGGCGTGGGCTACGGGCGCGTCCACGTGCAGGAAAACGATACCGGCCCGGACGCCTGCAACCATGCGCAGTACGGAATGTTCCTGCTCGCCGCGCCGAACCTGCCGCTGCGCGGGGAATACACAGGCGCGAAACTTCTCGACGTCGCGCCAACGCTGCTGGATTTGGCGGGCTACGATATTCCGGAAGTCATGCAGGGCCGCTCGCTCGTCGCCGGCATGGAAAAGAAGCCGCCCGAAGGCTTCGGCTCCGGCGAAGATGCCGTCAAGAATCGACTCGAAGGCCTGGGCTACATTTAAGCTGCACAAGATTTCGCTCATGCACTGCGCTGGCGTAGCCAGGTGCTAGTTGCACATGGCTTCCGTGCAGTCGTAAAATCAGTGCCCGGAATCGCCCGCCGCCTGTCCACACTGAAAGACGTGATTGATCTGTACGACGGCGGCAGAAACTCCAATCCCCACCTCGACAAGAACATCCGAGTGCTGGATTTCCTGACGCGGCAGGAGCGCGACGACCTGGTGGCGTTCCTGGAATCGCTGACTGGAGAAATCCCGCCGGGCATCCGCCCGCCGGAACAGGAGAAGGCGCCGGCACAAAAAAGCTCCGGCAAATAACCTGTTTTCCCAGCAACTCGGCACGCCAAAGATTCCATTCGAGCCCGCAAAACGGGCGTTGGGCGGCACCCTCTCGACTCCGGTGGCGGAAATATCATATTCTTTTGAGCCTTGCGGGGCAGGGTGTTCCATTTCCATTCGCGGAGCAGGCAGGGCTGCGCATGAGCCAACTCGGTAAGAAGATAGTTCTTGCTGCCAGTGATTCCGAATCCTCCGAATACCTGAAAAGTACATGGAGGCAAATGCTGCTGGCCACGTTGCCGGCGAAGTACGCCCGCACGATGGGCACGGACGTCTCCATCCAGAATGAAGTGGCCGCGGACGGCCAAGCCAAGTTCGTGCCGCACGGGCTGCGCGTCATCGAAGCGCTGCTGTTGCAGAAATTTCCGGCGGAGGAAATCGCGGTCTGCTACCCGGCGCAGATGGGGCAGTTCATCGGAGACAATACGCGCGTGGTCGGCATCCATGCACACAACCCGCTGGGCATTACCTTTGCCACCGACGTGTACGCTCATTTTTACGGCGGGGACGCCATCGAACCCATCAACGCCGCGGAGTTTCGCCGCCTGGTCGAGCATCCCGCGCTGCGCAAGCACAAGGACCACTTGAAGGTCATTGTGGGTGGCCCGGGGTCGTGGCAAATCGAAAAGAAGAATCTTCAGGACGCGTGGCAGATTGACACCATAGTGGACGGCGAGGCGGAAGACGTCGCGCTGGGGCTGTTTGAAGCGGCCTTGCGCGGCGAAGCGCTGCCGCGCAAGGCGATGGGCAACAGCCCGCGGCTGGACCACATCCCGCGCATCAAGCACCGATCGACATTCGGGGTCGTGGAAATCACGCGCGGGTGCGGGCGCGGCTGCCAGTTCTGCTCGGTAGCGCTGCGGGCTGGGAAAAGCATTCCGCTCGAGCAAATCCTGGACAACGTCCGGGTGCAAGTGGCGGAAGGCGCGGACACGATTTTGCTGACCACGGAAGACTTGTTTCTCTATGAACAAGGCGCCAAATTCAAGACGAATGTGCCCGCCCTGAAGCGGCTGTTCACGTCGGTGGCGGCGGTGCCCGGCGTGAAGCACATCATGCTAACGCACGGCACGATGGCGCCGGTGCTGGTCGAGCCGCACATGATCGAGCACCTTTCGCCGGAGGCCGTGGGGCTGAGCGTGAATCAGCACAAGGCTTCCACGCAATGGGATCACCGCTACGCCAACCTGTTTATTGGGCTGGAGACGGGGTCCACGCGCCTGTTCAAACACTTCATGAAAGGCAAATCGTATCCTTTCCGGCCGGAGCAATGGCCGGACGTGGTGCTGAAAGGCATGGAGATACTGAACAAGAACAACTGGTTTCCCTTCTGCACGTTCATTCTTGGCCTGCCCGGCGAAACAGACGAGGACACCAAGCAGTCGCTGGACCTGCTGTTTGCACTGAAGGACTCCAAGTGGTGCGTGCTGCCGACGTTGTTTGTGCCGCTGGAAGACACGCGCTTGGAAAAGCGAGGCGCGCAGGGCGCGAAGCTCGTGGAGTTGACCGATTTGCAGTGGGAATTCTTCTTCACCTGCTGGCGCTACAACATTGATTTCTACCGCAACACGCCATCCGTGCAGTGGAAATTCAATCTCGGAATTCCCTTCTACTACTACCTCATGGGCCGGCGGCTGTTCGGCGAAGGCATGAAGTACCCGCTGTTCCGCCTGGGTCACTTCCCCGAGTGGTTCCTGCGGCGAAAACTGTATCTCGATTTCAGCGGAAGTCAGAAACCGCGCTACCGCGTGCCGGAGCACGTGGAAATTCCGGAGCACGGACTGCGCCCGCTGATTCCCGAGGTGGAGTTCGGACAGATCATGACGGACTAGCGTTTGGCAGGCGGGGGAACGGCAGAGGGTTGCTTGCCGACGAGTAGCTTGAACAGCGCAGGGTTGGCCAATAGCTTAGCGTAAAGATTTTCAAAAATTTTCCTGTGACCCTGCTCATTGGGGTGCCGATCCACACCGCTGATTCGGTAGGGGCTCATGTCCTCGACGCCCTGGAACGTATCTGTCAGGTCGATGACAGGAATTCCGAGCTCCGGCCCCAACTCGTACGCGCCCTGGAAGCCGGTGCGGACGAGCGCCGCGTCGCTCACCGACGGCACCAGCAGGAGAATCAGGGGCACCTTCTCCCGCTCGCAGTGCGCTTTCAATTCCCCCAGCGCCCAGCGCAGCGTGGGGATGCGATAAGGCGCGAGCTTGGCCTGAATTTGATCGGAAGTATCGCTGGCTTTGAGGTCGGCCTCGCGCGCCAGACGCTTCAAGTAGTCGTACTTGAGGTCGGCCCGGCGGTGCACCAGCAGACCGATGTGGTTGCCCCATTTGCGAAAAACGGTCAGGTCCGTAAACGAAACGACGTAAACATCCGGCTTGTACGGAGGAACAGTTTCGCGAGCCACGTCAAGGTGCTGCGTGATGGTGTAGTTGTCCACAGCAAAATTCAAAATTTCGAATTTCTGAATGTTGGCGTCGCGATAGACACTATTCAGGCGGTCTTCCAGAAGTTCCTCGAAATCATCCTTGGTGGCGATGCCCCAGCCGCGGACGATGGAATCCCCGAGCAACGCAATGCGCCGAGTGCCGGGAGCTTTCTCCAGAGAGTAGTCGCGATCGGCCATGCCAAAGCGGTTGGTGATGAGCCGCGAACGGCCGTCGCGGCTAACGGTGCTGGCGCTGGGCCAGAACTTCCAGCCCAAAAAACCGCCCGGCGCGTAGAGACCTTCTTGCGCGCTTGCGTCAATCCCACCCGCTGGGTTGGCCAAACCAGCATTGGCGACGCGCGCGCCCTCGTTGAGCAGAGTCTGGTAATAACCTGCCTGAAGGTTTTCGAGGTCTACTTGGGTGAACTCACGGCTGCGCAGTTTGGCAACCGTTCTCCGCAGCAAGGAACTTCCGGGAAGACGTGGAAGGTAGACGGCCGCTTGCTGCAGGCCCAGCAGCGCAATGAGGCTCAGGATCGGCAGTGCGGCCCGGCGGACGCTCAACGCTTTGTTTCCTTCGTGACGGTGGAGCGTGCAGAAGAAGCAGCACTGGCGCCAACCGTAGTAGCAGGTGGAATCGACTCCGATCCAAAAATGGAGCGGGAGATTTCCGGGTCTGCTTGAATTTTCCGGTACAGATTTTCGTAGAGCAGGCGATGCCCGCGTTCGTTGGGATGGCGGTCCCTGCCGCCAATGCGCAGGACTTCCAAGTCTTCGATGTGTTCGAACGTGTCCGTCAGGTCCAGCAAAGGCAAGCCGTATTCGCTGGCTATTTCCGGGATGCCCTGGAATCCGCTGCGGGTCAGCCGCGAATCGCTGACCGAAGGAACCAAATACAAAATCACTTTTGCGCCACTGCGTTCCACGCTGGATTTAATCTCGCCAATGACCCAGCGAATGGTGGGAAGCCGATAGGGGGCGAGCTTGGCGGGGAAAATTTCCGTTTTGTCATCGGGGCGCACTGCGGCACGCTGCACCACCTGGCGCAGGTAGTCGAAGCGTAGATCGCCGCCCGATTGCACGAGCAACGTCAAATGGGATCCCCAGCGACGAAGGATGGTGACATCAGAGATCCCGACTAAATAAACATCGGGTTGGAAGCGCGGAGCCTTGTCGAGAGCTACCGCTAAGGTCTGCGTGATGCGATAGCCGCCGACGGAAAAATTCAAGAGTTCGAATTTGCGAACCTGATCGTTGGTGTGCTCAGCGTTCAGGCGGTCTTCCAGCAAGGCTTCAAAACTCCCGCCAAAGGGAACGCCCCAGCCTCGTGTGATGGAGTCACCCAGTACGGCGATGCGCCGCGTGCCGGGTGGTTTTTCCAAGGCATATTCATGGTCTGGCATGCCGTGACTGTTGGTGATTAAGTCTCCCTGCAACCCCTCGATGCGCACGTTGAGGTTTGGCTTGTATTCCCAGACCAGATACGGGGCAGGGCGCCTACTCCGAGAGTCCATCTCCGCCAGCCGGTCGGCAACCTTTTCCGATTCCGCAAAACGACTGAACAAACCGCCGCCAGCGGCCGCCAGCGAGCCTTCCTGGATTAACGCCTCGTAATAGCCGGCAGTGAGGTTGTCGAGATCGCGAGCATTCAGTTCGCGACTGCGCAGCTTTTCGAAGGTGCGATTCAACAGCGGACCGCCGGGAAGGGCGCGCAGCTTCGGCATGAGCCAGGCAGCGCCCAGGAGAACTGAGAGCGAAAGCACGGGGACGAGAATGCGCCTGAACAAATGCATCACTTGCCCTCGAGGAAAGCCGCCTTCAGGGCCGGGAAATTCACTTTGTCGGTGGAGGTGCGCGGCAGGGCGTCGAGATAAATGAAGACGTCCGGGCTCATATAATAAGGAAGTTCCTGGTTGCAAAAAGTTTTGAGCTCGATGATCGAAGGTTTCTTTGCGGGATCGTGCGCAGACAAATAGGCGATGATTTTGACGCCGGAATCGGCATCAGGCACGGCAATCACAGCGACTTCGCGGAGTCCTTTGTGGCGATACAGGCCGCTCTGCACATCATCGAGCTCGATGCGGAAGCCGCGGCGCTTGACCATGCGGTCGCGGCGACCGAGGTAGATGAAGCCAAGCTCCTTGTCCTCACGAACGACATCACCGGTGTTGTACCAGCGGCGGCCGTTGCGTTCGAGGAAAGCGGCGGCGTTCTCTTTCGGACGGTTCCAGTAGCCAAGAAATACAGAAGGACCGGAGATGTAGAGAAGCCCTTCCTCACCGGGATTCACCTCGGCGCCGTTTTGGTCGAGGACGAGCGGAGTGCAGTGATAACAGGCGGGGCCGATGGGGAAAGGCTCCGTGCGATTTGCAGGAACGGGCTTAGGGATGCTCGCAAAGGTGCAGACGTTGGTCTCCGTGGGACCATAGAAATTGTAATAGGCCGGGTGCGGCACCAAATCGACGAGCTTTCGGAGATGCTTCACCGGAAAAACTTCTCCGGCAAAACCAACGATGCGCAGCGAATCCAGACTCACCTTGCGCAGGTTTCCGTACTCGGCAAGCATGGTGAGGATGGAGGGAGTGGAATACCAAATCGTCAGGCGATTCTCGGAGATGAAGAGAGCAAGCTGGCGAGGATCCTTGCCCAACTCTTCGGAGACGAGGTAAAGCGCAGCGGCGTGCTTTATTGCGGGATAAAGATCCTGCACGGACATGTCAAAGTGAAAGGGAGGATGGTTGCTGAAGCGATCCTCTTGCGAGGGTTGATAAACGCTGGAGGCCCATTCGGCGAGGCTGGTGGCGTTGCGCTGGCTGAGCATGACGCCCTTGGGAATGCCGGTGGAGCCGGACGTGTAAAGGATGAACGCAAGATCGTCGAGGGAGCGAGAAGTGGAGGTGTCCACACGACTCTGCTCCGAAAGCACCTCTTCCCAATCCACCACAGCGTCGAGACCCTGTGCGCGGGCGTCCGCCGCGGAGCAACCGAGAACGACAATGGTATCCGGGCGAGCTTCGGGCGGCGCTTCAGCCAAAACGGCTAGCACGCTGGCGTGAATGAAAATAGCGCGGACCTGGCAATCGGCGTAAATAGCACGCAGCCGCGTGGCCGGTGCGGTGTAGTCGGCAGGGACGTAAGCCGCGCGGGCTTTCAGAATTCCGAAAATGGCGGTGACGCCTTCCTTGCTTTTCGGCAGGAGCAGGCCGACGCGGTCGCCGGGCTGCACGCCCCGGCGAACGAGAAACGCAGCGACGCGATCCGCCTGTTCGTTCAATTGGCGGTAGGTGATGGAGCTGCCGTCGGGGCTGACCACGGCCGTGCGCTCGGGAAAGCGCTGCGCGCTTGCTTCCAGATAGGCTGCCAGATGGAGCTCATTGGACGGAACAGTCAAGTCAGCGCTCCTCAAGATTTCGCCGCGCGCTTGCGGTCAATAAACGCGGAGATGTCCGCGATGCGATCGAAGTTTTCGACGCCGGCTTCGTGGGCTTCGACTTCGATTCCGAATTGTTCCTCGACGAAACTGACGACGCGCAGCGTGGCGAGGGAGTCGAGGATGCCGCTGGTACGCAGCGGGGTATCGTCGCGGAGATTGGCGGGAGATTCTCCCGGGAGGAACTCCGCGAGAATGAAGGCGCGAATTTTTTCAGTTTGATCGGACATTGGGATCCTCTCAGATACCTATTTTCCACCACGTGACCAGATCCAGCCACTCCGACAGCGAGGCGGCATTCCACAACGACCAAAGGGTTGTAATCAGCAGGAGCATTCCGGCCACGCGGACGGCACGCAACAAAAAAGGCTGTGGCGCTGCTTTGGCGGCTACGCTGCGATGCTTCAATTCGTATAGCACATTGAAAATGACCAGGAGACCCAGCGCGGTCCAAAAAACGGCGTCGGTCCAGCGGAACAGAAATTCTCCGCTGAGCCAGAACTGCTGGTAGCCATGCAGAAACCAGGTGACGAGAAAAACCGCTGCCGTGGCTAGGACCTGCGCGCGCGCTTCCCCGCCCTTGCGCAGGCGGAAGTACACCGGGAAATACACGACCTTCACCATGAAATCTTTCCAATAGATGTTGATGCGGCGCCAGTAGTCGGTGAAGCTGGAAGCCAGCAGATAGCGGCGGTTGGTTTCCGGCAAGTTGTAGCCGAACAGGTGCAGCATGCCCACGATGATGTGGAACTGTCCCGAAACGCGGAGATAGAGCAGATAGGTGAGAAACATCGTGGCGAGCAAAGAAGGAAACGAGGTGATGTTGTCGCCAAGGATTCTGCCGTTCAGGTGGTACACGAAGCGATAGAGGACTAGATGCACGGCACCGCGGGCCATCCAGGCGATGCCCTGCTGCGCTACTTCGTGAATATCCTTTTCGAAGTAGCTGCGGCGCATGGTGCGGAAATCAATGACCGGGAACAGCAAGAAATAGAAATTGGGCAGCAGGTAGAAGTAGCTGAGAAACTCCTGCAAGCTGGGCTTCTTTTTTTCGTGGCTCTGGTCGTAGAGGTACACGATGATGCGAAACATGAACAGCGCGCCAAACACGGCCCAGAATCGACTTGGGATGGGCAGGCCGTGTTGCGCGCGGAGAAGCATCAGAACGGCAAAGGCGCCGGTCAGCAACGCCAACCGCCAACGAAATTGCAGCGGCAGCCAAAGTATGCCGAACAGGACGAGCCCCGTAGCCAGCAGCAAGGACGCAATGAACAAGCCAAAAAAAGCGAAGGCGCCAACGACGGAAAGCGCAATCCAAAACGGTTCCTTAAAACGAAAGGGCAGCCAATAGTGGACGGCAAATCCGGCGAAAATCAGCGCGGCCACCCAAACGAAGACCGGCTCTTCCAGGCGATATACGGAAATCGTCAGAAGCAGCAGACCGAGTTGGGCGAGCAGAAAGAAATAAGGTCCCGCCTGCGGCTTCGCGCGCGCGACACGCGGGTCGAGTGCGGCATCCGCGCTGGCAGGAGCAACTCCGCCCTGAGCGGCAGCGGCCGAGACGAGGAACAACGGCCGCAGGAAAGCTGGAAAATAAGCTAGAGTCCGAGACATTTGGCGATGATGTTCCGTTGAATTTCAGACGTGCCGGAGTAAAGCGTGCTGCCGATAGCGTCGCGTAACTCGCGCTCGACTTCCTGCTCGCACATGTAGCCGTAGCCGCCGAAGATTTGCAGGGCGTCGAGACACGTCTGCACCAGCGCCTCGGAAACATACAGCTTGGCAACCGCGGCTTCGAGCAGCGCCGGACGGCCGCGCTCCTTCAGCCAGCCAATGCGATAGACCAGCGGGCGGCTGGTGTCCAGGCGCAGCTTCATGTCCACAATTTTGTTGGCGACGGACTGAAACTTGCCGATGGGCTTGCCGAATTGCTTGCGAGTCTGCGAATAGGACGTGCAGCGCTCGAGCTGGCGACGCATCACGCCCAGACAACTGGCCAGGATACAACCGCGCTCCCACTCCATGGCGCTTTCAAAAATCTGCACGCCGCGACCCTCGCGGCCGAGGCGGCTGGAAATCGGGATTCTGCAGTTGTCAAAGAGCACTTCGGAAATGGGCGAGGTGCGCAAACCCATCTTTTCCAAGTGGCGGCTGACGACCAAGCCGGGCGTGTCGCGTTCGATGATGAACGCGGTGATGCCCATGGGACCGAGCGCGGGGTCCAAAGTAGCGTAGGACACAAAAAGGTTTGCCACCGGACCGTTGGTGACGAACATCTTGGTGCCGTTGAGGACATAGGAGTCGCCGCGGCGCTCGGCGCGCGTGCGCATGGCGAAGACGTCGGAGCCGGCATCGGGCTCGCTGGCGGCGTTGGCGCCGATTAAGGAGCCATCGGAAAGGCCGGGGAGGTATTTTTTCTTTTGCTCTTCGGTGCCGAATTCGAGAATGGGAAGCGAGTTGGTCCAAAGGTGAGCATTAATGGAGAAAAGCAGACCTTGGTCCGCGGTGCCATAGCCGAGACCTTCCATGACGGCGATGACTTCGGTGATGCCCAGGCCGAGGCCGCCGTATTCGGCGGGGACAGGCAGGCCGAAGACGCCGAATTCGGCGCAGCGCTTCCAGCCTTCGGCGCTGAACTCTTCGTTGTGGTCGCGCGCGCGCAGACCTTCAGCCAGTGCCGTGCGGGCAAATTCAATCGCGCCGTTTTGCAGCTTCTGCTGTTCTTCGGTCAGCTCGAAATGCACCGGGCCATCCCTCAGTTAGAAAGATTGCATGAAGCGATGCAGTGCGTGGCGCATCGCGCAGGCGCGACGCAGCCGCGCCCGTCCGGTAATCCTACCACTCTATAGAAATGAAAGATTCGCAAGAGGTTGAAGGTGTGTCAACAGTACCAACGTGGGGCGGGTACTAGGAAGCGTGCCCGCCCGGGGGAGGCGGCGCGGAGAGCCCACAGCCTTGCGCAAGTGGCCGCTGGAGCATAGACTTGCCGAATCTTTACCCCGGGAGAGGTGCCCTATGCCTCGTGTTGTTCGATGCGGATTGATTCAGGCGCACTGCGAATGGTCGCCGGAGAAATTCGCTCTCAAACAGATCAAGCAGAAGATGATTGCCAAGCATGAAAAGCTGATTGCTGCGGCGGCGAAAAACAAAGTGCAAATCCTCGGTTTGCAGGAGCTGTTCTACGGGCCGTATTTCTGCGCCGAGCAGCAGACGCGCTGGTACGACTTGACGGAGCGCGTGCCGGGCGGGCCGACGGTAACGTTGATGCAGAAGCTGGCGAGAAAATATCGCATGGCCATGGTTGTGCCGGTGTACGAACTGGAAATGGCGGGGGTGTTCTACAATACCGCGGCGGTGATTGACGCCGACGGAAAATACCTGGGGAAATACCGCAAGCACCACATCCCGCACGTCCATCCGGGGTTCTGGGAAAAATTTTATTTTACGCCGGGGAATACCGGCTACCCGGTGTTCGAGACAAAGTTCGCGCGCGTGGGTGTGTACATCTGCTACGACCGGCACTTTCCCGAAGGAGCGCGCTGCCTGGGACTCAACGGCGCGGAGATTGTGTTCAATCCGTCGGCCACGGTGGCCGGGCTGAGCGAATATCTGTGGGAACTCGAGCAGCCGGCGCACGCCGTGGCCAACGGATATTTTGTCGCGGCCATTAATCGCGTGGGCTACGAGGCGCCGTGGAAGATCGGCGAGTTCTACGGGAAGAGTTATGTGTGTAACCCGCGCGGGAAGATTCTGGTGCAGGCCAGCCGTAATAAAGACGAGCTGGTTGTGGCCGACATCAACCTGGAAGAGATTGACCAGGTGCGCGCGACGTGGCAGTTCTATCGCGACCGGCGGCCGGATTCGTACGGGGAGATTACGCGCACGCAGGCGCGCGCAAAAGCCGCGGACGCGGCAAATTGAAATCACATGCAACCGCAGATTAACGCAGATAAACACGGATTGGGAAAAAGCGAAAAGAGAAAATAGGCCGCACGGAATCACTTTTGCCGTTTGTTTTTAATCGTGGCTATCCCGGTTTCAAAGGACAGACAAATGACGACGAAAGCACAAACGGAAGTGAGTCGCAGCGAAGAAGTGATTCGCAAGCACAAGGAATTTTTGTGGCCGGCGGTGGCGAATTACTACGCAAGGCCACTGGTGGCCGACCGCGGCTCGATGCAATACGTGTGGGACCTCGAGGGGCGAAAATATCTGGATTTCTTCGGCGGCATCCTGACGATTTCCGTGGGACACGCGAACCCGAAAGTGACCAGCAAAATCAAGGCGCAGGTGGACAAGCTCCAGCACACCTCGACGCTTTATCCCAACGAGCATATCGTGGCGCTGGCGGAAAAGCTGGCGCAAATTACGCCGGGAAAATTGCAGAAGAGTTTCTTCACCAATTCAGGTACGGAAGCGAACGAAGCGGCAATTTTGCTGGCGCGGATGGCGTCGAGCAGCTACGACATCGTGGCGCTGCGGCATGCGTACTCCGGCGGGTCCATGCTGGCGAAGTCCGTGACGGCACATGCGCCGTGGCGCAAGGCCGGCGTCATCAGCGTGGGAATCTCGCATGCAATCAATCCGTATTGTTACCGCTGCCCGCTGGGGATGAAGTACCCGGACTGCAACGTGGCCTGCGCGAAAGACGTGGAAAACCTGATTCAGACGGGCACGAGCGGAACGATTGCTGCGTTCATCGCGGAGCCGATCCAAGGCGTGGGCGGGTTCATCACGCCGCCGCCGGAATATTTCAAGATGGTTTTCAAAATTGTGAAGAATTACGGCGGGCTGTTTATCGCCGACGAAGTGCAGACAGGCTTTGGGCGCACGGGGAAAAAATGGTTCGGCATTGAGCAGTGGGAGGTCGAGCCGGACATGATTACGTGCGCGAAGGGCATGGGCAACGGCGTGCCCATCGGCGCAACGATTACCACCGCGCAGCTCGCCGACACGTTCAAGGGGCTGACGATTTCCACATTCGGCGGGAATCCGGTGACGTCGGTGGCGGCGAAGGCGACCATTGATGTGATTGAGGAAGAACATTTGCTCGAGAACGTGGACACCGTGGGGCGCTACTTCCGCGGGAAGCTGGAAGAATTGCAGCAGAAGCATGCGCTGATTGGCGATGTCCGGGGGATGGGACTGATGCAAGGGCTTGAGCTGGTGAAGGATCGCACGACCAAGGAGCCCGCGCCGGCGGAGACAACGCAATTGATCGAACGCGCGCGGGAAAACGGGCTGCTCGTCGGCAAGGGCGGGTTGTACGGAAATGTGCTGCGCATTTCGCCGATGCTCAATATTGCCAAGGCGGATGTGGATGAGGCAATCAGAATTCTGGATAAGTCATTTGGAGAAGTGAAAGTCTAGGCACGAAAATCGAAATTCGGTTTGCAGAACATTCATAGGGGGCTAAATGGCAACGGTGGCGACGACGGCACAAATCTGCAGGAATTTTATCAACGGGAAGTGGGTGGTGTCCGCGGCGACGCGCACGAGCGAGCGGCGCAACCCGGCAAACCTGGATGAAGTGGTAGGACTGGTGCCGCTGTCGTCGCGCGAGGAGACGCGTGCGGCGATTGCGGCGGCAAAGGCGGCATTTGCGGCGTGGCGGGATACGCCGGCTCCGGTGCGCGGGCGCATCATCGCCAAGGCCGCTCTCATCATGTACCAACAGAAGGACGAGCTGGCGCGCATCCTGACGCGCGAAGAAGGCAAAACATTTAAGGATGCGCTGGGCGAAGTGATCAAGTCGGTGAACATTCTGGATTTCATGGCCGGAGAATCGAAGCGCATTGGCGGCGAAACCGTGCCGAGCGAGCTGCCGAAAAATTTTGCGTACACCATCAAGCAGCCGCTGGGCGTGGTGGCGGCGATTACGCCGTGGAATTTTCCGGTGTCCATTCCGGTATGGAAGATGGCGCCGGCGCTGGTGGCGGGCAATACCGTCGTGTTCAAGCCGGCCACGCTGACCGCGTTCACCGGAGCGAAGGTGGCGGAGATTTTCGAGCAAGCGGGAATATCCGCAGGAGTGCCGAACATGGTGGTCGGCTCGGGTGGCGAAGTGGGCGACGAACTGCTGCAGCATCCGGACGTGAAGGCGG
The DNA here is from genome assembly GCA_023481105.1 of Acidobacteriota bacterium. Taxonomy (GTDB): domain Bacteria; phylum Acidobacteriota; class Terriglobia; order Acidiferrales; family UBA7541; genus JACQDE01. The sequence goes on along the minus strand of JAMCWK010000104.1, from coordinate 9,794 downwards.
TGTCGTTTACCGGGTCGAACGAAGTGGGCTGCGAGCTCTACGCGCAGGGCGCGCGAAAAATGAAAAAGTGCCAGTGCGAAATGGGCGGGAAAAATCCCATCGTGATTCTGGCGGACGCCGATTTGCCGCTGGCCGTGGAGTCCACTGTGTTTGGCGCGTTCGCTTCGACGGGACAGCGCTGCACGGCCACGAGCCGCGTGGTGGTGGAAGAAAAAGTCGCCGACGAGTTTGTGGCCATGCTGGTGGAGCGCACGAAAAAGTTGAAGACAGGCAACGGGCTCGACCCGGGCATGGACATGGGGCCGGCGGTGGACGAGTCGCAAATGAAAACCGACTTGCACTACATCGAGGTCGGGAAGAAAGAAGCGAAGCTGCTGTTGGGCGGGGAGCGGCTAACCGGGCCGGGTTACAACGGCTACTACGTCGCGCCAACGATTTTCGACCATGTGAAATGGGACAGCACACTCGCGCAGGACGAGGTTTTTGGACCGGTGCTCTCCATTATTCGCGTGAAGGATTTCGACGAAGCGCTACGCGTGGCGAATTCAGTGCGCTACGGGCTGTCGAGCTCCATTTACACGAATGATGCGGCGAAAATATTTGAATTTATCGACAAAATCGAGACCGGCATCACGCATGTGAATTCGCCCACGGTGGGCGGCGAAGCGCAGCTACCGTTCGGCGGGATGAAAGCTACCGGCGTCGGTCTGCGGGAAATGGGCCGCGTGGCGATTGATTTTTACACCGAGCTGAAGACGGTTTACATCGACTATACGGGGCGGAAGCGCGAGTCGAATATTTACTGACAAGATTTCTCATCCGCAGATTACGCAGATTGTCGCAGATTGGAAGTAAAAGAGGGATTGATGTCTGCTGCGGGCGTAAATGGGAAAGCCGTTCCTTCCGAAGCCAGCTCGAATGAGCTGGAGGCGATGCGCGGGAGTGCGTTGTACAACGAAGACCTCGCGCCGACGAAAGCGGAAGAGCGGCGGTGGGGCGCGTACGAGTTTGCGGCGTTGTGGATTGGGATGGCCATCTGCATTCCGAGCTACATGCTGGCGTCGAGTCTGATTGCCGGAGGGATGAGCTGGAAGCAGGCGATTTTCACAATTCTTCTGGGCAATCTGATCGTGCTCGTGCCGATGCTACTGAACTCGCACGCGGGCGCGCAGTACGGGATTCCGTTTCCCGTGTTCGCGCGGTCGGCGTTCGGCGTGCTCGGCGCAAATATCCCGTCGGTGGCTCGGGCTCTGGTGGCATGCGGATGGTTCGGCATACAAACGTGGATTGGCGGGCAGGCCATCCACACGATTTTGCTTTCGCTTTGGAGCGGGTGGCGCGGCGTCCCCGGCGGGATTTGGATCTGCTTCTTTGCTTTCTGGGCGATGAACATGTACGTGGTGATTCGCGGGACGGAATCCATCCGCGTGCTCGAAGATTACGGCGCGCCGTTTCTGATTGTGATTTCCGTGGCGCTGCTGGGTTGGGCGTACGTAAAGGCGGGCGGGTTTGGGCCGATGTTCACCGCGCCGGGGAAATTCGCGACGTTCCGCGAATTCTTGCCGTTCTTCATCGTGTCGCTGACGGGCATGGTGGGGTTCTGGTCCACGCTGGCGTTGAATATCTGTGACTTCACGCGCTACGCAAAAAGCCAGCGAGCGCACGCCGTCGGGCAGAGCCTGGGCTTGCCGCTGACGATGACACTTTATTCGTTCATCGGGATTGCGGTGACGTCCATGACGGTGACGATTTTCGGCGCGGCCATCTGGGACCCGGTCGCGCTGGCCGGAAAAATGGGCTCGCCCGTTGCCGTTACAATCGCGCTGGCGGGTGTCGTCGTGGCGACGCTGACGACGAATGTGGCGGCCAATGTCGTGTCGCCGGCAAATGCGTTTTCCAACGCCTGGCCGCGCGGCATCAGCTTCCGCACGGGCGGGCTCATCACGGGAATCCTGGGCGTGGCGATGATGCCGTGGAAACTGCTGGCAAATTACGAAACCTATCTCTACAACTGGTTGGTGGGCTATTCGGGATTTCTCGGGCCGATTGCGGGAATCTTGATTTGCGATTATTTCCTGTTGCGGAAAAAACAGCTTTCCGTCGTGGACCTCTACCAGCGCAAGGGTGAGTATGAGTTTTCGCGGGGCTTTAACTGGAACGGATTGGCGGCGCTGGCGGCGGGATGCGGAGCGGCGTTTCTGGGGCTTATTTACGAGCCAATGCGTGTGCTCTACAGCTATGCGTGGTTTGTGGGATTTGCCGTCGGCTTTTCTGCATACTATCTGTTGATGACAGTTCGGGTGCCGGAAATTGAGCAAGCGCAGTAGGAAGAATTGAGTGATTGGGTGATTTATGATTGTGTGATTGAAGACCGCAGAATTGTGGTTGTAACTCAATCCGCGAGATCTTAAATCAGTCAATCACTCAATGGTTCGGAATTGAAATCGCTCAAGGAAGAACGAGGAGCATCAAGATGCAATTTGGCATAACCCTGAAGCCGGACATCAGCGTGGAGCGCGTGGTGGCGCTGGCCAAGCAGGCGGAGGAGTGCGGGTTCGCGTACGGCTGGATGTTCGACTCGCACGTGCTGTGGAAGGAATGCTTTCCGCTGATGACGCTGATGGCCGCAAACACGAAGCGCCTGCGCATCGGCCCGTGCGTGACGAACCCGGCGGTGCGCGATGTGACGGTGTGCGCCAGTCTGTTTGCCACGATGAACCTCATCTCCGGCGGGCGAATGGAGCTGGGCATCGGGCGCGGCGACAGCTCGCGGCGCGTGCTGGGGAAGAAGCCGACGACACTCGAAACCATGGAAGAATTCATCCGCGATTTCCGCGCGTTGAATGCCGGACAGACGATTCCGTATGAAGGTAAAGACGCGCGATTGACGTGGACGAACTCCCACGTGCCACGGGTGTGGGTGGCGGGCTACGGGCCGAAAGCGCTGCGCTGCGCGGGAAGAGTCGGAGACGGCGTGATCCTGCAATTCGCCGACCCCGACTTGATTGCTTGGTGCGTTGGATTCGTGCGCGAGGGAGCAAAGGAAGCGGGGCGCGATTTCAGCAAGATTGAAATCATGTCCGCTGCGCCGGTGTGGGTGGACGCAGACCTGGAGAAATGCCGCGAACGCGTGCGGTGGTTCCCTGCCCTGGTGTCGAACCACGTGATGGACTTGATTTCGAAGTACAAGCCGGAAGATCTACCGGAGGCGCTGATCTCGTACGTGCGCAACCGCGGGGGATACGATTACCAGCACCACTGCGAAGTGGGCAGCGATAACGCCAACTTTGTGAGCGATGACGCGGTGGACCGCTTCTGCCTGGTGGGGCCGGTGGAGGCGCACCGGAAAAAGCTGGAGAGATTGCGCGAAGTCGGCGTCACCCAGTTCAATATTTATTTGATGTGCGGCGAAGAGGAGAAAACGCTGGAAACCTATCATCGGGAGATTTTGCCGAAATACAAGAGCGCAGCAAACGTCTCAGGATAACAACGAAAACGAACCGGGGCGCAGCACACAGCGCCCCTGCATACGCGCCCGGGGAGAAGCATGATGCGATTTGATACGGTGATCAAAAACGGGACGGTGGTGACGGCGACGGATACGTGCGCGGCGGACGTGGGCATTGTGGGCGACAAGATTTCCGCGATTGCGGCGCAACTGCCCACGGAAGGCGCGACGAAAATCATTGATGCGAAGGGCTGCTACGTGATGCCCGGCGGAATTGACGTGCACACGCACCTGGACATGCCCTTCGGCGGAACGACCAGCGCGGATGATTTTCAGACGGGGACAATTGCGGCGGCGTTTGGCGGGACGACCACGCTGATAGATTTTGCCATTCAGTATAAGGGCCAGACGCTGCGCACGGCGTTCGACGCGTGGATGAAGAAGGCCGACGGCAAAGCGGCGACGGACTACGCATTCCACTGCATCATCACCGACTTGAAGAATGCGCAACTGGAGGAGATGGGCGCGCTGGTGCGCGAAGGCGTCTCCAGCTTCAAGCTGTTCATGGCCTATCCGGGCGTGTTCATGCTGGACGACGCGACGATTTTCAAGGCGATGTCGCAGGCGGCGAAGCACAACGGGCTGATTTGCATGCACGCGGAAAACGGCGGCGCCATTGACGTCATCGTGCAGCGGGCACTTGCGGAAGGAAAGAAGTCGCCAAAGTATCACGCGCTGACGCGTCCGACGACGGCGGAGGCGGAAGCGACTTCGCGGGCAATTGCCCTGGCGGAGATGGCCGGCGCGCCGGTGTACATCGTGCATTTGTCGTGCAACGACGCGCTGGAAAAGGTGCGCGAGGCTCGGGACCGCGGCGTGGCGGCGTACGCGGAGACGTGCCCGCAATATCTGTTCCTTTCGCTAGAAAATATGGACGCGCCGGGATTCGAGGGCGCGAAGTACGTGTTCACGCCGCCGCTGCGCGAAAAGTGGCACCAGGAAAAACTCTGGCAAGGGTTGGCGAAGGACACGCTGCAAATGGTGTCCACGGACCACTGCCCGTTCTGCTACAAAGAGCAAAAGGAGATGGGCAAGGACGACTTCACAAAAATTCCGAACGGCGGGCCGGGGATCGAGCACAGGCTGAGCCTGGTCTATACAGGCGGGGTGCACGGCGGAAGATTCTCGCCGAACCGCTTCGTGCAGCTCGTCTCCACGGGGCCGGCGAAGTTGTTCGGGCTGTACCCGCGCAAGGGCACGGTGGCCGTGGGGTCGGACGCGGACGTGATTGTGTTCGATCCGAACTTCGAGCAGACCATCAGCGCGAAGACGCACCACATGCGCGTGGATTATTCGATGTTTGAGGGCATCCGCACGAAAGGCGCGCCGAAGGTGGTGATGTCGCGGGGGCGCGTGGTGATCGAAAACGACAAATTCGTGGGGCGGGCCGGCGCAGGGCAGTTCCTGCGGAGGCAAACGTACACGGGACTTTAGACGGTCTTTTCAGTCCGCGGAAGCGCGGGCAGCGCTGCGGGCCAGAGTAATCTTCAACAAGGGCGGCGCCAGCATTGTGGTGACCATGACCATGATCACCACGGCGGAAAAAACTTCATCGCTGACGACTCCGAGTCCCTTCCCGATGCTGGCAAATATCAAGCCAACTTCGCCGCGAGGCATCATGCCGACACCCACGGAAAGTCGGTCCACACCGCGACCACAGGCGAGACCCGATACAACTTTTCCAAGAATGGCCGCCAAGGTCAAAATGGCCGCCAGGAAAACGACTTTGAGGTCGCCGAGGGTTTCGAGTTTCACCTGCATTCCCATGAGCATGAAGAAAACGGGGACCACCAGCGATTCCAAAGGAGCGAGGAGGTCACGCAGGGAATGGCCCTTTAACTCCTGCAAGAAGAACTCTTCGAGAACCAGGCCGGCAGCAAATGCACCCACGATAGGCGCCAGCCCGACAAGATTGGCCAGCCAAGAGAACAGGAAAGCCACGCCCACGCCAAAGAAGAGCTTGCTATGTTCGATGTCCAGGCGGGCGACCCTCTTGACAAGGCGAGGAGCGATCCAGACGCCAAGCCCGATCGCCGCAAACAGAAATGCAGTGGCCTTCAAGGTGACCAGTGAGACGCTCAGCAACGTAATAGTCCCGGTTATGACCAAGCCGCTGACCACGGCGAGAATGATCAGGCCCATCACATCATCAATGACAGCGGCGCCCAGGATGATCTTTGCTTCCGTACGATGAGTTTGCTTTAAGTCACGGAAGACGCGCGCGGTGATGCCGACACTGGTGGCCGTAAAGATGGCGCCGATAAAAATGCCCTTCGCCAGCGGCGCGTCGGGTATCAGGACTTCAATTGCACCCAGGCCCAAAAGGAAAGGAGCAATGACGCCGACCGTCGCTACCCAAAACGCGGTCCAGCCCACCTTCTTCATTTCGCCCACGCTGGTTTCCAGGCCTACGAGGAACAGCAGAATGATGACCGCCAGACGGGAAAGCAGATCCACAAATTGGTGAATGGCAAGCGCCGTAGAGCCTTCGGGCCCAGTCAGAATCTGGACCAACAGACGGGTGTGCTCGTTGTCAGGCAGTAGTTGCTGGACGGCTTGAGTCACGCTCATGTTGTTGGAGATTGCAAAGTACAAAACCTTGCCAATCGTCTCGCCTTCGCGAAGCACAGAAATCACCGGCTCATGGAACTGGTAGGCCACATTGGCCGCGACCATGCCGATCAGCAATTCCCCCAGCACGGCAGGCTGGCCAAACTTGCGCATGATGCGGCCGCCAATTACGGCGCCCAAGCCAATCAGCACCAGAGCAATCAGGACGGGGGCGACGGGGTCACCATGATCGGGCACACTATTTTCCTGAAACGGGCGCAAAAGCGAGAGGCCAAGAATTGCTGAGAAGCAGGTGTTCAGCGCCCCAAAGGTTGCGTGCATTGCTGGTGTCCCTTTTCGCTTTCGCCGCTGCAAGATGAGCTGCAGGGCACTGAAAGCTTGAACGGATATTTTATGAGGAAAGGCAAACCTCTCCTAGCGTTTTCGCTTGGATGACCAACGGGAGAGAGGTAATAGGATTCTATATAGGAAGCGTGGTACATTTCTGAGTAGCTCAACGAAGAAGAGAGGCGAATCATGCCCCGACTGCTCATCATTGACGACGAAGAGGCGATGCGGAGCCTGTTGCGGGAAGCCCTGCAAGGCAGCTACGACATCATCGACACGGGCGATCCGGTGGAAGCGCTGGCCCTGGCGCTGGAACAAAAGCCCGATGCCATCCTGCTGGACCTGGCGCTGGCGGAGTTTTCGGGGTTTGAGCTGTGCCAGACGTTTTGCTCGTTGAGCGCGACACAACGCGTGCCCATCTTTGTGATTACCGGAAAGCCGGCGGCAGAGTACAAGGACTTCTGTTTGAATTTGGGAGCAACCGAGTACATTGAAAAGCCGGTGGACATCACCCGGCTGCGGTCGCTGCTGGCGGAGCAGTTGAAGGCCAAGCCGTTAGAGCGGCGGAAAGAGTCCCGGATCCGCATTTCGATTGCGCTCAAACTGAAGGGCGCGGACGTAAGTGGCAAGACGTTTGTTATTTTGACTGCGACAGAAAATGCCAGCGCCAGGGGATTTCTGGCGAACTGCGCGGCACCCCTGGAAATTGGCACGCAAGTGGAAGTGTACCTGTGTGCCAAAAGCGAGCGCTATGCAGGGCGCGCGCGCGTGGTGCGAACGGAATGGCGTGACACGCCACGCCAGCGGTACGGATTCCAGTTTATTGAAAAGCCCAGCGACTGGATTCTCGAGTAGCTCTGGCCTGCCGAATTCGGCTTTGAATTCAGCTACCTATTCTTACATTAGCGCCTTCTTGACTTGTTCCGGCGTCATGGGCATTTGGAACAGCCGGGCACCGGTCGCGTCGAAAATTGCGTTGGCGATGGCCGCCCCAACGCCGATGATGGCTGGCTCGCCGCCTCCCTGCGGCGTCAATTCATCGTTTTTCACCAGCACACATTCAATCTCCGGCAGCCAGGAAAAACGCGGCAACTCATAGGTGTTGAAATTGCGGTCCATCACTTCCCCGCCCTTGAAGCGAACGATTTCCGACAGCGCATACCCCAATCCCATGGTGATGCAACCTTCCATCTGCATTTTCGCGCCGTCGGGATTGATGACCTGGCCCATGTCCTGCGCGCAGACAATGCGCTTGACCTGGATGCTTCCCGCGGTCTTGTCCACTTTGACTTCGGCGATGAGCGCAATGTAAGTGCCGGCGTCGATCCCGCAGGCAATGCCGAAGCCGCGGCCGCTCGGAATTGCGGCTTTCTTCCAGCCGAATTTTTCGGCGGCAGCTTCCAGCACGCTGCGCATGCGTTTGTCGGAGGTGTTGTTCAGGCGGAATTCCAGCGGGTCGGTCTTGGCTTTGGCCGCCATGATGTCAATCTGCGACTCCCGCGCGAACACGTTGATGTTTGCGCCCGGAGCGCGCCAGGGACCGGTGGCAAACGGGTGCGCGCGGGTCGTGTCCCGCCCCCATTGGCCGTAGGCGCGGATGAGATTGTGCGGCACATCGTAGAATTGTTCGGAACTCCTCGCACCCGCAAAATAGACATGGTAGTCCCATAAACTGATTCTGCCTGCACTGTCCACTCCGGACTTGATTTTCACGACCGCTGCCGGCCGGAACGTGTCGTAGAAAAATTCTTCCGCGCGAGTCCACGTCACCTGCACGGGCTTGCCGGAAAACTTCGAGAGCCTGGCCGCTTCCACGGCCTGAAGGCCGGCGCTGCTCTTTCCGCCGAATCCACCGCCGACATACGGGGTAATCACGCGGACATTCTCCAGTGGGAACCCGAGGGCCTGCGCGATTTGTTGCTGGTTCGGGAACGGCGTTTGCGTCGAGGTCCACACGGTGGCCTTGCCTCCCTCGACGCTGGCAAGCGCCGTGTGTGTTTCCATCGGGGCATGCGCGCCATAGCCGTTTTCGTAGCGATGCTCAAAAAGAGCGGCACTCGCTTTTTCTCCTTCCGCCAATTCGCCTTTACGCTCTCGCTCCTGCGGAGGCGGCGCCACCTGGAGCAGATGGTCGAAGATGGTGTCCGTGTCCACAGTGGACACTGATATTTCGAAATCTGCTTTGACGGCGACGAGGGCTCTGGCCGCTTCCTCGAGATCCGCATGCAGCACGGCAATCAGGCCGTCCTGGTTGATCACGGTAACGCCCGGAATTTTCTCCGCGGCGGAAGTGTCCACGCTTTTCAAAGTCGCGCCGTGCGCCGGCGGGCGAACGATTCTTGCGTAGAGCATGCCCGGCATGCGCATGTCTCCGGCGAATTTTGCCTCGCCGGTCACTTTGGCGAGCGCGTCCAGCCGCCGGACGGATTTGCCGCTCAACGTGAACTGGGAAATGGATCGAAGGGGAGGCTTGCCAGTGAGGCGACGCTCGATTTTCTTGCCTTTGGCGAGTTGACCGAAGGTCACACGCGTGTCCTTATCGGAGGCAAGAAAGACCACGCCGTTATCCACGTGCAGCGCTTCTTTCGGCGCCTTGAGTTGCTCAGACGCCAGCTCCAGCAAAACCGCTTTCGCTTCTGCTGCCGCTCCGCGCAACACCGGGCCAAAAAAGCGCGTGGACATGGACCCGAAGGTTCCCATGTCCCAGGGGCAGAGTTGCGTGTCGCCCATGACCATTTCGATGGACTCCAGCGAAACGCCGAGCTCCTCCGCGGCCATCTGGGCAAGCGAAGTCATCACGCCCTGTCCCATCTCGATCTTGCCGGAGAAAACGGTTACTCGACCGCTTTCATCAATCCGCAGATAGGCGTTGAAATCGGTGGGGTACTCTCTCCGCTGGCCCTGGGCATTCAAAAGCTGCAAGTCGCCTGTCGAAAAGAAAATGAAGATGCCGCCACCTATCAGCTTCATGAACTCCCGGCGGTCGAGCGCAAGCCGCGGCGCCGGAATTTCCGGTTCGAGAAGTGTTTGTTTTTTGTCGCGCATGGTTTGCCTCATTTCATTCCGGCCACTTCTTCAATCGCCTTGAGGATGCGTTTGTGGGCCGCGCACCGGCACAAGTTTCTGTCCATGCCGGAAATAATCTGCGCGCGCGTGATTCTTGGATTTTGCAGCAGCAGCCCGTAGGCGTTCATGATCATGCCGGGCGTGCAGAAGCCGCACTGCATTCCGCCATGCTCAATAAATTTCTCCTGCAGCGGATGGAGCTTGCCATCGCGAGCCAGCCCCTCGATGGTGATGATTTCTTTCCCGCGGAGATCTCTTATCGCGAGCTGGCAGGAGCGCACGGGCATTCTGTTCACCACCACGGTGCACGATCCGCACAGGC
>JAMCWK010000062.1 GCA_023481105.1 Acidobacteriota bacterium | reverse complement strand
TGGCTGACGCCGAGAAGCCCGAGAGCCAGGAAATCTGTTTCGTGCCCACCGGCAACTACGCGGAATTCATCGAAGCCTATTTGCACGAGCAGGGAAGCGATGCCGCGGAAACGGAAGGCGAAATCGTCACCACCAACGGCGAAGTCATCGGCCATCACAGCGGCTTGCATCATTACACCGTCGGGCAGCGCCGCGGCCTCGGCCTCGCCGCCGGGCGCCCGCTCTACGTCGTCTCGCTGGACACCGCGGGCAACCGCCTGGTGGTCGGCGACGACGCGGATCTGGCCCGCGACACTTGCGACGTTCGCGATGTGAATTGGATTCCGTTCGAAAAGCCGCAGGGCCCGCTGGAAGCGCAGGTGAAGATCCGTCACCGCCACGAACCCGCAGACGCCGTCGTGGAACCGCTCGAGGAGTCTGCCAAGTTGGGTTGTCATCCTGAGGACGTCCCGCAGCAGCGGGACGGACGAAGGATCTCGTCTGTTCGCGTGCGTTTCCACACGCCGCAGCGCGCCGTCACGCCCGGCCAAGCCGCAGTCTTTTATTCCGGCGATTTGGTTTTGGGCGGCGGCTGGATCTTGTAGCGCTGGCGTCTTGCCGGCGTTTTGGATTTTTTGGTTTTGTAGGGCCGGCCTTCAGGCCGGCATCTGTAGCGGTCTTAGTAGTTTCGACAAATTCGTTGCCCGCAATTTTCCTCGCGTTGCCATTCGTGCCACGCGCCACAAATCCTCCGGCCGGTCCAAATCGAAATCGCTTCGCAGTAATTGAAATTTCGTTCGCGTCGCGCGCAACGCCTTCACTGTTTTCGGCAGAACTTCCGAAGTGCCCCAAAGAATTCCCGCGAACATCTGCGGAACCACTTGCCGCGCCGCGATCAAGTAATATCCGCCATCTTCGCTTGGCCCAAGAACTACTTCCGCTTTGTCCAGCATCCGCAGCGCGCGCGCGATCCGTTCGCGGCCCATCCACGGCGAATCCGTTCCGACGATGACCACTTTCTCCGCGCCCGCGTGCAGTTGCTCCTCGATGGCATGGCACATGCGCTCGCCCAAGTCCGCGCCGCGCTGCGTGACCACGCGCCATTCGTTGCCGAGCCGCAGCCGCTTCGCCAGTCGCCGCGCCGTAGCGCGCTCCGCCGCGACGTATAGCCATTTCTGCGTGCCGCGCACGCCGTTCACCAGCGCAACCGTATCTCGCGCGCACGCCGCATGCACTTCGGCGGCGGCACGCGCGCTCAGCGCGCCGATCAGCCGCGTCTTCACGCGCCCCGCTATCGGCGGCTTGCAGAACACGAGGATCGCGTTATGTGCCATGGATTCGCTGGAAACGGAAATGGGGTGGAATCGTGCGATTCCACCCCACAGAAAAGGGATGCCGTCAGATGAACAGCTCTTCGTCCTGCTGTTCGCGTGCGCGCTCCGGCGATTGCCGCTGCCCGCGGAGGAAGTCCAGCCCGGCCTTGATGCCCTTGACGAACGCCGTGGCCTGCCGCACCGGACGCAGCACGCTGGCCTTGAACTCCGTGCCCGCGCTCTCGATCTCCTCGATGGCCCCGGTGAGGATCTGGTCCGCTCGGAGCACCTGCAAGCGCAAGCGGTCAATGGCTTCGGTGAAGACACGGTCAATCTTCTCCGTTTGTGCCCGCGCGAGGCGCGTGATTTCCGCGGCGTTCTCCGCCGCGCTGGAAATCTGCGGTCCCACCTCTTCTACCACCATGTGCAGCCGGCTAAGGATGGGATCAATCCGCGCATGCAGGTCCGTGGCGATGCGCGTCATCCGCTCGTTCATGCTCTTCACCTGAAGAAACATGCCCAACAGGATAAGCATCTGTCCGATGATGGCCACCGCGGCCAGTGCGATGAAGAACTTCAGCCAGGGATCCATGCAACCGCCTTAGTGGGCTTTCACTTTGTCGCGATAGGCTTCCTTGCCGGCGTCTACCGCAGCGGCAAGCTGTTCTTTCTGCGACGCGAGGATTTCCTTGCTGCGCTCGACCATTTCTTCGGCGCGTTCGCGCAATTCCCGCGCGCGCTTCTGCGCGTATTCGCGGCCGCGCTCGGCCTGGTCGGCCAGATATTCCCGCGTCTCTTCGCCGGACTTGGGCGCAAACAGGATGCCCAGGAGGGTCCCCACGCCCAGCCCGACCAGGAAATAACTCACTTTGGAACCGGTGTTCTCGCTCATGACTTCCTCCCGCGGCCACACTAGCATACGCCTCCTGTGCAAGCAAGGTGTCGCGTTGGATTCTTAATGGTTACTCGCGCGGGCCATTTCACTTAACACTGTTCACTGAAATGCGGTTTCGCGATGCAAATGCTTGTACACGCGCTGGGCCTGCGGGCGCGTGGCAACGCTGGCGAGCTGCTCCACGCTGGCGGTGCGCAGATTGGCGATGCTGCCGAATTTGCGCAGCAATTTTTGCACGGTGCGCGGGCCGATGCCAGGAATGTCAAGGAGTTCGCTGTGAAGATGACGCGCAGTGCGGCGCTGGCGATGAAAAGTAACGGCGAAGCGATGCGTTTCGTCGCGCACTTGTTGAATCAAATGCAGAATGGGAGAGTGCCGATCGAGAACGATAGGTTCATTCTCCTGGCCCAGCACAAAAATGATTTCTTCTTTTTTGGCGATGCTGGCGACCGGCTGGTTGATGATTTCCAGTTTTTCCAAGGCTGCGGCGGCGGCGTGAAGTTGCCCGATTCCGCCGTCAATCAGAATCAAGTCCGGCAGCGGCTTTTTTTCTTCCTGCAAACGGTGATAGCGGCGCTCCACCGCTTCGCGCATGCTCAGAAAATCGTCGTTGCTTGATAAGATTATTTTCCTGAATTTGCGGTAATCGGATTTTTTCATGCGGCCGTCTTCCCACACGACCATCGAAGCCACGGTGTCCGAGCCCTGGATGTGCGAAATGTCGAAGCTCTCAATGCGCCGAGGTGTTTGCGGCAAATTCAGCGCCGATTCCAGTGCTTCGGCAATGGCTTTCGAAGCGGGCTTCAGCACGCGGAAACGCTGCTCGAAGGAATGTTTCGCGTTTTTCTCCACCAGCTCCAGCAGCGCGCGTTTCTGCCCGCGTTGCGGCGTGAGAATTTCTACTTTTCGCCCGCTGCGCTCGCTGAGGATTTGCTGGAGGAGTTCGCGATCCTCGAAATCCGCAGGCACATGAATCATGCGCGGCAAATAATTCGCTTCGAGGTAAAGCTGCTTCAACAGCGAGGTGAGAAATTCGGCCGGGGCGAACTCTTCCAGGTCTTCCCAGTAGAAATCGCGGCGGTCCATCACGCGCCCGCCGCGCAGGTGAAACAAGTTGACGGCCACTTGCGGCGGCTCGGCGTACCAGGCGAGCACGTCGGTGTCGTCGCCGGCGGCCGCGGCGATCTTCTGTTTCTCTTCGATTTCAGTAACCGTGTGCATCAAGTCGCGATACTTGGCTGCTTCTTCGTAGCGCTCCGCATCGGATGCCTTGGCCATGCGTTCTTCGAGACTGCGCGCGAGGTCGTGCCGCCGGCCTTCGAGGAACAGGCGGACGTCGCGGGCGGCCTCGGCGTAGCGCTCGTCGGCCACGAGTCCCGGCACGCACGGGCCGTGGCAGCGGTGAATGTAAAATTGCAAGCATGGGCGCGGATGAGCGCGCGTCAAGTCCACCGTGCACGAGGGCACCATGAATCGCTTGTGAATGAAATGCACCAAACGGTACGCGAGGCTGGCGGGAAAATACGGGCCAAAGTAAATCGAGCCATCTTTCTTCAGCCGGCGCGTGACGTACACGCGGGGAAATGTTTCGTAGGCGGTGAACTTGATGTACGGGTAGGTTTTGTCGTCGCGCAGCAACACGTTGAAGCGCGGCTTGTGTTGCTTGATAAGATTATTTTCCAGCGCCAGCGCCTCCTTTTCGTTGTCCACGACGATGTAAGCGACGTCGGCGATTTCCCGCACCAGCGAACCGGTCTTGGCGTCCAGCGTGCGCGAATCGAGAAAATACGATTTCACGCGGTGGCGCAGCGACTGCGCCTTGCCCACATAAATAATGTTGTCGAGGACGTCCTTGTATAGGTACACGCCCGGCTGAGCGGGCAGGCTGGCGACTTTTTGCTCGAGGTCCATGAAGAAATGCGCCGGTAAGCAGCGCCGGAGCAACTCCATCTTAGCAAAGCGAATCTGTTACCATCCAGAAGACGACCATGATGCGACGCGTTGCATTCGCGCTGTGCTTGCTCGTGCTGCTTGCAGCGGGTGCCGGGCTGGCGCAGACAAAGCCGCAGAAGAACACGCAGCCAGAGCCGGTCTTCGAGCCGTTCAAAGCGGAGAAGAGCGTCGAAGTCGGCATGTTTTATCTGAAAAAGAAAAACTACGACGCGGCTATCGAGCGATTCCTGGACGCCGTGCGCTACAAGCCCGGCTTTGCGCGCCCGCATTTCCTGCTCGGCCGGGCCTTCGAAGGGAAACGGGAGTGGGAAGAGGCCATCATCCACTACAACGCCTACCTGGAAATTCTCCCCAATGCGGATGACGCGAAAAAAGTCCGCAAGAAAATCGCAAGTCTACACAAAAAAGTGGCGCGGGAAAAAGCCCGCAAGAGCCAAGCTAACCGAGGCGGTTGAGGAACCGCCGCGCGCGGTCGTAGAGAGGGAAGCGCTTCTCTTGGCGGCGGAATTCCGCGGAGTGCGACTGCAGGCCGCAACTTGCGCGTTTGATGGGATGCTTCACGTGCAGCATCTCGTGAAAGAGCACGTATTCCACGACGTATTGCGGCACAAATTCGCGGTCGAGGCGCGAGCTGAGCACAATTTGGTCGAGAGCGGGATCGAAGCAGCCGAGTTGCGTGCGCCACGGCCGAGCGCTCCAGCCCAGGCGCGGGCGGCGCAGTTTTCCCGCAAAGTGCCGGCTATTGAGCTGTTCGAAAAGCAATTCCAGATTGTGTTGAGCTCCGTGCGGATGGGACAAGGCGCGGCGGGCGCGTTTGCGGCGCATGTGCGTCACGCGCCGGCGGGTGCCGTGGTGCAATGCGAATTCGCGGTACGTCTCCAAGAACTCCCGCGCCGCACGGCGGCGATATACACGCGCCAGCAGAATCGCCGCGGTGGCTTCCAGCACGGCGAGCGGCGCATCGCGAAACACGTCGGAAAGGCGCACGTGCGCAGTGTCTTCCAGCAGCCGAATGGTGTGCGTCAGGTTGGCGTAAGGATAGAACTCCGCAAGGAATCGCGGCGGGCGTCCCTGGCAACCGAGCCGCGTGAACATGCGCTGGAAAATCCGCGCGCCGCTAGGGAAGGCAGCCGCGCGCGTGGCACGCCGCTTCATGAAGGTCTCCGCCGCACGGGCGCCGGGGCGATTTCCTTGGCGGCTTTGTCGGCGTCCACCTGCGCCTGCTTGGTGGCTTCGATGCTATCCAGCAGCGTGTCCTTGTACATCGCGAGGTCCGCGCCCTCGGCGGCCAGCTTTTCGAGTTGCGGCAGAAATTCCTTCAACCGCTTCTGCGCTTCCTTGATGCCGGCACGGATGTCGTCCTGCCGCTCGCGGCCGAGGTCAATCAACTCCGCGGCGTCGTCCACGCAACCGGTGTAGGCGTTCAGCAGGGAATTCAAGCGCTCGCCGCGCAAGCGTTCGCTGGAGGCGCGGGCCAATTCGTAATGGAATTTCTTCAGGCGCAAAGAGCTCGACGCCATTGACAACTTAATGCGCTGGCTGGGCTGCTCGGCATCGCGGATTTTGTCCGCCTCGATCGTCGTCAAGTAATCGCGCCTCGCTTCCTGGGCCCGCAGTGGCACGGCAATCGAGGTAAGCAGCGCAGCCAGCAGCAGCGCGGAAGCGGACATGGGAGCGCGATTCATGGGACCTAGCTTTGGGGTTTCGTCTCGCCGGATTTCTTGCCCGGCTGGCGCGGGAACAGCGCGTCAATCAATTCCTTGTCAATGGCGTCGAGTTCCTTGCGAATGGCCTCGAACGGCTCGCGCTGGTCCACGGGAACGGACAGAATGGTCTGTTCCAGCCGCGGAATGCTCTGGCGGATATGGATCTGAAGATTCTTAAAGCCGTTGGGCTTTTTCTCTGCATCCCGGCCGCTGGCTTTCAGTCCGGAATGCGCGGACTTGATGGCGTCGCGGTATTCGCGAAGGACGCGCAGCGCCGCGTCGTAGTCCTCGTTGCGAACTTCGTGGCGCATGCGTTCCAACTGCGTCTGTCCGGCACGAACGACATCTTTGGCCTGCTTCACGGGGTCGGCGGTCTGGGCGACGCTGCCGCCCGGCGCCGCCGTGCAGAGCAGCGCAGCGAGCGCAAGCGCCGGCCGAGTTCTGCTCTTTGTGCCCATTTTATTTTCGGACGCGCTCCAACTCGCTCTTCAGGATGCGCACGCGCTGCCGCGCCTGGAAGCCTTGCTTGTCGCTGCGGCCCGCATCCAGCTCCAGAAACTTTTCGTAGGCAGAAATCGCTTCGGGTAACCTGTGCAGTTTATCGTAACAAGTGGCGCGAATGAACCACCAACCTGCGTTGGGCGTTTCACGCTTGGCGAGCTCGTCCTGCACGCGCATCGCGGCTTCGTATTTTTCGCCGAGGTAATAGACGGCAGCAAGGTCGCGCACGGCATCGGTTTGTTTCGGGTCGAGGCGCAGCGCTTCGAGCAGTTCGCGCTCAGCGGCGGGAAAATCGCGCCGCTCGAGCCACAAGCGGCCCAACTGCGCGCGCAGCGCTGCGTCACGCGGCTCGAGCTGGGCCGCTTTTTCCAACGCGGCAATGGCCTCGCCGAGATTATTCTGGCGGATGCGGATTTCCGCGCGCAGCTTGAGTCCTTCCACCGAATTCCCGCGCGACGCATCCACGCGGTCGAGTTCCGCGAGCGCCGGCGCGTATTTATCCAGGCTTGCCAGAAGCGACGCCAGGCGCAGCCGCGCGGCATCGTCCTCCGGCGCCAGTTCGAGGTAGGCGGCGAGCGCCGTCGCAGCCGCCTCCGTTTTATTTTGCAGCAGCAGGCATTGTGCGAGACCCAGGCGCGCCGCGGCGGACTTCGGCTCCGCCTGCAAAACTTCGCGATACGTGGTTTCTGCTTCGCCGGGGCGATTCCAATTCAGCAGCGCGCGTCCCAGGTCCATGCGCACTTCGGAGTTCTTGACGTCCAGACGGGCTGCCGCGCGAAATTGCGCAACGGCTTCGGGGAGCTTGCCGGTGCGCTCGTAGGCCAGGCCGAGGAGTTGCCGCGGCCATGCCTGCTCCGGCTTCAACGCGATGACTTTGGTCAGCGGCGCAATCGCCGCGGCGGGCTCCTGGTCCATCAAGAGCAAAGCGAGATTCAGATGGGCCTCGGGGAGCTTGCCATTCAGCTCGATGGCGCGGGTGAATTCCGCACGAGCCTCGTCGCGCCGCAATAATCCGACATAGGCATAGCCGAGTTGCACGTGCGCCAGCGCGTCGTTGGGACTTTCGACGAGATATTTTTGCAACGCGTCCACAGCGCGCTGGAACTCTTTTTTCTCGATGGCCTCTTCAACCTGCGCCAGAAGCACTTGCTGCGAGTCTTCGACGCGCAAAATGCGGCGCTTGGGCGGAGATTGCTTGGGCGTTTTCTGTTGGGGGAAAGCCACCGATGAAAATGCGAGACTGCCCAGAAGCAGGAAAAAGAGAGCCGGCTTGGCGGGCAATCTCATCGGTGCGAGTTGTTGCGAACTCCGTTACGAACGCCGTTGGCCAGCGCACGGGCGAGGAATTTGCCGGTGTACGACTGCGGATTCCGCGCCACCTGCTCCGGCGTGCCCGTGGCCACCACGTGCCCGCCGCGCTCGCCGCCTTCGGGGCCGAGGTCAATCACCCAGTCCGCCGACTTGATGACGTCCACGTTGTGCTCGATAACCAGCAGCGACGCGCCGCCGTCGAGCAGTTTGCGAAACGCGGCGAGGAGCTTCTGGATGTCGTCGAAGTGCAGGCCCGTCGTCGGCTCATCCAGAATATACAACACGCCTTCGTTGGTCCCGCCCTGCGGGATAAGATGCGCGGCGAGTTTCAAGCGTTGCGCTTCACCGCCGGAAAGCGTGGTGGCCGACTGGCCGAGGCGCAAATAGCCCAGGCCCACTTCGTCGAGAATCTTCAGCTTTGCAATGACTTTCGGCGCGCTGGAGAAAAACGCCAGTGCTTCGCGCACAGTAAGCTGCAACACTTCATGAATGTTTTTCTCGCGGAAGCGCACCTCGAGCACGCCGCTTTTGAAGCGCGTGCCACGGCATTCTTCGCAGACCAGCTCGACGTCGGCGAGGAACTGCATCTCCACGGTGACCGTGCCGTCGCCCTGGCAGGCTTCGCAGCGCCCGCCCGGAATGTTGAAAGAAAAATGACCGGCGGAATAGCTGCGCTTCTCCGCTTCCGGCGTGGAAGCGAAGGCTTCGCGGACGGCATCGAAGGCTTTCATGTACGTGGCGGGATTGGAGCGCGGCGTGCGGCCGATGGGAGACTGGTCCACCAGCACGACTTCCTGGATTTGCGCGCTGCCTTCAATGCGATCGCACAGCGCCTTGATGTTGCCGCCGGTGCGCAGCGCCTCGAGCGCCTTGTAGAGCACGTCGTACACCAACGTGGATTTTCCCGAGCCGGACACCCCGGTGACGGCCACCATCGAGCCGAGCGGAATCATCAGGTCAATGCTCTTCAGATTGTGCACGCGCGCGCCGGCGAGCTTTAGAAATTTTCCTTTAGGCTTGCGACGCAGGCTGGGCACAGGGATTCGCAACTCGCCGTTCAGGTAGCGCGCCGTGAGCGATTTCGAATTGCCGTTCAATTCCGCGCGCGTGCCGGAGAAAACAATTTTTCCGCCGTGTTCGCCGGCGCCCGGTCCGAGATCGAGAATGTGGTCCGCGGCGGCGATGGTTTCCGGGTCGTGCTCGACGACGAGAATGGTGTTGCCCTGGTCGCGCAGGGTGCGCAGGATTTCGATGAGGCGGCGCGTGTCGCGCGGATGCAGGCCGATGGAAGGCTCGTCGAGCACGTAGAGAGCGCCGACCAGATGCGAGCCGAGCGACGTGGCGAGCTGAATGCGCTGCGCCTCGCCGCCGGAGAGCGTCGAGGTAAGGCGATCGAGCGTCAGGTACTCGAGGCCGACTTCGTCGAGATAACGCAGGCGCTGGTGCAGCTCGTCGAGAATTTTCTGCGCGATTGCGGATTGCTCCGCGTTGAGGTGGAGCGCGCCAAAAAATTCGCGCGCTGCGGTGACGGTCATTTGACAAACGTCGGTGATGGGCTTGCCGTCAATGCGCACGGCGCGAGCTTCCGCGCGCAGGCGCGTGCCGCGGCAATCCGGACAGAGCGCATAGCCGCGGTAGCGGCTCAGGAAAACGCGCACGTGCATCTTGTAGCGCTTGCGCTCGAGCCACTGGAAGAATCCCTTGATGCCGGGAAATTTTGCTGCCGCATCGCCGGAGGTCACCAGCTCTTTGTGCTGCGCGGAAAGCTGGTAGAACGGCACGTCCAAGGGGAGCCCTGCGGCGCGCGCGAATTTGCGCAACTCCTGCTGCATGCCGCGGTAGCGCGGCTTGGTCCACGGCTCGATGGCGCCTTCGTTCAGCGTTTTGCTTTTGTCGGGGATGACCAGATCAACGTCGAAGTCCAGCGTGTTGCCAAAGCCCTGGCAACGCGGGCACGCGCCCGTGGGACTGTTGAACGAAAAAAGCAGCGGCTCGGGATTTTGATAGGCGATGCCGCATTTTTTGCATTCGAAGCGCTCGTTCAAAACGAGGCGTTCGGATTCCACGTCCGGCGCCTGCGGTAGAAATTCGAGGATTGCTTCGCCGTGGCTTTCGCGGTAGCAGATTTCGATGGAGTCCACGAGCCGCGCGCGCGTCTCGGGCGAAATCGCTAGGCGATCCACGAGAACGAAAATTGGCTTGCTGAAATCGGCGTCGAGCAAAGTTTCCGGGGAAGAGAACTCATACACCGTACCGGCTTGATAGAGGCGATTGAAGCCGCGCTTTTGCAATTCCGTGAGCGCGAGCTTGATGGCTTCGCCGCTGGGCTTCGCAGGTTTCAAGAGGCGCGCGCGGCGCTTCGCTTGCGCTGCGTCAGTGGGCGGCGACGCAAAACGCAGCGGGTAGAGCACGTAGAAGCGCTGCCCGGCAGGCCGCGCCAGCACGCGGCTGGCAATTTCGTCCACCGTGTCCTTGCGGACCTCTTCGCCGCATTTCGTGCAGTAGGTGCGGCCGACGCGCGCGAAGAGCAGCCGCAGGTAATCGTAAATTTCCGTCGCGGTGGCGACAGTGGAACGCGGGTTGCGCGTGGCGTTTTTCTGCTTGATGGCGATGGCCGGAGCGATGCCGGTGACCTCGTCCACGTCGGGCTTTTCGATGCGCTCGAGGAATTGCCGCGCGTAGGACGAGAGCGACTCGATGTAACGGCGCTGCCCCTCGGCATAAATCGTGTCGAACGCCAGGCTGGACTTGCCCGAGCCGCTCACGCCGGTGACCACGGTGATGGCGTTGTGCGGGATGACGAAGTCAATGTTCTTCAGGTTGTGGACGCGCGCGCCGCGCACGCAGATGGCGTCCTGCTGGGGGAGCGTGCTCGTGGCGTTCGTTGTGGCCAAGCCTGCCCTCTCCTGCTGAAGGTGGCGGGGTAAACCCGCCGCTACAGTCGGCTTCCAGGTGGTGTGTGCAAACCCAAAATTATAGAATGACGGAGCAGCAAAGTCGAACGGGGAGTTTCAATCAGCAGGACAGAAGCGTTCAACGGCTACGAGCTTGTCTAGCTGGTCGAGTTCGCTTTCCGACCGCGCGCGCACGCGCGGCGGGGCGGCGGTTTTTCTTGAGTGGGACTTGGTTGGTCAGGGGAAAGCGCTCGGGGTGCTCGACAGACTCCACCGACAGGTCCACATCAAGATCGGGCCAGTAGAGATGATGGGCGTGCAGCAACTGGACATTCAAAAGCCGCCGGATAGGCGCATCCTCGAACCACGGGAAATCCTTGAAGGACAGGAACAACTCCCGCCCGTCCACCAGAAGCCAGAAGCCGTGCTTGGACACGTTTCCGACTTCAACGCCCGAAATGTCTATTCCATGCAGCACAGATTTCATCCTCGTGGTTCCGAATGAGCTTCATGGCGGCCGTTATGCGGCGCTGGCTCAGGCCGAAGTTGACGGCAAGTTCGATCTCCGGCTCCAGCCAGAATTTCGCTTCCCCTTCCGCATGAAACGCGTGGACGTGCATTTGCGGCTCTTCGCGCGAAAAGAAGAAGAAGCGGAACCCGCCTGCCCGGAGGATCGTCGGACTCGCTTCCGTATCCTACACCAGTTGCTCTCGGGCACACACATGAGTCGCAGGTCTCCTGTGTTACATTCGAGCAGGGATAAATCATGGGGATTTTCACACGGGTGATTTGGATTGTGCTCGACAGCGTTGGCATCGGGCCGTTGCCGGATGCAGCGGAGTATGGCGACATCCCGGCGGGCGCGAAGCCGAGCGAGGGCCGGAACACGCTGGGCCATATTGCAACATGGCGGGCGAAGTCCCGCGGTGGCGGGACGCCCCTACGACTGCCGAACCTTGTGAATCTTGGGCTTGCGAATATTGCGCCGCTGGCGGGGCTGACGCCGACCGCTGCGCCTGCGGGATTTTTTGGCAAGGGTGCAACGCATTCGCCCGGCAAAGATACGACCACCGGCCACTGGGAAATGGCCGGCATCTGGCTCGACCAGGCGTTTCCGGTTTATCCCAACGGCTTTCCGCCGGAAATTCTCGAGCCGTTCGAGCGCGCCATTGGAAAAAAGACATTGGGCAACAAGCCCGCCTCGGGCACGGAAATCATCAAGGAACTGGGCGCGGAACATGTGCGCACGGGATTTCCCATCGTGTACACCTCCGGCGACAGCGTGTTTCAGATTGCCGCGCACGAAGCAGTGATACCCATCGCCGAGCTGTACCGCATGTGCGAGATTGCGCGAAAACTGCTCGACGGCAAGCATCGCGTGGGCCGCGTAATTGCCCGGCCGTTTTTGGGACAGCCCAGTGCATTCCGCCGTACGGAGCGGCGCCATGATTATGCCGTGGAGCCCCCGCGCCCGATGTTGATGGATGTGCTCGCTGAAAATAAAGTGCCGGTGCTGGGCCTGGGCAAGATCCACGACATTTACAATGGCCGCGGCGTGGACAACTACGTCACCACGAAGAACAACGTGGACGGCATGGAAAAACTGCGCGCGGCGCTGCGCCAGCATCCCGCGGGACTCATCTTCATCAACCTCGTGGATTTTGACATGCTCTACGGGCACCGCAAGGACGTGGAAGGATTCGCGCGCTCGCTGGAGGAGTTCGACGAAATGCTCGGGCCGTTCCTCGGCCAGCTTCAGCCGTCGGATTTGTTGCTCATCACCGCGGACCACGGCTGCGACCCGGACGACTGTTCGCCTTCCACCGACCACTCGCGCGAATACGTACCCATCCTGGCGTACACTCCGCGCGCGGAGAAGGGAACTAGCGTTGGCGTCCGCGAAACGCTGGCGGACATGGGCCAGACGGTGGCGGAAAATTTCGGCGGCACAATCCCGCACGGCAAGAGTTTTCTGCGTAACCTGAAATGAAAACTGGCAACCTGCGAAAAATCATCGCAGGTTGCCGCTACATAATGCATTTCAAGTTTAGGAATGCCCAGGCGAGTGGAGAATCGCCTGCGTCAGTTCCCGCCGGCGGATTCCCTTTGCGCGTAATAGCCGGTGCGTGTGCGCACGCTCATCTTACCGCGGCCGCGAACAGGAAGCACATCCACATTGACGCTGCGGAACGTGCCGTCCTTTTTGGTGTTGGTCGGGTAGTAGGCCAGGGTGTATTGGTTGCGAATGTCGTGGGCAATCTGCGTGCAGATGGGGCCCACATCGCCCAGGCCTTCAGGGAAAAACGCCAAGCCGCCCGTGGCCACGGCCATACGCGTGAGCGCCTCGCGCGATTTGCGCGCGTCGCTGCCGCGCTCCTGGCTGAGAAGGCCAATCGTGTAGATCACCGCTTCCGATTTTTGCGCTTCGAGGACGGTCAGCTCCAGCCCCTGGCGCTTGTTGCCGTGACCCACGCGGCTGGAATTGTCCTCGCCGTCGGTGACCACCAGCAGCACCTTTTTGTCGCGCGTGCCCTTTTTCAAGTGGTCGAGCGAGCCGATGATGGCGTCGTAGAGCGCAGTGCTGCCGCGCGAATCGATTTTTTCCAGCGCATCCTTCAGATCGTTGATGTCGTTGGTGAAGTCCTTGTCCAGATCCAAATAGTAGTCGTCGTTGAAGTTGACCACGAAGGCTTCGTCTTCGCGGTTGCTGGCCTCGACGAAGGCCAGCGCGGCGGCGTTGACGCGCTCGCGCTTATCGCGCATGCTGCCGCTGTTGTCGATCACCAGCCCCACGCTGATGGGAATGTCTTCGCGCTTGAAGACGGAGAGTTTCTGCTCGACGCGGTCCTCGAACACGCGAAAGTTTTGCTGCCTCAGGTCGGAGACGAAACGCCCGCGGTCGTCGAGCACCGTGGCGTGCAGCACGACGAGGTTGACGTCGCGCAAGATGCGATATTCGTCGTCTCTCCTTTGCGGGACTTTCGCGGCAGGTGGCGTGCTCTGCTGCACTTGCGGAGCGCCGGACTGGGCGCGCGTCAATCCGCTGTCGCTGCCCGACGGCAGCAATCCCACAAGGACCATCAGCAATGCGGCACAGATTAAAATGCGTTTACTTGGCCGGCGCATAGTATCCAGCGCGGGCATAGACGTTGAGCGGCGGGAGACCTCTGGGCGGCTTGAGCCGGACTTTGATTTTGCGCCACTTTCCATCGCGATCCATGTTCCCTGGCTTATATCCGAGGACATACTGGTTTCGTAGCTCCATCCCGATCTTGGCCGCAATGTCCGGCAAGTCGTTGAGATTTTCCACCGGGAACGACCTCCCGCCGGTCATTTCCGAAATGTCGGCGAGCATGGTCGGGCCGTTCAATTCTTCCGGCGTGCGCCCGCGGAACCCCAGTGGATCAAAAATACCGACGGCATAAAGTTGCACATCGGCTTCCCGAACGAAGTTCTTGATGTCCCGCTCGCTATACCGGCTATGGTTATCGCCGCCATCAGATATGATGAGTAAAGCGCGCTTGGTGTTGCGTGCTCCTTTCATCTGGCTGAGGCCCAAGTACACAGCATCCAGTAAGGCCGTGCGCCCTTTGGCGCCGGCATACATCATGCGGTTTTGCAGCTCTTCGACGCTGCTGGTGAAGCGGCTGGTCAATTGCGCGCGGTCGTTGAAGCTGACCAGGAAAAATTCATCCTGAGGATTGGCGGTTTTGAAAAATTGCAGCGCGGCCAGGCGCGCCTTGTCCACTTTGTTGGACATGCTGCCACTCATATCCAGCACCACGCCGATGGAGATGGGCACATCCTCGCTGGAGAAATGCACGATTTCCTGTTCCTCATTGTCTTCGAATACCCGGAAATTTTCGCGCTCCAGACCAGTCACCAAGCGGTTGTAGGGATCCGTCACCGTGGTGTTCACCAGCACAAGGTCCACATCCACGCGGATGCGCTTGTCAGCGGCACTCTGTTTAGCCGGTGCAGTTGGTTTCTTAAGTTGCGCGGGAGATTGACCCGAGGCGGAGAAGGTCAACAGAGTGAAGATCGTCAGAAGCACGACGCTTGCATGGCGCATGGAGCAATGCCTGGCGCTCGGCATCACCGATTCCCCTTCCGTCCACCCACGGGCCGGGTGCAAGCCCACCTTGGCTCTTTGAGAGTCATTCTAACACTCTGCAAATCCAAATCAAGCGCAAGTGCAAACCGCGCCGGGCAGGTCGCGTGCCGCGTCTCGACTCCGCCCGGCCCCGATGTTAGCATGCCGCGCGTGAACTTCCTCGCTGTCATTCCGGCGCGCTACGCTGCCACACGCTTGCCCGGCAAACCGCTGGTGTCCATATGCGGCAGGCCGATGATCCAGCACGTGGTCGAGCGCGTACGGCAAGCGAAACGCGTGAGCCGCGTGGTGGTGGCCACCGACGACCAGCGCATCCGCGATGCCGTGCGCGGCTTCGGCGGGGAAGCCATGATGACGCGCAGCGACCATCGCTCCGGCTCCGAGCGCGTGGCCGAAGTGGCTACGCAAATCTCCGCAGACGTGTACATCAATGTTCAGGGCGACGAGCCGCTGATCGAGCCCGGCGCGGTGGATGCGCTGGCGGATGTGTTCACGGACGACGCGGACGGGGAAGTGCAGGTGGCCACGCTGTGCGTTCCCATCACCAACGCCGCCGACATCATGGACCCCAACATCGTGAAAGTGGTTCTCGATTTTCAAGGCGATGCCCTCTATTTTTCCCGCGCCCCCATCCCCTGGGTGCGTGACGAAGGCAGCCGCGTCCACGCGCGGCACTTCAAGCACCTCGGCATCTACGCCTTCCGCCGCGAGCCGCTGCTCGATTTTCCCACGCTGCCGCCCGGCGAACTGGAAAAACTCGAACAACTCGAGCAATTGCGCTTCCTCGAGAATGGCTACAAGATTCGTGTGGCGGAAACTTCCTTCGATTCCGTCAGCGTGGACGTGCCCGCGGACGTCGCGCGCGTGGAAGCCATTCTGAACGGGCGTTGACAAGCCCGCGCGTCTCCCGCATAATGCGTCGTACGCTGATCCCATCGTAAGGATAAGAAATACTTAACGGATGTCTTCCGACCAGGCGAAATATAGCGGCCCGAAGTACATTTTTGTAACCGGCGGCGTCGTCTCCTCCCTCGGCAAAGGTCTCGCAGCAGCTTCCATCGGATGTCTCCTCGAGAGTCGTGGTTTGCGCGTCACGCTGCAAAAATGCGATCCGTACTTAAACGTGGATCCGGGCACGATGAGCCCGTACCAGCACGGCGAGGTGTACGTCACCGAAGACGGCGCGGAGACCGACCTCGACCTCGGGCACTACGAGCGCTTCACCAACGCGCGGCTGACACGCGACCACAACTGGACCACCGGCCGCATCTACGAATCCATCATCGCGAAGGAGCGCCGCGGCGATTACCTCGGCAAAACCGTGCAGGTGATTCCGCACGTCACCGACGAAATCAAAGGCGCGTTCCGCAAAGTCGCGGTGGAGACGGATGTCGTCATCATCGAAATCGGCGGCACCGTCGGTGACATCGAGTCGCTGCCGTTTTTGGAAGCCATGCGCCAGATGCGTCTGGAGCTGGGCAGCGAGAACGTCGTTTTTGTGCACGTCACGCTGGTGCCGTTTATTTCCACCGCGGGCGAACTGAAGACCAAGCCCACGCAGCATTCCGTAAAAGAATTGCTTAGCATCGGCATTCAGCCTGACATTCTGCTGTGCCGTAGCGACCGCCGCCTGGGGCGCGAACTCAAAGCCAAAATTGCTCTGTTCTGCAACGTCGCCGAATCCTGCGTGATTTCCGCGCAGGACGTGGAGACGATTTACGAGGTTCCTGTCGCGCTGGCCAAGGAAGGGCTCGACGAGCAGATCCTGCGCATCCTGCGCCTGCAGGCGAATGCGCCGGACCTGACGCGCTGGCTGGACTTGCTGCAGCGCATTCACAATCCCGAAGGCGAAGTGCGCATCGGCGTGGTCGGGAAATACGTTCAACTCGAAGACGCCTATAAAAGTTTGCGCGAGGCGCTGATGCACGGCGGGCTGGCACACCATCAGCGCACCGTCGTGGAATGGATTGAGGCGGAAGAATTGGACGGCCCGGAAGCAGCGCAGCGCCGCCTGGCGCACGTGGACGGCATCCTCGTTCCCGGCGGCTTCGGCAAGCGCGGTATCGCCGGCATGGTGGAAGCCATCCGCTACGCGCACGTGAACAAAGTGCCGTTCTTCGGCATTTGCCTGGGCATGCAGTGCGCGACGATTTCTTATGCGCGGCACGTTTGCGGCTTGAAAGAAGCGGACAGCACGGAGTTCGATCCGTGCACGCCGCACCGCGTGATTTACAAGCTGCGCGAGCTGCTCGGCGTGGACGAGATGGGCGGCACGATGCGTCTGGGCGCGTGGCCGTGCAAGCTCGAGCCGGGCTCGTTCGCCAATCGCGCCTACGGCGCGCTGGAAATCTCCGAGCGACACCGCCATCGTTACGAATTCAACCGCGACTACGAGAAACAACTGGTGGACGCGGGCTTCCGCATCACAGGAAAAACGCCGGACGGCGTGTATGTCGAAATCGTGGAAGTGGCCGATCATCCTTGGTTTCTCGGCTGCCAGTTCCATCCGGAATTCAAATCCAAGCCGCTCGTGCCGCACCCGCTGTTCGCGGCGTTTCTGGGAGCGTCGCGCGAACACCGCGACCGTCGCAAGTCCGCTGCGGAAAAACGCCAGAGAGTCGCCACACCATAACGCAAACTTTTCGCCGCCGTTGCAAATCCCCGCTTTCCGCCATACCCTAATCAGCCGTGACTCCGATTCACGAATTCTCGATTGGCCCGGTGAAACTCGGCGGCAGTGCGCCGCTGTTTCTCATCGCCGGGCCGTGCGTGATTGAAAGTGAAGCGCACGCCACGATGCTGGCCGAGCGCCTGGCCCTGCTGACCTCGGAATTGAAAATCCCCTTCATCTTCAAAGCGTCGTACGACAAAGCGAATCGCACGTCCATCAAGTCGTACCGCGGACCCGGGCTGGAAGGAGGCTTGCACATTCTCGGCGAAATCAAGAAAAAAGTCGGCGTGCCCATTCTCTCGGATGTGCACGATGTGTCGCACGTCGCGCCCGCCGCGGAGGTCTGCGACGTGCTGCAAATCCCCGCGTTCCTTTCGCGCCAAACCGACCTGCTGTTGGCCGCGGGGCGTTCGGGCGCGGCGGTGAATTTGAAGAAAGGGCAATTCCTCTCACCGTGGGAAATGAGCAATGCGGTGGAAAAAGTCGCCAGCACGGGATGCGCGCGGATCATTGTCACCGAGCGCGGCGCGTCGTTCGGCTATCAAAATCTTGTGGTGGACATGCGCTCGTTCCCGATTCTGAAAAAAATGGGCTATCCCGTGGTCTTCGACGTAACGCACTCCGTGCAGCTCCCCGGCGGGGAAGGGAAGGCCAGTGGCGGCCAGCCGGAGTTTATCGAGCCGCTGGCGCGGGCGGGCACGGCCGCCGGCGTGGACGGCTTATTCTTGGAGGTACACGAAAATCCGCCGCAGGCATTGTCCGACGGCACCAACGCGCTGCCGCTCAATCAACTGAAAAGTTTACTGCAAAAAGTGATGAGCCTTGCGTCCCTGGTGCGCACATGGGGGAACGCGTGAGCCAGGACACCGCCCGCCGCGTCTTGCGCATCGAAGCGCAGGCCATTCAGGATTTGCTCGCGCGCCTCGACGCGAATTTCGACCGCGCCGTCGAGCTGCTCTTCCACTGCAAAGGCCGGGTCGTAGTGACCGGCATGGGCAAGTCCGGGCTCATCGGGCGAAAAATTGCCGCGACGTTTGCCAGCACCGGCACGCCTTCGCTTTTCTTGCATCCCGCCGAAGCGGTGCACGGCGATCTGGGCATGATGGTACGCGACGATGCGCTGCTGGCGATTACCTACGGCGGGGATACGGAAGAAATCGTCCTGCTGCTGGAGCCCATCAAGCGCCTGGGCATTCCGCTGGTCACGCTGACCGGCAATCCCGCGTCCACCATTGCGCAGGCCAGCGACGTCGTGCTGGATATTTCCGTGAAGGAAGAAGCTTGCTCGCTGAATCTCGCGCCCACCGCCAGCACCACTGCGGCGCTGGCCATGGGCGACGCGCTGGCCATTGCCCTGCTCGACAAGCGCGGCTTCAAGGAAGACGACTTCGCGCTGTTGCATCCCGGCGGAAATTTGGGGAAGCGCCTGCGCCGCGTGGAAACGCTGATGCACAGCGGCGACGATCTTCCGCGCGTCACGCCGGCCACGCTGGTGCCCGACGTGATTTACGAAATCAGCCGGAAGAAACTGGGCGTGGCTGCAGTGGTCGAAAACGGCGGCAAGCTGATGGGCATCATCACCGACGGCGATTTGCGCCGCTTGATGCTCAAGCGCAAGAACGAAGCGCTCACGCTGACCGCCGCGGATTGCATGTCGCGCAACCCGGTGACCATCGGCAAGGACGAACTGGCCGCCACCGCGCTGCGCTTGATGGAGCAGCGGCGCATCACCGCCGTGCTCGTCGTGGACAAAGAGCAGATCGTGCTCGGCGTGGTGCATCTGCACGATTTGTGGACGCTGCAACTGTTCTAGACAGCACCTGTAGCGGCCGGCTTTAGCCGGGCAAAGAAGTCCTCACTACAGAAACATCCATCGCGCGAGTAGCCCCAGCACCGTTAGCAACGTCAGAATTGCAATCACCCACTCGGATTTCGTCGTGTACTTGGGTGCCTGGAACACGTTGTAGTGCGCGAGCTCGGTGAGCATGTAGCCAATCACGATGACCAGTGCCACAAGGATGCCGCGATAGAAATCCACCAAGTGGGTTTCGACCAGGACATACTGCTTCAGCGGCAGAATGATGCCAAAAGCAGCCAGGACCGCCAGCGCCACGAACAGCATCAGCGTGCCAATCTTGAAGTGCCGCTCCTCGGCGGGGAATTTTAGTTCGCGGTCCAGCGTCCGCCAAAACCCGGCAAAGATAAATCCAAACAGGATTCCCGAGACAGTCACCAGCATGGCCATGGGATCCTCCTTGACCTTGACGCAAAAATGAAATGCAGGCTGCGCGATTGCCCTCAGCGCAGCGAGCACAACCCATGCGTCTCTTACTTTCGATTGACGACGACCACCAGCGCCATTACTGTTACCACATCTATGACTCGCGCAAAAGCATCTCTGAAAAAACGCTGTGCTCGCATCCGCCTGCTGCTAATGGACGTGGACGGCGTGCTTACTGACGGGCGCATCTGGCTGCAGTCGTGGCCCGACGGCACGGCGCACGAGATCAAGGGCTTCAGCGCCTACGATGGCGCGGGGCTGAAACTCGCGCGCGTCGCGGGCCTGCGCACCGGCGTGATCACCGGCCGCAGTTCCGCTGCCGTCACGCAGCGGGCCAAAGAAGCGGAAATTGAATTTGTCTTTCAGGGCCGCGGCGAGAAAATTCCCGCGTATGAAGAAATTCTGCGCTCCGCGCAGGTGAGCGACGAAGCAGTCGCTTACATCGGCGACGACCTTCCCGACCTGCCGGTGCTCGCTCGCGTAGGCTTGGCCATCGCTGTCTCCAACGCCGTCCCCGAGGTGAAGCGCGCCGCGCACTACGTCACGAAGCACGAGGGCGGCAACGGCGCCGCCCGCGAAGTCGTCGAACTCATCTTGAAATCGCAAGGGAAGTGGACTTCTGTGTTGAAAAACGCGCGGGCCTGATCTTAGAAGGAACTGGCGATTAGCTTGGCTCGCATTTTCCTTCCAAGCTCCATCCCATAGCATCCTTGAGCTCGTCAAAGCACTTTGGACAAATCCAGCGGTAACCATCGGTAGTGACGTAGCCTTCGCTAATCACGTCCGCTGAAGGCGCTTCCATAAAAGTTTGCCAGCATGCTTCGCAGTGGTCGTGCTCCCACGAATCGCTCCACTTTGCGTATTTCTTGAGGCGCAAAACCGCTCCGCGGGTCCATTTCGCGTTTTCGATTCGCCAGTCTTCCATGTAACCCAACAGCGCCCCTTAAGGCAGACAATCTTCTCACAAAATTGACACGTGCGAGTGCGTGTGGAGATTCTAAGTGCGAAAAAGTGGAGCGGGCGATGGGAATCGAACCCACGTCCGCGGCTTGGGAAGCCGCTATTCTACCATTGAACCACGCCCGCTCCGGGCCACTACGAAACGCAGAATAACACCGCTCGCGAACTCTCTGCAACTTTGAAACTCTGCCACTCTGACACTCTTTAACTCTTCAACCCTTTAACTTTTATCGTCGGTGATGCGCCTGATTTTCCAGATTTCTTTGGCATATTCCATGATGGTGCGGTCGCTGGAAAATTTTCCCATGCGCGCGATGTTGAGAATGGCCTTGCGCGCCCACGCGGCGGGCTGCGTGTACTCCTTGGCCGCGAGTTCCTGTGTGGCGGCATAGGCGTCGAAATCCGCGAGGTGAAAATAAAAATCGCCGTGTTGCAGGATGCCGTCGGCGAGCGGGCGAAAGAGCCCGGGCTCGTTGGGGCAGAAGCGGTTACCCAGCAGCGCGTCCATCACCCGTTTGATGTGCGGGTTCTTGCTGTAGAGTTCCGTAGGCCGGTAGGTCCAGTTGGCGCGGTGCTTCTGAATTTCTTCCGCGGTCAGTCCGAAGATAAAAATATTTTCGCGGCCCACTTCTTCCATGATTTCCACGTTCGCTCCGTCGAGCGTGCCCACGGTGAGTGCACCGTTCATGGCGAATTTCATGTTGCCCGTGCCGGACGCCTCCATGCCGGCGGTGGAAATCTGTTCGCTGATGTCCGCCGCGGGCATGATGTATTCCGCAAGCGACACGCGGTAGTCGGGCACAAACGCCACGCGCAACTGGTCGTTGGCTTTGGCGTCCTGGTTCACCACCGCGGCCACGCTGTTGATGAGGCGGATAATCAGTTTGGCCTTGGCGTAGCCCGGCGCGGCCTTGCCGGCAAACACGAACACGCGCGGCACGGTCAGCGGCTTGCCGTCTTCGGTGATGCTGAAGTACAGATGAATAATGTGCATCACGTTCAGCAGCTGCCGCTTGTACTCGTGGATGCGCTTGGCGTGGATGTCGAAGAGGAAATCTGCCGGCGCGGAGAGCCGCGTCGTTTCCCAGATCAGCCGCGCCAGCCGCTGCTTGTTGACTTTTTTCACGCGCAGGAATTCTTTTTGGAATGCAGGGTCTTCCGCGAACGGCTCCAGCGCTTTCAGCTTGCGCAGGTCGGTAATCCACTCCGGGCCGATGGCTTTGGTGATTTGCTGCGCCAGCTCCGGGTTGGAATAGAGCAGCCAGCGGCGGTGCGTCACGCCGTTCGTTTTGTTGTTGAAACGCTCCGGAAACATCTCCGCGAAATCCGGCACCAGCGTTTTTTTCACCAGCTCGGAGTGCATGAACGCCACGCCGTTTACTGAATGACTGCCGACGATGGACAGGTGCGCCATACGCACTTGCTTCGGCGTGCCTTCTTCCACCAGCGACATCCGGCGCATGCGCGCCAGGTCGTTCGGCCACCGCTTCGTCACTTTTTCGAGGAAGCGCGCGTTGATGTCGTAGATGATTTGCAGATGCCGCGGCAAGACGTTTTCCAGCAGCGGCAGCGGCCACTTTTCCAGTGCTTCCGGCAGCAGGGTGTGGTTCGTGTAGCCGAACGTGGCCTGCGCAATTTCCCAGGCTTTTTCCCAGGGCACGTCGTGATGGTCCACCAGCATGCGCATCAGCTCGGCGACCGCCAGCGCCGGGTGCGTGTCGTTCAACTGGACGGCTACTTTGTCCGGGAAGGCGTCAAAGCCGCGCTGGTGCGCCAGGTATCGGCGCAGGATGTCGCGCAAGGCGCAACCCACCAGAAAATATTCTTGCAACAGGCGCAGCTCGCGCCCCTGCGCGACCATGTCCGAGGGATACAGCACCTTGGAAATCGTTTCCGTGGAAATCTTCTGCTGCACGGCCTTGATGTAGTCGCCCTGCGTGAAGATGTCCATGTCGAACTCGTCCGACGAGCGCGCGGAAAACAGCCGGATGTAGTTCGCCGTGCGCCCGCCGTAGCCCGCCACCGGAAAATCGTGCGGCAGCCCGACGAGCAGCTTCCAATCCATCCACATCGGAGACGGCCCGCCGGGCGTGTCCAGCGATTGCTCCATGCGGCCGTACACCGGCACCCAGTACACGCGGTCGCGGCGCTCGATCAGCCACGGCGAGCCGTAGCTCAGCCAGTGGTCGGGCTTTTCGCGCTGCGCGCCGTTCTGAATTTCCTGCCGGAAAAGTCCGAACTCGTAGTTGATGCCGTAGCCGAAGCCGGGCATGCCCAGCGAAGCCAGCGATTCCAGGAAGCATGCCGCGAGGCGCCCCAGGCCGCCGTTACCCAGCGCCGCATCCGGCTCGATGTCCAGCAAGTCGTTCAGCGTGGCGCCGAATTCGTGCGCGGCAATGTCGCAGACGTCATACAGCCCCAGGTTGCAGAGGCTTTCGCGCAGCGAACGCCCCAGCAGGAATTCGATGGAAAGGTAGTACAGGCGCTTGGCGTCGTGGCGTTGGTAGCGCTCCTCGGTTTCGATCATGCGGTCAATCAGGTCTTCGCGCACCGCCAGCGCGATGGCCCGGAAAACTTCCTCGTGCGATGCTTCTGTCTTGCGGCGTCCCACCGAGTAGCGCAGGTGGTGCTCGGTGCGCGCGACAAAATCGCGCACCACCTCGTCGCTCGGCGGCTTGCCCGGAATGATGGTAGTTGCCATGAATGATGCCCTCACTTCTTACAGCGCGAATCTTAGCAGAAGTTTCGGCTCAGGGCGCAGAGTCTGCTGCAGCAAGTGTGCGCACCGCGCGCGTTACTTCATCCTCCTTTTTCCGTGTTAAATTGAAGGGCCTTTGGGACCGTCCGGGCAGGGAACTGAAGGAGGGCGCGTGGCCTATCGCGATCTGCGCGACTTTATACGCAAGTTGGAAAAAGAAGGCGAGCTGAAGCGCATTACCGCGGAAGTGGACCCGGTGCTGGAAATCACCGAGATTACTGACCGCGTCACCAAGGCCGGCGGCCCCGCGTTGCTCTTCGAGCGGCCCAAGGGCTCCAAGATTCCCCTCCTTATTAATATGCTGGGCAGCGAACGCCGCCTGAATCTCGCACTGGAAGTCGAAAAGCTCTCCGACGTTGCCGACCGCATCAACTCTTATCTCGCGCTGCAATCCCCGCAGGGTTTGATGGACAAGCTGAAGATGCTCCCGAAGCTGGCGGAAATCGGCGCGTTCTTTCCCAAGACGGTCAAGAGCGGCCCGTGCAAGGAAGTAATCCGCAAGGACCATTTCTCGCTGCACGAATTTCCGGTGTTGAAGTGCTGGCCGCAGGACGGCGGGCGGTTCATCACCTGGCCGCTGGTGATTACCAAAAATCCGGAGACAGGCAAGCGCAACGTGGGGCTCTACCGCATGCAGGTGGAAGGCGATCGCGAAACCGGCATGCACTGGCAGACGCAAAAGCACGGCGCCGAGCATTTCCGCCGCGCCCGCGCGATGAATAAGGAAGGGAAGATCGAAGTAGCGGTTGCCATTGGCTCCGACCCGGTCACCTGCCTCGCCGGCGCGCTGCCCATTCCCCCCGACCTCGACGAAATGATGTTCGCCGGGTTCCTGCGCCGCGAGCCGGTGGAGATGGTGCCCTGCGAAACGCTGGACCTGGAGGTTCCCGCCAACGCGGAAATCGTCCTCGAGGGCACGGTGGACCTTAACGAGTTCCGCACCGAAGGCCCCTTCGGCGATCACACCGGCTTCTACTCGCTGGAGGGGGAGTATCCCGTCTTCCGCGCGCACTGCATCACGCAGCGCAAGGAACCCATTTATCTCACTACCATCGTCGGCCCGCCGCCACAGGAAGATTTCTTCATCGGCCACGCCATCGAACGCATTTTTCTGCCGGTGATGAAGTTGCAGTACCCGGAAATCGCGGACATTTCCATGCCCGCCGAAGGCATCTTTCACAACTTGATGATAATTTCGATTCGCAAGTCCTATCCCGGCCACGCGCGGAAAATCATGAACGCCATCTGGTCGCTGGGGCAGGCCATGTTTACGAAAGTTATCGTCGTCGTGGACCACGACGTGGACGTGCACAACTATCGCGAAGTCGTGTGGAAGGCGCTGTGCGCGATAGACCCCGAACGCGACGTGCAATTCACGCTCGGGCCCGTAGACACGCTGGACCACGCCGCGCGCACACAGGACTTCGGTTCGAAAATGGGAATTGACGCCACGCGCAAATGGCCCACCGAAGGTTTTTCGCGGCCGTGGCCTGACGAAATCAAGATGGATTCCGCCGTCAAAGCGCGCATCGATCAGCTGTGGAAATCTCTGGGAATGTAGGCGAGCGCTTCCGTCCATCAGCAATTCTGCGGGCGGCAAATTGTGCGCAGAGGCTGCAGCCGGCCGGCGGCTTTTGGACGGGGAAATGTGCGAGAAGGTGCTGGCCACGCAAGACCAACATATAGTGGTGGGTTGCGCTGCGACCACTACGGTTTGCGAGTATTGCCGCCTTTTACCCCCTAATTGCCGAGAAAAACCGAAGTCTTGAGCACAACTGCCAAACCGTTCGCTTGACACTTCAGTACCCCAAGTGACATAACCGCCCGAAGAGAAGCCCATCCAGCCGGTCTCTCGCGATGGCTGGATTGACTTACGAAACGGGTCGGCGCGTCCGGGGGGCATCGGGGTGGAAACTTTGCTGGCTGAATCGCGCGAAGTGATGAATATCCGCGAGGCTTCCCAGTACTTGGGTGTTTCGCCGGACACATTGTATCGTTACATTTATGAAGCCCAGATACCGGCCTTCAAGCTGGGCAACCGCTGGAAATTCAAGAAGACGGTGTTGGACCGCTGGATGGAGAAGAAGATCAGCACCTCCAGCGGCTCGAAGAATAGAAAGAAGTAGCGCAGGGTTCAGCCCCGCGCCTTAGAGAGGCCGCCACATGTTTGGCATGGCAAAGCAGAAAGAGCTTGTGGGACTGGACATTGGCTCCAGCTCGATCAAGGCCGTCGAGTTGAAACGCACCAAACAGGGCTACGAGCTGGTCAGCTACGGCATGAAGCGCCTGGAGCAGGATACCGTCGTGGATGGCGCCATTATGAACGCGCCGGAAGTCGCCGACGGCATCTCCAAGCTCTTCGACGAGCAGAAGATCAAGACCAAGAACGTGGCCACGGCCGTCTCCGGCCACTCCGTCATCGTCAAGCGCATCACCCTGCCTTCGATGACCGAGGAAGAGCTCTACAATCGCATCAACGACGAGGCCAGCCAACACATCCCGTTCGACATCGCCGACGTGAACCTCAGCTATCAGTTGCTGGAGGCCATGGACACGCAGATGGACGTGCTCCTGGTGGCGGTGAAGAAGGACAAAATTTTGAACCACACCAACGTGCTGGCGCAGGCCGGCAAGACGCCCGCAGTGGTGGATATTGACGCCTTCTCCTTGCAGAACTGCTTCGAAGTGAACTACGATCCCGACCCCGGCCAGACCATCGCCCTGCTGAACGTGGGCGCTAGCGTCATGAGCATCAACATCGTGCGCGCCGGGATCCCCCTGTTCACCCGCGACGTTTCCGTCGGCGGCAACCAGTACACGGACGCCCTGCAAAAGGAGCTCGACCTCGGCTTCGAAGATGCCGAAAAGTTAAAGATGGGCGGTAGCGTCACCGGCGTCAGCGAAGAGCAGAAGGCCAACATCCTGCGTTCCGTTTCCGACATTTTGATTTTGGAAATCCAGAAGACTTTCGACTTTTTCCGCGCGACCGCCAGCGGCGAGAACATTCAGCGCATTTTCCTGGCCGGCGGCACGGCGCGGGTGCCCGGCCTGATGGACCTGTTGCGCGAGGAGTTTGCCATGCCTGTGGAGGAGTTGTACCCCTTCCGCAGAGTGGTGATTAATCCCGGCCGCCATAACGAAGACGAGATCCGCGAGCTAGCGCCCCGCCTGGCGATTGCTGTCGGGCTGGCGCTGAGGAGTTTTGACACGCCATGATCCGGATCAACCTGCTTGGCCAAAAGCCTCCCAAAAAGCCGTCCCGCGCCGTACCGGCGGGCATGGCGATGACCCTCGTGCTTCTCGTCGGTAGCTTGGTTGTGGCCGGCGGCGTCATTTGGGTCGTCTTGAATCAGAAGACGAAGGAAATCGAAGCGGTCAGTTTGCGGGTGAAAAACCTGAGACAGCAAATTATCAGCCTGCAAAGCGTGGAGGCCCAGGTAAAAAGCCTCAGCGCCCAGAAGCAAGTGCTCGACCAGCAATACATGGTGCTCGACCAGTTGAGCAAGAACCGCACCGGCGGCCAGGAGTTGATGGAATCGCTCGCCGGCACCGTGGTGCGCACCGATGCCGTGTGGCTCACGGCCATGGAAAAGAAGGGCGGCACGCTCACCCTGGAGGGCACGGCGGGATCCATCAACGCGGTGGCCAATTTCATCACCGAGCTGAAACGCTCCGGCAAGTTCGGCAAGGTGGAGATTTCCGAATCCCGGCAAGATGAGCGCAATCCCAACGTGGCCACGTTCTTGTTCAAGCTGACGGCGGAATTTGTTACCGCGCAGAGCAGCCAACCGGCCGCGCCGGCGAAGAGTTAGGGAGAGACGACATGGCTATCAACTTCCGCGAGATGTCCCTTCCAGTCCAGGCGCTGATGTTTGCCTTGCTCGCCGTGGCGCTGATTGCCGTGGGCTTCTTTGCGCCATTCTCTCCGCTCAAGGAAAAAGATGCGGAGCTGGAAACACTGCAAAAAACGGAGAAGGATCTCAACGCCCAAAAAACAAACCTGGAGATCTTCCAACGCCAGCGGGCGGAAGTGGAACGCGACATTCAAGCCCGGCAGATTGAGATTGAGAACCTCCGCAAGATTATTCCTGCGGACAAAGACGCCGACGAGTTCATTCGTCTGATGCAGGGCGCGGCCGGTTCGGCGGGGGTCAACATCCGCCGCTTCAAAGCCTTGTCCGTGGCGGCTCGCGACCAGTACTTCGAGATGCCGTTTGAGGTGGA
Source organism: Acidobacteriota bacterium (assembly GCA_023481105.1). GTDB lineage: Bacteria > Acidobacteriota > Terriglobia > Acidiferrales > UBA7541 > JACQDE01. The sequence continues at coordinate 28,352 of JAMCWK010000062.1, read as the reverse complement.
TGTGGATGGGCCGTTCTATGCTGTCTCGGATTTCTTCGACCGCTTGAGCAAGGTCTCCCGCATCATCAACGTGGGCGACCTGACCTTCAAGAGCACGGCCGAAGGCGCGGGCCGCAAGTATCCCCTGCGCCCGGGCACCACGGTGAGCGGCACCTTCATAGCCTTGACCTTTTTCAGCAAGGTGTCGGAGGCACCGGCGATGCCGCCGGCTGCACCTCCGGCCAAGCGTTAGGCAGAAAGGGCTGACGATGCGATTCGTAAAGCCATCGGCGACATTCTTAGCGGCTCTGGCCCTGTGGGTCGCCAGCAGTTCGGCGACATTCGCCCAGGCCAAGCCCGCTCCCGCGCCAACTGCTCCTCCCAAGGCCGCCGCTAAGAAGCCGCCGGCCAAGGCGACCACTCGTGTGGCCACCGCAGCCGCACCGTCTGCGCGGCGCGATCCCTTTCAGCCGCTGATCAGCAAGACGGACACGGGCAAGACTGCACCGGAGAAGCTGCCTCCTGGTCCGGGCGGTTTGATGGTTTCCACGCTGCGCGTTGAAGGCATCGTGCGCGCGCCCAGCGGGATGATTGCAGTGATTAGCAATCCCCAGCAGAGGGTCTACTTTGTGCGTGAGGGTGCCGCTTTGTACGACGGCACCGTGGAGCGGATTACTCTGGACGCCAACGCCAATGGCTCGGTTGTTTTTCGTGAGCGGGGCAAGGATCCGTTTGGCAAGGATGTGGATCGCCAGGTAGTGAAACGACTCTATCCGAGAGCAGGAGAACAGTGATGAAGAACAGCAGGCAGGCATATTGGGTCGCATGGCTGGTGGTCATCTTGCTCTGCGGGATGGTCACTGCGCTCGAGGCCGCTCCCGGACCGTCTGCGCGGTTGCTACGGGTGGAGGCGTCGGTGACGGAAGGCTCAGTGCGCATTGAGGTCAAGGCCTCCGCGCCCTTCGACTTCACCACCTACCGGCCGAATGAAACCCTGTTTATCGTGGACATGGCGGGTGTGGTTCCCGGCGACGCCGAGCTGGCCAAGGTCCTCAAGTCCGACATCGTCAGCAGCTATCGCGTGCTGCCGTACCGCGGCGGAGAAAAGTCCATGGTGCGTTTGGAGGTTCTGCTGCGCACCGCGGTCGAACCGCAGGTCGAGCGGCTCGGGCCGGACAGCATGGCGGTGATCTTCGCTTTGCCTGGCGCAGCCCAGATTACTCCGGTCAAGATGACTGCCCCGTCGGCGAAATCCGAAAAGCCGCTGAAGACGGCTGCGTCCAATGCCCCTGCTACAGCGATCGAGCAGGTGCTGGTGCGCTCTGTGGAAAAGTCCGCTGAAGTGCAGATTGAGGGCAACGGCCGCATGGCGTGCGAAGTGACGCGTCTCAGCAATCCGGACCGCGTGGTCTTGGACTTTGCGGGCGTCAGCGCGCTGAAGGCAGAGAAGGCTGTTGCTTCTTCCGTGGAGCCCGTGAAGGGTATCCGTGTGGGACGCTACAAGACGAATGTCATGCGCGTTGTGATTGACCTGGACCGCAACGAGCCGCATCGCGTGCGCGCCCGTGGCAACGTAGTGACCGTGGCTTTCGGCCCCGACTCCGTGGCCAGCCAGACCACCAGTCCGGCGCCTGCGCCAGTCACCGAAACCGTTTCCACTTCCTCGGTGCAGACTCCGGCTCCAGCTCCGGTTCAAGCCGCCACGCAAACTGCGGATGAGCCCAAGGCGACCTCGACGTCTCCCATTGATGCGGAAAAGCTCCCGCTGCCGGCAAACCTGACGCAGGCTTCCTCTGCGCTGGCCAGCCCGCTGCCGGCCAGCTCTCGTGAAGCGGCGCCAGTGACTCCGGATGAACCCAAGCCGGCCCCCGCAACAGCAGCTCCGGTTTCCAACGCGCCGCAGGGTGCTAAGGGCCAGGGCGAACCCATTTCGGTGAATCTGAAGGATGTGGACCTCAAGGACTTCTTCCGCTTGATCCACGAAATCAGCGGGCTGAACGTGGTGCTGGATCCCAACGTCAGGGGCACAGTCACGCTGGTGCTCGACGAAGTTCCGTGGGATCAAGCGCTGGACATCGTGCTGCGAAACAACCAGCTCGACAAGGAAATCCAGGGCAACGTGCTGCGCATCGCCACCCGCGACACCATGAAGAAAGAAGCGGAAGCCCAGCGCGACCTGATCAAAGCGCAGGCCGAGGCCGTGGACCAGGTCACCACTTCGCGCACTCTCAGCTACGCCAAAGCCGCCCTGATGCGCGACACCCTGAAGCGTTTCCTTTCCAGTCGCGGCGAGATCCTCTCCGACGACCGTTCCAACACGCTCATCATTCGCGACATCCCCAGCGTCATTCCCGACCTGGACAACTTGATCAAGCAGCTCGACCGTCGCAGCCAGCAAGTGGAAATCGAAGCCCGCGTGGTGGCCGCTTCGCGAGCCTTTGCGCGTGAAATCGGAACCCAATTTGGCTTTGCCACAACTTCCACCGGCGGGCGCAATGTCTTCGGAGGACTGGTAGGCCAATCGTCCTTCACCAGCCCCATCAGCCGCGGCACCGGCTTGCCGGCGCCTCCGTTGGTGGCCAGCGGCACCAATTCCATTCCGTTTAACTCGAACCTGGGCGCGACTGCGCCGACCAGCGGCGTGTCCTTCGCTCACTCCTCTCCCAACTTAGCGTTGGATTTCATCATCAGCGCGGCGGAGAGCAAGGGCGTGGGCAAGCTGCTTTCCAAGCCGAAGGTGATTACGCAGAACAACGAAAAGGCTGAGGTCAAGCAGGGCACCAAGATTCCTGTACAGACCGTCATCAACAACACGATTACCGTGCAGTTTGTGGACGCGGTCTTGAAGCTGGAAGTCACCCCGCAGATCTCCGCCGACGGCACCATCTTCATGGACGTGCTGGTGGAGAACACGGCCATCGACAACGGCACCCCGCGCGTGGGCGGCATCCCGGCGCTAACCACCCAGTCGGCGCAGACCAAGGTGCTCATCAACGACGGCGGCACCGTGGTCATCGGTGGGGTCATCATTTCCGAGCAGAGCACGGACATCCGGCAAGTGCCGCTCCTCGGAAGCATTCCGGTGATCGGCCACTTGTTCAAGCACACCACGATTCGCACCAAATCGCAGGAGCTGCTCTTCTTCATCACCCCGCGGATTGTTCCCAGCTAGACCGCGGCCAACAGGTTCCTCGCAGGGAGGAGGCTACGGCCTCCTCTCTGTTTTTTATGCGGCCACCCTACGCCCAGCGTCTTGTGCGTTTGCGCGCCCTCCTGAGGGCGAACGGCCTGGATTCCTGCCTCACCCTGCATCGGCCGAACATCCTCTACCTGTGCGGCTTCTCTGGCTCCTCGGGAGCCCTTCTCGTGGAACCGCGCGGCGCTCGCCTGTTCACGGATTCCCGCTACACGCTTCAGGCCGCAGACGAAGTCCACAACGCTACGGTGGGGATTGTCCAAGGCCCGCTTCTAGCGGCCGTGGGCGAGCGCCTCAAGCGCGTGGGCGCGCCCACGGTGGGCTACGAGGCTTCCCGACTGACCGTGCAGCAACTTCAGCAGGTGCGAAGGGCTGCGGGCCACCGAGTCCACTGGCAGCCGGACCGGAACCCGGTGGAGGCTCTCCGCGCCGTGAAGGATGGGGGAGAAATCGCGTTGATGAAGCGCGCAGCCTCGCTGGGCAGCCGCGTTTTTGAGCAAGTTCTTCCCCTCATCAAGCCCGGCATCCGGGAATTCGAGCTGGCCGCGGAAATTGAGTACCGCATGCGGCTTTTGGGAGCTATCGGCCCGGCTTTTGAGACCATTGTGGCGTTTGGAGAGCGTTCCGCGCTGCCCCACGCGCGCCCCACGGGCCGCCGCCTGCGGAAAAATGAGTTGGTCGTCCTCGACCTGGGTGCTATACTTTCACACTACTGTTGTGACCTGACGCGAACGGTGTATCTGGGCAGGGCGCCTGCCAGGATTCGAGGCTGGTACCAGGCCGTTTTGGAGGCGCAGGCTGCCGCGCGCCTCGTTCTCAGGGCCGGGGTAACCGCAGGCCAGGTGGATGAAGCTGCCCGCAGCGCCCTCCGCGATCATCGCCTGAGCCCCAGCGGGGGCAAAGGGTTGGACAAGTTTTTTACCCATAGCACAGGTCACGGCTTGGGACTCGAAGTTCATGAGGACCCACGTCTGGCGGCGGGGCAGAAGCAAGAACTGCAAGCTGGGAACGTGGTTACCCTCGAGCCCGGTGTTTATGTGCCAGGGGTCGGCGGCATTCGGATTGAAGATGACGCAGTGGTCACGCCTGGCGAGGCGCAAATCCTGACCACCGCTCAGCGAGGATTCCTCGAACTGTAAATGGCCAAAAAACCCAAGCCTCCAGCGAACAACGCATTGCAACCTGCGCAATCCGCGTCAGCCGATCTCTCCCAATTGGAGCGCATGCTGGCCTTCATGGAGCAGCACGGCTTGGAAGAAATTGAGTACGAGCATGCCGGCCTGCGCGTGCGCCTGCGCAAACCTTCCACCAACACGCATCACGCCGGAGCCGCGCCGCGTTCGTTTGGCGGCGGAGCTTTGGTTCCGCCGGAGATTCTGGTGGCAGGCGGAGCGAGCCCCGCTGGCGAGGCTTCTGCGCCATCGCGCGCCGAGCCTTCCGGAGCGGCGGCTGCGGAGGCCGAAGATCTGCACGTGGTCAAATCGCCGATCGTGGGCACTTTCTACGAAGGCCCCAGCCCGGGCGCAGAGCCTTTCGTCAAGGTCGGCGACCAGGTGGCCTCCGGCCAGGTGCTGTGCATCATCGAGGCCATGAAGCTGATGAACGAGATTGAATCCGACGCCGCCGGGGAAATCGTGCGGCGGTACGTCGAAAACGGTCAGCCGGTGGAATACGGCGAGTCCTTGTTCGCCATCCGCACTTCTCGGAAGAAATAGCGCGGGGTTCACCCCCGCGCTTTTGCTAGGCGCATCCCTCGAATCCCTATGTTCCGCAAAGTCCTGGTCGCCAATCGCGGTGAAATCGCTCTGCGGGTCATCTGCGCCTGCAAGGAGCTGGGCATCCAGACTGTCGCCGTCTATTCCGAGGCCGACCGCAATTCCCTGCACGTGCGCTTTGCCGACGAAGCCATCTGCATCGGCCCTCCGCGCAGCAAAGACAGCTACCTCAACATCCCTCAGGTCATCAGCGCCGCGGAAATCACCGATGTGGACGCCATCCATCCGGGTTACGGCTTCCTTTCTGAAAACGCCAACTTCGCCGAAGTTTGCGAAGCCTCGCAAATCACGTTCATCGGCCCAACCTCGGAATCCATCCGCATGATGGGCGAAAAAGACCGCGCGCGGCGCGAAATGGCCAAGGCTGGCGTGCCCATCATGCCCGGCACGGATGGCGCCGTGCCGGACGAGGATGCCGCGCTGCATGCCGCCGGAGAAATCGGCTATCCGCTCATCGTCAAGGCGGTTGCCGGAGGCGGCGGCCGCGGCATGCGCATTGTGCGCTCCCGCTCGGAACTTTCTGCTGCCTTTCAAGCCGCCCGCCACGAAGCCCAGCAAGCTTTCGGCATCGCCGATGTGTACATGGAACGCTACATCGACCATCCGCGCCATATCGAGTTCCAGGTGCTGGGTGACGGCCACGGAAATGCGATTCACCTCGGCGAGCGCGAATGCAGCATCCAGCGGCGTCACCAGAAATTGCTGGAGGAGTCGCCCTCTCCGGCGGTTTCCGCTCCGGTGCGCGAAGAAATGGGAGCGCGCATCGCGCATGCGCTGGAAAAAATCGCCTACTCCAATGCCGGCACTGTCGAGCTGCTCATGGACGAGTCCGGCGACTTCTTTTTCATCGAGATGAACACGCGCATCCAGGTGGAGCATCCCGTCACGGAGATGATTACCGGCGTGGACCTGGTGAAAGCGCAAATCCGTGTCGCCGCCGGAGACCATCTGGATGAAATCATTCCCAATCTGGAGTTCCGCGGGCACGCCATCGAATGCCGCGTGAACGCCGAAGACCCCGAAACGTTCACGCCTTCCGCGGGCCGCGTCACCACCTTTCATACGCCGGGCTCCACCGGCGTGCGCGTGGACACCGCCATGCACAGCGATGCGGTCATCCCGCCCTACTACGACTCGCTCATCGCCAAGCTCATCGTGCACGGCCGCGACCGCGAAGAGGCGCTCTCGCGCATGCGCCGCGCGCTGGAAATGTTCATCGTGGAAGGCGTCAAGACTACGATTCCGCTGCATCGCAAGATTCTCGCTGACCCCGATTTTGCTGCCGGAAATTTTGATACGCATTTCCTCGAACGTTATCTCCCCGTTTTGCAGGCTGCCGCTAAATGAGCGTTGTCATCCCCCGGCTCTATGCCATAATGGACGCCTTATTGCTCAGGACCAGCGCGTCCGCCATGGCGGAAATGCTGGCGTCAGCCGGGGTTGGGGTCATCCAGTACCGCGATAAACAGATCTCTGCGCGCAACCTGCTTTCCCTTTCTCGCGAACTCGTCTCTATTTGTGCAAGACATCGTGCCCGCTTTGTGGTAAATGACCGCCCGGACGTGGCGGCCCTTGCCGGTACCGGCGGCGTTCACGTCGGGCAGGAAGATTTGTCCGTTGCGGATGCGCGCGCCGTGGTTGGCCGCGATTGCTGGGTGGGGATTTCGACGCACAACGAAGCGCAGCTCAAGGAAGCGGACGCGACCTCCGCAGACTACATTGCGGTCGGCCCGGTCTTCGCCACTTCCACCAAGCAGCAAGCCAGTCCTGTCGTCGGTTTGGAGTTTGTCCGCCGCGCGCGCTCCATTACGCGGAAACCCCTGGTGGCCATTGGCGGCATCACAGTGGAGAACGCGGCGGGTGTCTGGCGCGCCGGGGCGGATTCTGTCGCCGTGGCGCGCGATTTGTGCGCCGCCGCGGATCCGGCCGCGCAGGCGCGCGAGTTCTTGAGATTGGCAGCGCAGTTGGATCGGCAAATGTAGCGGCAACCCGTGCGGGTTTCGCGGGTTGCCATTTTGATGCAGGACTGAAGGACCGAAACGATGTCTGACATCGCTCAAGCAGCGCCAGCGGTTCCGGCTCAACGCGAGTTTGTCCGCGAACTGGGCTTGTTCGATTCGACCATGGTGGTCATCGGCTCGATGATCGGTTCGGGCATCTTCATCGTCTCTGCCGACATCACGCGTCTGGTTGGCTCGCCCGGCGGCTTGCTCGCAGTCTGGATCATTACCGGCATCCTCACGGTTACGGCTGCGCTTTCCTACGGCGAGCTGGCCGCCATGATGCCCAAGGCCGGCGGGCAGTACGTGTACTTGCGCGAAGCCTACTCGCCAATGTGGGGCTTCCTGTACGGCTGGACGCTTTTCCTTGTGATCCAGACCGGCACCATCGCCGCCGTGGGCGTGGCCTTCGCGCGCTTCCTGGGCCTTCTGCTTCCGGGGATTTCCGCCGAAAGCTGGATCATCCAGCCCATCAACATTTCCTCCGGCTACGCCATCAGCCTTTCCACGCAGCAGCTGGTGGGAGTGGTCTGCATTCTGTTTTTGAGCATGCTGAACACGCGCGGCCTGCACATCGGCAAGCTGATTCAAAATGTTTTCACTTCGGCGAAGACGCTGGCGCTCATCGGCCTGATTGTCGTGGGCATTCTGTTGGGCCGCAACGCCGCCGCCATCAGCGAAAACTTCTCCAGCTTCTGGTCGGTGCGCGGCGCCGACCCCATCCAGCCCGATTTCTTCGGCGTGGCCACGGTCGCGGCCGGCGGCGGCTTCCTCGGATTGCTGGTGGCCTTCTGCGTGGCGCAAGTGGGCTCGCTTTTTTCTTCCGATGCCTGGAACAACATCACCTTCACCGCCGGCGAAGTGAAAAATCCGCAGCGCGACATTCCGCTCTCGCTCGCGCTGGGCACGGGCATCGTCATAACGTTGTACACGCTGGCCAACGTCGCCTACCTGATGATGCTGCCGCTGCAGGGCATCCAGCACGCCGCCGACGATCGCGTGGCCACTGCGGCGCTGCAAAATATTTTCGGCCCGGCCGCGGCCATCATCATGGCCGTTCTGATTGTCGTCTCCACATTTGGCTGCAATAACGGGCTCATCCTGGCCGGCGCGCGCGTGTACTACGCGATGTCGCGCGACGGTTTGTTCTTCAAGTCCACCGGACGGCTGAATGAAAAATCCGTGCCAGCCGTCGGGCTGATTCTGCAAGGCCTCTGGGCTGCGCTGTTGGTGCTTCCGCGGACGCGCCTGCGCGACGCCGCCGGAGCGCCGCTGCTCGACCCGGCCACCGGCTTGCAGCGCTACGGCAACCTGTATAGCAATCTTCTCGATTACGTGGTTTTTTCCGTGCTGGTATTCTACGCGCTGACGATTGCGGGGATTTTTATCTTGCGGCGCAAGCGCCCGGACGCGCCGCGGCCGTATCGCGCGTTTGGCTATCCCGTGGTGCCGGTGTTGTACATCGTCGCGGCCGTGACCATCATGGTGGTGCTGGCGCTCTATCGCACGCAGACTACCTGGCCGGGACTGCTGATTGTTTTGCTCGGCATTCCCGTTTATTACTTCTGGCATCACAAGGCTGCTAAGAGTTCGTGAATTCTGATTTATGATTTCTGATTTCTGATCTGTCACAGCGTCCACCTTTTCTGGGGGAGGGAATAGATGGCTGATCCACTGTTCGCCAAAAAGCCCATGGCCCTGCTTTTGAGCGAGTCGGCCGAAACGGGCGAGCACACTCTGAAGCGCACGCTGGGCCCGGTTTCGCTGACGGCGCTGGGCATCGGCGCCATTATCGGCGCGGGGATTTTCGTTCTGTCTGGACTTGGCACGCATTACGCCGGACCGGGCCTGATGCTCTCGTTCGTGATTTCCGGCCTGGGCTGCGCGTTCGCGGGCCTGTGCTACGCCGAATTCGCGGCGATGATTCCGCTGGCGGGCAGCGCGTACACCTACGCCTACGCGACGCTCGGCGAACTCTTCGCATGGATCATCGGCTGGGACCTGATCCTCGAATACGCCATGGGCGCCAGCACGGTGTCCTCGGGCTGGTCCAACTACTTCATCAAGTTCCTGCATATTTTCAAGCTCGACATACCTTTGTGGCTGGCCTACGACAAGTGGACGGCGCTCAACGTGGCCAAGAAAATGGTGGCTCGTGAAATGGCCAAAACCGCGGACCCCACGCTGGTGGAAGGCTCGCGCGCCTTTATCGAAAAAATGGATTCCATTCTCAAAGCGGGCTCCGCGGAATTGGCACAGCGCGCGCATGACCTGGTCGGCGCGCCGCACGTGTTCGGATACGACTTCGGTTTCAATCTTCCGGCGTTCTGCATTGCGCTGCTCATCACTGCCATTCTGGTGATCGGCATCAAGGAAAGCGCGCGCTTCAACGCCGCCATCGTGGCCATCAAGGTTTCGGTGGTTCTCTTCGTCATCTTCGTCGGCTTCCAGTACGTGGACTCTTCCAACTGGGGTTTCAGCAGTTGGGAAACGTTTGCTCCCATGGGCTTGGGCGGCATCGGGGCCGGAGCGGCGTACATATTTTTTGCATACATCGGATTCGATGCCGTCTCCACCACCGCGCAGGAAGCTAAAAACCCGCAGCGCGATCTGCCCATTGGCATCATTGCTTCCCTGGTTGTCTGCACCGTTCTCTACATCCTCGTGGCCGCCGTGCTGACGGGCATGGTGCCGTGGAAGACGGTGAACATCGAAGCCCCCATCGCCCAGGCGTTCCTGGACAAGGGCCTGGAAAAAGCTTCGTTCCTGATTACGTTCGGCGCGCTGGCCGGGCTGACCAGCGTCATGCTGGTGATGCTGCTGGGCCAGACGCGCGTGCTCTATTCCATGGCCAAAGACGGCTTGCTTCCCAGCGGATTCTTTGCCGCCATTCATCCGAAGTTCCGCACACCGTGGAAGAACACGATGTTGGTGGGCCTGGCGGCGGCGATTGTCGGCAGCCTGACGCCGATTGACGACATCGGAAAAATGGTGAACATCGGCACGCTGCTGGCGTTCGTCATCGTGTGCATTGCCGTCCTGGTCCTGCGCAAAACAGACCCGAACCAACCGCGCCCGTTCAAGACGCCGCTGGTGCCCTGGGTGCCGATTCTCGGCATCCTCTTCAACGGCTACATGATGTACAAGCTCGGCTGGGTCAACTGGGCGCGCCTGATTATCTGGCTCGTCATCGGCCTGGTGATCTATTTCAGCTACAGCCGCCATCACAGCAAGATCAGCAAGCGCGCGACGTAGCACAGGCTTACAGCCTGTGCGCTGCATGCTTTCCCATACTTCCGGCCGCGAGGCCGCAAAACACTCGATTGGACTGCTCCAGCCGCAGTCGTAATTATTGCTCTTCACCGAAGTCCTCTGATACGTTGGACTGCTAAAACGCAGTCGTACGCGTGCTATGTCTCCACTTGCTCCGGACCGAATGCGCAATTCCTGGCGGCGATTCTCCAGTCTCGACCGCTTCGCCCTGGGCCTCACTATCTTGTACGGTGTGGTCTGGGTGGCGCGCATTTCCGGACGCCAGCTTCCGCTGCTGTTGGTCACGCTCATCCAGTTTTTCTTCTACTTCTTCATCAGCGGCTATGTGCTGTATCGCTTGACGACTTTGTACGGCAGCCGCTTGCTTTGGAGTCTCCGCAACCGGCTGGTGGTGGCTTACCTGTTCATCGCGGTTGTTCCCGTGCTGCTTCTGGCGGCCATGGCCGCGCTTTCCGCCACGCTGGCCTTCCAGCAGCTTGCCGCCTATCTGCTCTACAAGGATGTGCAATCGAGTATCGAACGGCTGCAATCGCTGAGCAACAGCGTTGCGGCCGCGCTGCCTGCCGCTTCCGAGAGCGACGCTGCGAGCATGCCGCGAAATCTGGAATCGCTTCCGAACGTGACGTCCGTGATTTCGGCGGCGCAAACATCCTTGCCGGGGCTGACTGTCGATTACCGTCTTGGGCCGGCGGTTCTGAAGGGAATGGGCGCAACTTCTCGCCGCTTCGCGGGAGCGGTTCAGTCCGGCGATGAAGTTTGGTTGGTATCCGCGGTTGTGCGGCGAATTGGCGCTGCGCAACAGGTCGTCTCGCTTGCGGTGCCGCTGAGCGAAGAGCTCCTGGATCGACTCGTGCCGGAATTGGGGCCCGTGCAGTTCAGCATCACGCGACCACCGGAAGATTCCGATCCGCCTGCCGCCATCGCGTCGCTCGGCGAATCCCGCTTCATTACGCTGCGAGAGAGGGGGGCACGCGGGCGCTTTCTTCCGCGCTCCGCGAATTGGTTCGACTTTGAGGTGCGCGGCTTGACCAAGTTTTCCGCCGTGCTGTTGCGCAATGACAGCTCTCCCCCGTTGCAGAGCACGCTGTTTGGGAACACGGTCACGCGCGCATCGGCTCTGAGCCGGCAACTTTTCACGGATCCGGGGGATGTGGGTAGCCTGTTCGTCACAGGATTGCTCAGCATCGGAACCATTTTCCTGATGCTGGAAGTGGCCGCCCTTCGCGCCGGGGTGCGCCTCACGCGCAAAATTACTTTGGCGGTGGACGATCTGTACCGCGCCACGCAACTCGTGCAGGCTGGCGATTTCAGCAGCCGCGTGCAGGTGCAGGGCAGTGACCAACTCGCCGAGCTGGGCGCTTCTTTCAATGACATGACCACCTCCATCAGCTCGCTGATTGACGAGCAGCGCCAGCGCCAGCGATTGGAAAACGAGCTGTCCATCGCTCACGAAGTGCAGTCCCAGCTTTTTCCGCAGAAGCTGCCCGAGCTTCCTGGAGTCGAATTGGCGGCGGTGTGCCGCGCGGCGCGCGTGGTCAGCGGCGATTACTACGACTTCGTGCAGCTCGGTCCCAACCGCATCGGCATGGCCGTGGCCGACATCAGCGGGAAGGGAATCTCCGCGGCGCTGCTGATGGCCAGCCTGCAAGCGGCGTTTCGCAGCCAGTTGTTGGAGGGCACGCAGACAGCGGGAACGGCGGAGCTGGTCACGCGCCTGAATCTGCACCTCTTTCGAAACACCTCCGACGACCGCTACGCCACGCTGTTTTACGCGGTGTACGATTCGTCCACGCGCATTCTGCACTACACGAACGCCGGCCATCTGCCGCCGCTGCTGGTGTGTGGCGAGCAGGTGCAGAAACTCGAAATGGGCGGCATGGTCGTGGGCCTGTTCGACGACTGCGTGTACGAGCAGGGCTGCGTTTCGGTTGAGCCGGGCAGCCTGCTGGTGGCCTACAGCGACGGCATCACCGAGCCGGAAAATGTTTATGGCGAGCAGTTCGGCGCGCGCCGCCTGGCCGCGGAAGTGGTGCGCCATCGGCAGAGCGCGCCGCCGCGCCTGGCGGAACAGCTCATCGCCGCCGCGGAAGAATGGGGCCAGTCGCCGGAGCAGGCCGACGATATGACCGTTGTAGTTGCGCGACTCGCATAGCGCGGAGTTCATCCGCGCAGTTTTTTCTTCAAGTATACTGATGGCTTGGGAGGTCGTGTGACGATTCGCCAACGAGTGGCGCTGGTGACGGGAGGCACGCGCGGAATCGGCAAAGGCGTGGCGCTGGCGTTTGCGCGCGAAGGAGCGCGTGTGGCTATCGCGTACCGCGCGAACAAGCCTGCCGCGCAGAACACGCTGCGCCAGTTGCAGCTCGAAGGCGCGGAATGTTTTGCGGTGGAAACCAATCTCACCGATCCGCTGAAAGTGGATTTCCTGGTCAGCGCGGTGCTCGAACGCTTTGGGCGCCTCGATATTCTCGTCAACAATGTCGGCGAATTCCGTTGGAAACTGGTGGCGGAAACCAGCATCGAGGAGTGGAACGAAGTCCTGGCCTCGAATTTGCAGAGCGTTTTTTACGCCAGCCGCGCCGCGCTGCCGGCCATGCGCCGCCAGCGCTGGGGCCGCATCATCAACATGGGCGCAGTGGGCGCCGAGCGCGCGTTCGGACAGGCCACGATTTCCGCGTACGCTTCGGCCAAGGCCGCCGTTGTGGCGTTTTCGCGTTCGTTGGCGATTGAAGAGGCCAAGAACGGCATCACCGTCAACGTGGTCAATCCCTCCAACATTGACGAAAAAGAATTGACGCTGGCGGAGGCGCGGCGCATGCCCGACGCGCGCTATCCCATCGGCCGCCCGCCGACCGCCGAAGACGTCGCAGCCGCCGTGAAATTTTTCGCCTCCGAGGAGGCCGATTATGTTACCGGCCAGGTGCTCAACGTGAGCGGCGGCTGGCTGCTCTGAATTTGCGGGGCGGTCTGAAGATGCGCCCCTACACATGAAAGTTCTCACCGCAGCACAAATGCGCGAAGTGGACCGGCGCACCACCGAACAGCACGGCGTGCCCAGCCTGCAGTTGATGGAAAACGCGGGCACGCGCGTGGTCGAATTCCTTGCCGGGCGATTCGCCGATCTGGCGCAGCGCCGCATCGCCATGCTGTGCGGCAAGGGCAACAACGGCGGCGACGGATTTGTCGTCGCGCGGCTGTTGCAGCAACGCGGCTGCCAGTTGTCCGTGCTGCTGTTTGCCTCGGCAAATGAAGTGCGCGGCGATGCCGCTGTGAATTTGAAGCGTTGGCGTGAAGCCAACGGCGAAATTCGCATCGTCGCTACCGAAAACGAATGGGCTGCAGCGCGCGGAGAAGTCTCGCAAGCAAACCTCATCATTGACGCGCTGCTGGGCACCGGACTCACCGGGCCCGTCGAGGGCTTGCTGGCGCGCGTGATTTCCGACGTTAACGAGTTTGGCAAAAGCGCGAGCATTCTAGCTGTGGACATTCCTTCAGGGTTGCCTTCGGATTCCGGGCAACCGCTTGGGAGCGCAATTTCCGCGGACTTCACGGTGACCTTTACTGCGCCGAAGCCGGGGCTTCTCCTTCCTCCAAATTGCGAGCACGCCGGAGAACTCCATGTGGGCGCAATCGGCACGCCGCCGGAAATGCTCGCTGCGGACGACGCGTTGAAACTCCATTGGCTCGAGCCGGGCGAGTTTTCCGCTCTTCCGCTGGCGCGGCGTCGCGGCGGCCACAAAGGCGATTACGGCCACGCGCTGATTATTGCAGGTTCGCGCGGAAAAACTGGCGCCGCCGTGCTGAGCGCCATGGGCGCGCTGCGCGCGGGAGCAGGTCTCGTTACCGTGGCCACGCCGGAGCGCGTGCTGCCGATTGTCGCGTCGCACGTGCCGGAGATGATGACTGAGCCGCTGGCCGGCACCGACGCGGACACAATTTCCATGCGCGGGCTGGACTACGGCCGCCTCGCGGAAATCGCACGCGGGAAAAATGCGCTGGCGCTCGGGCCGGGCCTGGGGACGCATCCCGAAACCCAGCAATTTGTGCGCGCGGTGCTGCGCGAATCTGAGTTGCCGGTGATCCTGGATGCCGACGGGCTCAATGCCTTCGCCGGGCGCGCCGAGGAATTGCGCGAGCGCAAGGCGCCGCTGGCGGTGACGCCGCATCCCGGGGAAATGGCTCGCTTGCTCGGCTGCACCACGGCGCAGGTACAAGCAGACCGCTTGAAAATTGCTCTGCAAGCCGCGGCACAATGGAACGCGACGGTGGTGCTGAAGGGCTACCACACGATCATTGCTGCGCCGGACGGGCGCGCGTTCATCAACTCCACCGGAAATCCGGGCATGGCGACGGGCGGCACCGGCGACGTGCTCACCGGAATGCTGGCTGGGCTCACTGCGCAATTCACCACAGCGCAGTGGGAGCGCGTGCTGGGCCTGGGCGTGTACCTGCATGGACGGGCAGGCGATCTTGCCGCCGAGCAATTCGGCGAAGCGTCGCTCATTGCCACCGACCTCGTCGCCACGATTCCTCGCGCGTGGCGGGAGCTGCGTTCCGAATGGCGGGGCTGAAGCCCTGTAGCGTCCACCAGCGCGATTCTCGCCGGTGGACATGATGAAGAATGGCAACCTGCGAAATGAATCGCAGGTTGCCGCTACATAACAATGCCGATCCGCGAAGCCATCACGAAATCCACGGAAGAGACCATTGCGCTGGGAAGGGAACTCGCCGCGCAACTTCGCCCGCCGGTGTTGGTGTGCCTGGACGGGGAACTCGGCGCGGGGAAGACCACGCTGGCCAAAGGAATCATCAGCGGGCTGGGCGTGGCGCGCGAGGAAGAAGTCACGAGTCCCACGTTTACGCTCGTTCATGCCTTCCGAAATGGCGTGAAAGTTTTTCATGTGGACCTGTACCGCGTGGCCGACCGCCACGACCTCGAGACGCTGGGGCTCGAAGACTTGTTCGCCGAGCCGGCCATCGTGCTGGTCGAATGGCCCGAGCGCATGAAGGTGCGGACGGATTGGCCAGTCCTGCGAGTCGAGATTGAAAATCGCGATGGCGAAGTGCGCTGCATCAAGGTCATGGAAGTAGGGAAGTAAAGAAGTCGGAGGTAAGGAGCTCGGAAGTCGGAGCCCCCCTCCCCCCTGGGTATTTTGCAAAAGAGTGCGCAGGTAGCTGAAAACAAAGAAAATGGGCCGATTTTCCCAAGGCAACATAATACCCAAGAGTGCGCATGCCGTTGATTCCACGCGGGATAGTCTCGTGGGCAGTCTGGAAGAATTGCCAAGGAGTGCGTAAGTGATTGAAAGTTCATTGCGCGAAACCTGGTCTTCGGCCACTGATGCCAGCTCCGAGATGGGCTATAGCCAGTAGTATATCTTTGAGTGTATATCTTATCCTACTGGTAACCTCCTGTCAAGTGAAAAATGCAGGCGGCCGCGCGGGCGCAGCGTGCTGCGCCCCTACAAAACAAGGGGAGATATTCTTTGGATGAAGCTCCGAAGCTGCCGAGATTCGCGGCCCCATTGCGAGGCTAACTCTTTCGATGCCGCGTATTGCGGCGGGCAAGAGCGCTTGCTAGAGTACGAGGCGTCCTTCTCCGCAGGCGTCCGTTATGGCCGAGCATTCCAGCTTGCCGGCGACCCATCCTCCCCCGCGGGTGGAGCTGGAAACGTATGCCGCGGTTTTTCAAATCACATCGCTGCCGGTCGGCATCGACAATATCCATTACGACGTGGCGCTGAGCCCGCGCTTTGTGGAGTTTGCGCAGAAGTACGTGCTGGACTTGGTCAAGCATCACGCCAACCTGGCGCGCTTTTTCGGCAGCGAAACCAAGAAAATCCGCGTGCCGGAAACCGGCGCCTTCAGAAAGCTCCTCGCGGACCTGCTGCAGGCCGGATTAACCCGCGCGAAATTCGAAAAAAACATGGAGCTGGATTTTCTGCTGCGGCTGGCGGTGCTGAAGCTGCTCACTTCGGAGATCCCCGTTCAATTTGCGAACGCGCTGCTGGAGTGCAAGGAGTGGATCCGCTCGCGCGGGGAATACTTTGAGCGCTCCGAAAAAGCCCACGTGCTGAAGGCGCATCTGGCGGGGTTGCAGGGCGATCGGCGCAACATCGTGCGCAAAGTCGGCCAGCAGCTCTACCAAATTCTCGCCGAAATGGATGAGGCGATTCTGAGCAAGTCGCGACGGGCGCTCTTCGGCAGCGAATACAGCGAAATCTATGATTCCATGAAGAACCGGCTGCTGTTTGCGGAAGGCATACGCGACGACTTCGTCTGCCTGGAACATTACGTGCTGCTCGGCAACTTCCAGCGCGACCTGGACCGCTTCGAAACGGTGGACGCGCTGTTCTTCGAGTTTCTGCGCAACTCTGTTTCCGCCGGGGAGCGCGGGGATGAAGCACGCGGCGCCGCCAAGAAGCACGAGGACCTGGCCGCGCGCGCTCTGGAAATCCGCACGGAAGTTTTCCGGCTCGAAGAGGAGCGGCAAAAACTGGTGCAGGCCCTGGCCGGGGGCGAGGGCCTGATGTCGCGCGTCTTCGGGCGCGCCGATCCCGCGGAATTGCGCGCGCAGCTTTCCGACGTGGAAAAGCGGCACGCGCACTTGCAACAGAAACTCGATGGGATGGGAACGGAATTGGAGGCGGCCAAGAGCCGCGCCGACTTCCTGATGGAAGAGGCGCAGAGCAAGCTCGGCGAATACCTGAATCAGCCGGAAAACGCACGGCGGCTTTTCGATCCCAACTGGTCCGGCGCGGGCGGCAGCGAAACCTCCGGGCTGCGCGCGCAGTTGCTGGAGGAATGGGTGAACCGCCTGGAGCAGCACGGCATCCTGCTGCACGTGCTGGCCAGCTACGAGCTGCGCAACATCTTCCTTGATTACTGCCCACCGGTGCACTTGCAGCAGCTCAAGCGCGCGCTGGTGCAGCGCGAGGAGCTGAAGCTGGTGGAGGGCGTGCTGAAGCAATTTCCCGCGAAGCAATATTCGCTGCAAAAAATCGAGGATCTTTCCGGGCGGCTGCGCAAGTATCCGCGCGAACAGGTGCGCGCTATCGCCCTGCGCTTTGCCGAGGATTTCATGCGCCTGCGCCGCGACGTCCACAACGCGCAGCGGCTGGCGGCGTGGATGGAGCGCATCAACATTATCCGCGTAGAAAAAACGCGCGAGCTTTCGCGCATGAACAACAGCTTGAACGAATTTGTCCTGCCGGACGAGGCGCGGCCGGCCGAGGACCGTGTGGTCAACCACACCATCATCAAGGCGGACGTGCGCGGCTCCACCCAGATGACCCAGGACCTGCTCTCGCGCGGGCTGAATCCCGCTTCACACCTGAGCCTGAATTTCTACGAGCCTTTGCAGCGCATCCTCGATCCCTACGGCGCGTTCAAAGTGTTCGTCGAAGGCGATGCCATCATCCTGGCCATTTACGAGCACGAATCCAACCGCGCCAGCCAGCACGCGGTGGCCAAGGCCTGCCTGCTGGCGCGCGAAATGCTCGCAGTGGCCCAGGCGTACAACGCGCGCGCGGCCACCACGCAATTGCCGAAGCTCGAACTCGGCGTGGGCATCGCGTTCCAAGACTCCGCTCCGACGCACTGGGCCGACGGCGAATCGCGCATCATGATTTCGCGGGCGCTGAACCTTTCCGACCGGCTTTCCGGGTGCTCCAAGGTGGCCAAGCGCATGCTGGAAGGCCACAGCTCGCCCTTCAACGTGTTTCTGTTTCAGACGGTGATGGAAGGCACCACCGAGGAAGAGGTGCAGGAATTCCTGGTGCGCTACAACATGAACGGCATTCAACTGAACGAGTTGGGCTTCCGGAAACTTTCCGAGGAAATTGCGTTTCAACAGGTGGAGCTGGATTGCCCGATGCCATGGGGACAAGACCGCTGCACGTTTTATCTGGGCGAAGCGCCGATCGGCGAAAAGCTCGAGCCGCTGGTGATTCGCAAGGGCATTGTGCGGCAATTGCTGGCGGGCAGTAGAATCGGCGACCCCGGCACGCACGAGTACTACGAAGTGTGCATCGGCCCACGCGTCACGCAACTGCTGGAAGCGCTGGCGCGAAACCGGTAGCCATTCTCCTTCCGCTTTTTCGCTGGCGCTTCACTCCGATTCGCTGCATGGCACGCAACCATGCGTTCCCCTATAATGCGTGTGGAGGCGAAAAGGGTCCGGTGATCCTCCCGGCCTTCAAAGCCGGCGATCCTGCCCTTTGCGGGCAGGGTGGTGGGTTCGACTCCCACACGCTTCCGCCATACCTGCCTGAGTTGTGAAAAGTTGAGCAGCGATCAAAGACCGTCCACGGCGATGGCATTCGCAGACGCGACTTCGCGACGCAGCGCCCAGAGCGGTTGATACTCCGGGTCCGCAAAGCAATTACGGATGGCCTGGCGATTCGGGAAGCGAATCACGACGAGACGATGGGGCTGCCACGCGCCCTCAATCACTTCGTGCTCGCCACCGCGAACGATGTACTCCCCGCCATATTTCTTGATGAATCTGGGCACCTCGCGCTTGTAGGCTTCGTAGCGCGCGGCGTCGCGGACATCCAAATCAATAATGAGATACGCTGACATCGCCTTCTCCCTTGGCAAGATCGCCCCAAAACCGTCCCCGCGCGGGACAGCCTTATTCCGCTGATGCTTCGCGAGCTGGTCTCAGCAGGCCCTTGAGTTCACCGACTTGCCAAACAGTGTCCAGCACCGTTCCGTCCACCCACTTCACCACGGCCACCGGGCGGTCGAGCACCTTGGCTTTTTCCGGCTGGCCGCCACAAATGGCCAGAACCTCTTTCTGAATTTCCTCGATGGGACGGATGGGCAGGCTGGAGCCGCGAACTGCATCGAGCAAGTCTTTGCGTCGCGGATTGATGGCAATGCCGCGCTCGGTGACGACCACGTCAATCAATTCGCCCGGGCCGGTGAGCGTGGTTACTTTGTCCACGATCACCGGAATGCGGTCGCGGAAGGAAGGAACCGCCAGAATCGTGCAGCCCGCTGCCAGACAGTTCTGCCAGCCGCCGATGCCGTGCAGCAGGCGGCCGTCGGAATGGGTGACGACGTTGCCGTTGAATTGATGATCGACCTCGGTCGCGCCGAGCACGGCCACATCCACCAGCGAAGCGAAGTTGCCTTTGCCGTGAAAATTGTAGGAGGTGAAGGGCGAAGTGGCGACGTGCCGCGGATCCGTGGCCATGGAGTGCACGGCATCGAGGTCGAAGGTCTGGCCGTCGAGAATGTAATCCACCAGCCCTTCCTGGAGCAATTCCACCAAGTATTTGCTGGAGCCGCCACGCACGAAGCGGGCTTTGATCTTTTTTTCGCGCATCATGTCGCGCAGAAAGGCGACGAAGGCCAGTGCGATGCCTCCGGCGCCTGCCTGAAAGGAAAATCCGGGCCGCAGAATCCCGGCATCGCGAATGAAGCGCGCGACGTACTCGGCAATCAGCAGGCGGTCCGGGCTGCGCGTGATTTGTGTGGTGCCGGAAACAATCTTCGACGGGTCGCCGATAGAGTCCACTTCCACCACGCAGTCCACGTTGTTGCCCTGGATTTGCCAGGGGACGCAGGGAAACGGCACTAAGTTGTCAGTTACGACGATGACGTGGTCGGCGTACATGGAGTCCGCCAGTGCGAAGCCCAGTGAGCCGCAAGCGGACTTGCCGTGCGCGCCATTGGCGTTGCCGAAAGCGTCGGCGGTGGGCGCGGCAATCACGGCAATATCAATTTTCACTTCGCCATCCTGAATGGCTTGCCAGCGGCCGCCGTGGGAACGCAGCACGCCGAGCCCGCGCATCTTGCCGGAGGAGCAGTACTCGCCCAACGGTCCATTCATGCTGCCTTCGATGTGATGCACCGCGCCGGATTCCATCAACTCGATCACCGGGGCGTGACAGGGAAACGAGGCGCTGGGGAACCACATCAGGTCGCGGACGCCCATTCGCGCCGCCGTTTGGAGCACCTGGAGCGCGATTCGGTCGCCGTTGCGCAAATGGTGGTGGGTGGAGATGACCATGCCGTCCTTCAACCCGCACTTACGCAGTGCCGCTTCTAGGCTGGCCACCCGCTTATCGCCGGAAGACGGATAGTCAGCGCAAGAACGAATCGGCGGCGCGTGCTTGCTTTTTTCCGGCCGATAGCCACCGACACCCTGGAACGGGATTTGCTCATGACCATTCACGACAGTCGGCACCGGGCGCCCGGCTGCATTCACGACAAATTTCACCGCGTCACTCATCTAGTGTTCCTTCTCCGGAGGGAGCAAGCCCATGGCCTTTGCTTGGCCGACCAGTTTGAGGGCGCGATGCACCACGGGCGCGTCAATCATCTTGGAGCCGAGGCTGACCACGCCGAGGCCGCGGCGCTGTGCGTCCTCGAATGCGGCGACAATGCGCTGCGCTTTTTCAATTTCCGCCTGCGACGGGGCGAAGGCTTCATGGATCACCGGAATCTGTCGCGGGTGGATGCAGCCCATCCCTTCGAATCCCAATGCACGCGAACGCTGGCCCCAGCGGCGCAGGCCGTCGAGATCGTCCACGTCGCCATAAACGGAATCAATAGCCTGCACACCGGCGGCGCGCGCGGCGTTCACCAGCCGCAGCCGGGCGTACAAGGATTCGTCGCCTTGCGTGGTCTTCACCACTCCCAAATCAGCGGTGTAGTCTTCCAGGCCAATGGTGAGCGCGGCGACACGCTCGGAAGCGGAGACGATCGAGAATGCGTTCTCGATTCCCAACGCCGATTCCAAAATCGGCATCAGCCACACCGGACGGTCCAGTTTGTAGCGAGTGGAGATTTCGCGGATGCGCCGGTCGGCCTCGACTACTTGTTCGGCCCGCTCCACTTTCGGAAGCAAGACGAGATCCGGCGCCTCGGGGATGACCTCGTCGAGATCGGCCAGGCCCATCGGCAACTGGTTGATTCGGACCATGCGCTCGGCCGCGCCAAAGCTGACGCAGCGAAGTGCGTTGCGCACCAGAATCCGCGCGGAGTCCTTTTCGGCGGCGTGAACGGAATCCTCGAGATCCAAAATGATGGTGTCCGGCCCATGCAGGCCGGCGTTGACAAAGAACTTCGGCTCGCTGCCCGGAAGATAGAGCCGCGAGCGGCGCAAGCGATCCTTGGCCGAAGCAGGCGGCTGCGCAACCCGTTCGGGCAAGGCGCGCTTTCCTTCACCTAGGCCCGCGCGGCGTACCGCGGCTTCGATGCGCGCGGCGATGGTGAAGGGAAGTGCGCCCTGGTCGCGGATGTGCACTCGTGCGTTGGAGACACCCAGTTCTTTCAGGACTTGGCCGGCCTGGGTTTGAATTGCAGCGCCGTAGTAGGGCGCGACGCGGGATTCCACTTCGATGACGATGCCGCCCGACTCGCGCGGCTCAATCACAACATTCAGGTCGGAACGAACGTCCTCGGCATCGCGACCCGCCGTGGCGGTTTGTGTGGCTTGCGTTTTCGTTGTGCCGGTCATTGCTTCCCTCGCTTTCCGGCGGCCTACAAGTGGCTGAGGATGGCGTCCGTCATTTGCGACGTGGTGGCGGCGCCCTTCTTGAACACGTCCGGTCCGCCGGTAAGCCGCAGCATGTCGTAGGTGCGCACTTTGCCTTCGCGGACGACCGCCGCAACCGCATCGCGCACGCGCTTGGCTTTGTCCGCCTCGCCGACATGGTCGAGCAACATGGCCGCGGAAAGAATCATGGCGATGGGATTGACGATGGACGGATCGAGCTTTTCGTATTTCGGAGCGGAGCCGTGCGTCGGCTCGAATACAGCGACGTCGTCGCCGATGTTTCCGGAGCACGCAAAGCCCAAACCGCCGACCAGGCCGGCGAAAGCGTCGGAGGCGACGTCGCCGAAAAGATTGCTGGCGACAATCACGCCGTAGTCCTCAGGATTCTTGGTTAGCCACATCATCTGCGCATCAATGTTCGTGGACCACAGGGCAATTCCCGGAAACTCCTTCTGCACTTTCTTGGCTTCCTCTTCCATCATGCCGGAAGTCTCGCGCAGGACGTTGGGCTTTTCGCAAACCGTCACGCCCTTGTAGCCGAACTTGCGGGCGTAAGTGAAGGCCGCGCGGAGAATGCGCTGACAGGCGTGTTTGGTGATGACGCGCACCGAAATAGCCAGCTCCGGGCCGGGCACCTGCGCGAACGGCTTGAACTTTGAATGTGACGCGAGGGCGTCGCGCACCGGCGCCGGAGGATTGGTCCACTCCACGCCGCAGTAGAGACCCTCGGTGTTCTGCCGAAAGATCACGGAATCCACACGGGGCTCTTCGCTCCCGCCGTCGAGAGTGCGGCGGATGAAATTCAGAGGATTGCCAGGGAAGGAGCGGCAAGGACGGATGCAGATGTCCAGACCGAAGCGTTGCCGCATGGTCACGATGGGACTGAAATAGCTGTAGCCCTTGCCGTGAAGTTCGGGCCGCAATTCTACGTCGGCTTCTTTCTTCGGCTTCGAAGTGATGGCGCCAAACAGGCCCAGCTTGTGCTGAGCGAGGAGCTCGATGGTGCGATCGGGAAGCGCATTGCCTTCGTTGCACCAGAAATCCCAGCCGATGTCTCCGTGCACGTACTTCGCATCAAATCCCACCGCCTTCAGCACGCGAAGCGATTCGGGCAAAACGGTTTTTCCGATGCCGTCGCCGGGCATGCTCACCACCGTGTACCGGGCCATATGAGTTCTCCTGGATAAAGAAAATGCCGGGCGGCTTGAAGCCACACCAGCAATTCAGACGAAAAACGCGCGGCGGACTTTCCTAGGTCAGACCGAGCCGCCGGCGAATCAAGTTCTCCACGCCTCCCACGACGACGAGGGACTGCGCCACCGATCCCAGCGCCGCAAACTGGAACTGCGCGCCGCGCCAGTGGATCGTCCCCGAAGCGAAGTCAATCACGATTTCGTCTTCCGGGATGAGCGTTTTTTGCCCGCCGGCGATGGGCTGCGCGAATTGTTCCTTGAGCCGGAGCACCAGTTCCGGGCACTCCACGCACGGATAGCCGGAATTGAAGGCATTGCGCAAATACGTCTGCGAGAAGCTGCCGGCAATCACCATGGTAATTCCTTTCGCGCGGAGCGCGGTCACGGCTTGCTCGCGGCTGGAGCCCGTGCCGAAGTTGAAGCCGCTCACAACGATGTCCGTCGCCCGCGTCCGCGCGGCGAACTCCGGATCATAGTTGTGCATGACGACTTGCGCCATCTGCTCCATGGGCACGTCGTCCTTGTAGGTGTACTCCTTGCCGTAAATCCCGTCCGTGTTGAGATTGTCCTGCGGAAGAAAAACGAGCCGGCCGCGGAGTTCGCGCGGGAAACCCGGGAGGATTTCCACTTTTTCCCTGGCCGGCGCGGCAGCGCTCGCAATAACTTCGGTGCGGCGCGTAACCTCACGCCTCTGCCATTCGACCGGGCCGCTGATGTAGCCCGCAACCGCCGAAGCAGCGACGACCGCAGGGCTGGCCAGGTAGCACAGCGCATCGCGCGAACCCATGCGGCCCTTGAAATTGCGGTTCGTCGCCGAAATGCCGACTTCGCCTGCCTCGAGCAGGCCGGTCCCCAGCCCGATACACGGGCCGCAGCCGGGAGAAAGCGCCACGGCGCCAGATTGGAGCAGCGTGTTCCAAATTCCTCGGCGCTCGGCTTCCGCTTGCACTTCCGCGCTCGCCGCCGCCAGATAGAACTTCACCTGCGGCGCTACTTTCTTGCCGGAAAGCACGCGCGCAGCTTCGGCCAAATCCTCCACGCGGGAGTTCACGCAGGAAACGAGGTACGCCTTCTGAATCGCTACGCGCCGCTTTTCCATCTCTGCGAGAGACGTCATCTTCCAGACGGTGTCCGGCCCGGAAATGTGCGGCGTCAACTCGCTCAGGTCGAGCGTGATGCGCGCGGCATAAGCAGCATCCGCGTCGGGCAGCGGCGGCGACGCGGCCCACGCTCGCAAGTCATCCTCGCGGATGCGCTCGATTCCCGCGGTGGAGAGTTTCTCGCGGCGCGATTTCAAATAGGCGAGGGTCACCGCATCCACCGGAAACCAACCCACCAGCGCGCCCCACTCGGTGCTCATGTTGGAGATGGTGAGCCGCGCGTCCATGCTCAGGCTGGCGACGCCCGGGCCGGTGAACTCGACGGCAGCGTTCAGCGCCTCTTCCTTGTTGTACAGCCCGCAGAGCGTGATGATGACGTCCTTGCCGGTCACGCCGGGCGCAAGCTTGCCTGTCAACACCACCTGCACGGTGCGCGGGATTTGCCACCAGGTCTCACCTGTGGCCCAAATCGCCGCGGCATCGGTGCGCACCACCGGCGTGCCGATGGCGCCCAACGCGCCGTACATGTTCGAATGCGAATCGGAAGCGACCACGAATGAGCCCGGCACGACATAACCTTTCTCGACCATGATCTGATGGCCGATGCCGGTGCCCGCCGGGTAGAAGTCCACGCCGTGCGCGCGCGCAAACGCTTCGATGTTGCTGTACTTGAGTAGATTGGATGCGTCGGTGTTCTGGATGTCGTGGTCGAGGGCGAACACGGGCTGGCGAGGGTCGTGAATCCGGCCGGCGGCAATCGTCTTGAATTTTTTCATCACCGCGGAGGTGTTGTCGTGCGTCATCACGTGCCGCGGACGGACGGAGATGATGTCCCCCGTGCGCAGCGGGCGCTTCGGCCCCTCCGCCATGTGCGCCTGCGCAATTTTCTCAACGATGGTCTGGCCCATTCCTGACCTCACTGCTTGCTGCTCCGCGGAAGGCGGCCTACCGCTTTCGAGCTTTCCTGGCTTTCTTGCTGGCCGGCTTCGCTGGCGTATCCGACTTTGTCAGCGCCATGAGTTTGCTGACGGAACCTAGCTTGTCCAGATTCCAGATGGCGTCCTTCAATTTCTTCTGCGCTGCTCTGGAGAGCACGCCGTCGGCCAGCGCCGCGAACTTCTCTTCCACCTCTTGATCCGTCAGCGGATTGCGCGGGTCGCCCTTGGGATAGTCGAGCTGCTTTTTGAACTCGCGCCCGTCGGACGTCTGGATGATCACGAGCACGCGCTGAAGCGCCGGGAAGAGTTTTTCAATCTCCGGGTCCGCGATCACCTCGACCTTTTTCAACTGGGCGCGAATCATGGGGTCCATGATTTTTTGCATGGTGAACTGCGCCGGCGTCACCTGACGATCCACCAGCGCGGCGGCAATCACGTAAGGAAGCGAATGATCGGCGGTTTCTTTGGTGTGCGGATCGTACTTGCTTGGATCGGAGAGGATATCCGCGGCGCGCGCCAGGGAGTGAATGCGAATTTTCGTCACCTGCGCGGGTTTTAAATCGTTTTCTTTCACGAGATCCAGGACCGCAGAAATCGGCGCGTGGGTGAGCGCTTCGGTGGGAAAGAACTTCATTCCGCATTGCGTAATGCGCCACGATTCGCCCAATCCATCGGTCAGCAGATGGAGTTTCCATTCGGGCCCGAAACAATGCGTCAGGCCTTCCTTGCCATCCACGACATGTTCGGGCCCCGTGTAACCCTTTTCGGCCAGCAGCGCCGCGAGCACCCCGCTCTGCGTAGCCATGGGGTCCACGGTATTCTTCATCATGGTCAGCTTGCCCGCGGTGACCGCACCGAGCGTGGCGTGGCGGCTGGCGGAAATCCCAATGGCATGCTGGATTTGTTCCGCGCCGAGGTGCAGAGCCCGCCCGGCCACAATCGGCGAGACGAATGCCGTCAGCGTGGCGTGGTGCCAGCCACGCTCGCGGATGCCCGGAAAGGCCGCCTCGCAAAAGCGCATTTCGAACTCGTGCCCGAGCGCGATGGCCACCAGCAACTCCTTGCCGTTGCTGCCGGCCCGCTCGCAGCAGGCCAGCGCCGCGGGAATGATGTCCGAAGGATGCGAAGGGTCCTGCTTCCAATAGATGTCGTTGTAATCCATCACGCGAACCATCAGCGCATTGGCCAGCGCTGCGGAGACCGCATCCATTTTCCTGCAGGTTCCGATGACGGTGGCGCGCCCCGCGCCGGCGATTTCGTCGAGCACCTGCAAGGCAATGTGAACGTCGTGCTGGCGGTAGCCGCCCAGCGCGCAGGCCAGCGAGTCCAGCAGAAAGCGCTTGCCTTGATAAATGGCGTCGCGCGAGAGATCGCCAAACTGCAAGCGGGCGGCCCATTGTGCGATTTTCGCAGTGATCGTGGTGGAGGTTCCGGGCATTCGTGGTTCTCCCTGAAGCTTAGCGGGCGAGGTTCTGAAACGGCTCGTAGCTCATGAAATCTGCATGGTGCACAATGAGGGCTTCCGTGCTGCGCTTGACGTGGCTTCCCTCGGCGGCGTGCGCAGCTATGATATGGCAAACGCGGTCAGGCACGCCACACTCCATGGCCAGCGCCACGCCCGTGAACGGATGGCGCAGCAGCTTGCCGCGTTCGCTCTGCCGAGCCTTTCCGTCCACGCGCTCGTACTCCAGCAATTTCCCAACGTCGGCCAGAATCGCGCCGGCAATCACCGTGTCCATATCAATCGGAAGAGAGCGCCCGAGAAATTCGTGCATGGCTTCCGCGGACTTGCGCGCAATATGCACCACGCAGCGCTTGTGATCCATGAAGGTCACCGGACAATTGGGCACCAGCAGCGTGAAGGGAATTTCGAGCAGATCCTCCGGCTTCAGCGGGCTCAACTCCAACGCGCGGACCCACGTGCGCGCGACGCTGTCCCTTAGCTTCGCGTCTTGAATCCACTTCAATTCCGGCCAGAGCTGCTCGACTCGTGCACGCATGTCATCCCCTCCTGCATAGGCCTGGTCGCCCCAGACTTCTAACTCAAGGAAATCTCCAGTCCTTCACGTTAAAGAGCCAAATCTCCTCGGGCAGGATTCTATCATTCGTTTCCCTCGAACGGCTTGGCTTGCACATTGCTCCAAGTCCATTTTTTGCGCTACTCTGTGCCGCTAGCTAGCTTGGAAGACAAGGTGGCAAGGGCTTTGGACTCGCACTAGCGGCTACCAATCGCGCCATGAAGACCGGGAAAAAGCTGCGCAGGAAATTGGATGTGAGCAAAGAAGCGCGGCGACGCGCGCGGCAGAGCGTGGGTTTGCCTCCGGCGGAGCGGACTATTCCCGACAAGCGCCGCCGCCCACCCAAACACAAACAGAAAATTGTGGATTCCGAGATTGATTGAACCGGTTGGATTTTCTCTTACCGCTACTGACTTCTGATTTCTGACTTGTGCCCCGCTGACCCCGACCGGGATCAGTTCAGCGACCCTCAACCCGGTTTGTAGTCCGGCACGATCTCCGTCGGAAGAAAAACTCTGGCGGGTTTTTTCTGGAAGTAGGCGCCCAGTTCCTTGGCAATCTTCTCGAGGTCCGCCTTGCCGAAACCCACGCTGCTGACTTGGACCTTGCCGTCCGGGGCAATCAGGAAAACGGTCGGCACGGTGTTCAAGCCGTAGCTGTTGGACACCGGGTAGCCGTCCAGATCCGTCACGCCGGTGAAAGTGATGCCGTATTCGGCGAGAAATTCCTTCGTCTGCGCGCCTTCGTTCTGGGAAATTCCGACGAAGGTGACCGCGTCGCTACGGTGCGCTTGATACAGCCGCTCGAGAAAGGGAAACGTGAACTGGCAGACGGGGCAGGAAACCTTGAAGAACGCCACTACCACCGGGCCTTTCTTGAGGGCGTCGGCCAGCGAAAATGTTTTGCCGCCCGCCACGGCGGGCAGCGTGAAGGCGGGCGCAACATGCCCGGCCAGAACTTTGGTCATCGCTCGGCCTCCGAAAAGCCTTCGAAATAGACCCAACATTTTGGATGAGCCATTCTACCCTAAGGATTCCGAAACCAGTGGATTCCTCCTCCCGGAGAGAATCACCGGGATTCGGAATGACATCCTCAGGCCGTCAGCCGCGTAACTTCTTCTGCGCTTCGTGCGCCGCGACCAGAATTGCCTCCCACACCGGCGCGAACGGCGGCGCGTAGCTCAGGTCGGAATGCAGCAAATCCTCGACGCTCATGCGCGCTTGCAGCGCCATCGCTACCACGTCAATGCGCTTTGCCACGCCTTCCTGCCCGGCCATCTGGCAACCGAGTAGGCGGCCGCTCGCGCGCTCCCAGATTAATTTAAGCATGATGGGCTTGCCGTGAAAATATTTTGCGCGCGAAGTCAGT
>JAMCWK010000019.1 GCA_023481105.1 Acidobacteriota bacterium | reverse complement strand
CGAACCGCGAGCGTTTTTGGCGCTGGCGAGACAGGCAGGGATGAGCCCGAGCTTCCGTTACGAAAAATTTCGCACGAGCTACCGGGTTCCCGGGGCCGGCGGGGTGCACGTGGAGTTCGATGAGACACCGGCGGGGGTGTTTTTGGAGCTGGAGGGGTCGCGGCGGGCGATTGACCGCATGGCGAGGCGGCTGGGGTACGGGCCCGGGGAGTACATCACGCGGAATCGTGCCGTTCACCTTCTCGAGGAGTGCCGGCGACGGGGCGTCCGGGCCGGGGATATGGTGTTTGGGACGAAAAAAAAGTAGCGAAAGCCGCACTCTTTCCTTGACAAAGCTTGCGGCAGACTTTAACTAGAGGCAGCGAGGATTTATGCCGGGCTGAAGCCCGCCGCTACATTTGCTGTGAAGGGAAGTGTGCGAGCGTGGAAATGGTCCATCTGTCCAATTCGTCGTCTGAGGCGCCGGAGACCCCCGGTCCGTGGCGGACCTGCGGGTGCAGGCAACGGCTTTCCGGACCGGCGTGGGGGCAGGAGGCGAAAAGCGGCCGAGGGTAGAATCCAGTTGTGGGGGAATGAGCCCGCGGCCGGCTGGCGAAGTCGTCCGCGGGCATTTTTTTGTTTGCGCGGCCGTAGTTAGGAGAACGTCATGCTGCACGCAACCGAAGTGCTGGGTGCGGAAACGTACGACAGCAACGGGAATTTTGTGGGGCGGGTGAGGGAGCTGTTCATCGAGCCTGCCGAGCAGCCCAACCGCGTGGCGCGGGTGCTGCTGGGGCGCGGGAAGTACCGTCCGCTGGTGGCGCGGTACGACCAGGTGAACTTCGTTGCTCCGGGCACCATTAAACTGAACGTGGACGAGCGCGTGCTGCTGCCGTACGAGCCGAACGAGGCGTGGCTGGCGGTGCGCAAAGATTTGCTGGACCAGCAGATCATTGACACCAACGGGCGCAAAGTGGTGCGCGTGAACGATATTGATCTGGCGGAAGAGAAGGTGAACGGCACGATGGAAATGCGTGTGACGCACGTGGATGTTGGCCTGCCCGGTGCGGTGCGGCGCCTGCTGGAAGGACTCGTGTCGCCGGGAGTGATTCGTCACATCCAGCGGAACCTGCCGACGAAGACGATCAAATGGGAGTTCGTCAACCTGATTGAGCCGGACCCCATGCGCCGCGTGAAGCTGCGCATGACCAGCAAGAAACTCGAAAAACTGCACCCGGCGGATCTGGCGGACATCATGGAAGAACTGTCGCCGGCGGAAAGGGAAGCCATCATCAGCTCGGTGGACGAGGAAACCGCAGCGGAAGCGCTGGCGGAACTCGACGCGCGGCTGCAAACGCAGTTGGTGGAGAAAATGGACCCGGAAAAGGCGGCGGACATCATCGAGGAAATGCCGCCGGACGCGGCCGCGGACCTGCTGGCGGACTTGGCGCCGGAAACATCACAGGAAGTGCTGGCGGAAATGCCGCGCGCCGAGGCGCAGGAGGTGCGCGAGCTGTTGCGCTTCGAGGAAAACACTGCGGGCGGATTGATGAACACGGAGTTTGTGTTTGTGGGCGAAGAGGCGTCGGTGGCGGAAGTGGTGGAGTGGATGCGCTCGTTGGAGCTGGACCCCGAGCACACGGACACCGTGTTCCTGATTGACAAGCAGGCGGCATTTTCCGGCGTGGTGTCGGTGGGGCGGCTGGTGCTGGCTTCGTCGGCGCAAAAAATGAACGAACTGAAATCGGAGTTGACGCTCTCTGTGAAGCCCGGTGCGGAAGATATGGAAGTGCTGGAGCTGTTCGACAAGTACAACTTGCGAAGCTTGGCGGTGGTGGACGAGCAGAGGCGCCCCATCGGGGCCATCACCGTGGACGACGTGGTGAGCCGGTTGCGGCAGGCATAAACGCATGACACCGCTGCGACAAAAACTCGGGCGATTTGGGGAGTGGGTGCTGCACAGCAGCCCGGCGCAACGTGCGCGGCGCATGCGGCGCCGTCTGGTGCTGCTGCTGGCGGTGGTCGGGCCGGGCGTCATCGTTTCCAACGTGAACAACGAGGCCGGCGGGATTTATACCTACTCGCTGGCGGGGGCGCAGTTCGGGTACAGCGTGCTGTGGGCGCTGGTGCCCATGGGCTTCGCGCTGTTCGTGACGGAAGAAATGTGCGCGCGGATGGGCGCGGTGACGGGCAAAGGGCTGTCGGATCTGATCCGCGAGGAGTTCGGATTCCGCGTGACGTTTTTCGTGATGCTCGCGGTGCTGGTGGTGAACCAGGGCAACGTGCTGGCGGAGTTCGCGGGAGTGGCGTCGGCGATGACCCTGTTCGGCGTGAGCAAATATATTTCCGTGCCGATTGCGGCGCTGCTGGTGTGGCTGCTAGTGCTGGAAGGGTCGTCGCGGTGGCTGGAAAAAATCTTCATGTTTTTCTGCCTGGTCTATTTTGCGTACGTGGTTTCCGCGTTTTTCGCCAAGCCGCACTGGCTGATTGCCGCGCTGAATTTGCTGCCCACGCCGGTCCTGCAATACGCGCCGGGATTCAAGCAGTGGGTTTCGCCGGTGCCGTTCACCACGGCGTACCTGCTGATCCTGGCGGGGCTTATCGGCTCCACGATTGCGCCGTGGCAGCACTTCTACGTGCAGGCCGCGGTGGTGGAAAAACGCGTGGGGCCGCGGCAGTACCGGCAAACGCGCACGGACGTGATGGTGGGCACGATCACCGCCGTGATCATCATTTTTTTCATCATTGTGTGCACGGCGACGACGCTGAACGCCGTGGGCCATCACACCATCACGGATGCCGGAGAAGCCGCGCAGGGCCTGGTGCCGCTGGCGGGGAAATGGGCCGGGGCGCTGTTTGCGATCGGCTTGCTGAATGCCTCGCTGTTTGCGGCGTCCATCCTGCCGCTTTCGACAGCGTACGTGATTTGCGAGGGGCTGGGGTTTGAATCCGGCGTTGACCGCAAATGGAAGGAAGCGCCGATTTTCTACTGGCTGTACACGGGGATGATCGTGTCCGGCGCCGCGATCATCTTGTGGCCGCAGGCGCCGCTGGTGCTGGTCGCGGTGCTCTCGCAAGTGGCCAACGGAATTCTGCTGCCGTTTGTGCTGGTTTTTATTTTGTTGTTGGTGAACCGCAAGGACTTGATGGGCGAGCAGACCAACAGCCGGACGTACAATGCGCTGGCGTGGGGCACTACGGTGACCATGGTAGTGATTACGCTGGTGCTGGTGTACCTCGCGCTCTTTACGCCGTCGGCGTTGCACGGAGCACCGGCAGGGCGGTAAGCTCTCCGTGGGTTGCGCGTGCCACAGCTGTGTGTTAACTTTATTCTATAAAGGTTATTGCGCGCCGACGGGAAAGCCGCAGTTGAGCCGCCGCAAACCGCGCAACCAGGAGTGGTTGCGCCACGTGTGAGCGCCGTGCCCCGGGAACAACGAAGTGAAAGCGATTGAATCGTTAAAAGCTGCCAACCGCGAAGAAGAGCGCCTGCTCGGCGAGATTGACCCCAATCGCCTGCCGCAGCACGTCGCCGTCATCATGGACGGCAACGGGCGCTGGGCGCAGCGGCGGCGCCTGCCGCGCATCGCGGGACACCGCGCCGGCGTGAAGGCCGCACGGGAGCTGATCGAGACCTGCGCGCGGATGAAGCGCATCAACGCGCTGACGCTGTACGCGTTTTCCGTCGAAAACTGGCGCCGACCAAAAACCGAAGTGGACTTTTTGATGCGGCTGCTGCGCGAATATCTGCGCAAGGAATTGCCGGTCATCCACAAAAACAATATTCGCCTGCTGGTCATCGGGCGGCCGGACCAGCTCCCGGCGGCGGTGAGCGAGGACATCGAACGCGCCATGCGCACCACCGCGGGCAACACGGGCATGAAACTGGTGGTGGCGCTGAACTATGGCGCGCGCGCGGAGTTGGTGGACGCGTTCAACCGCATCCTGGAACACATTCGGCACAACGGCGCGACGCAAATGCCGGTGGACGAGCAGACGATCAGCGAAAATTTGTACACCGCGGGGTTGCCCGACCCGGACCTGCTCATCCGCACGAGCGGGGAAATGCGCGTGAGCAATTTTCTGCTGTGGCAGATTGCCTACGCGGAGATTTACGTGACCGAGACGCTGTGGCCGGACTTCAACCGCGCGCGGTTCTTCGAGGCGCTGATTGATTTTCAGAAGCGCGAGCGGCGCTACGGCGGGCTCTCCGCTGCTGCACCCACGGAAGAAGAATCAAAGCATCGCGCGCATCCATCCCATTCACAATTGCATCATGCCTGAAATCCAAAACACTAACAATTCTGGAAACTTTTGCCGCGCTGAAGCGCGCCGCTACATGTGCTTGTCGAAAGCTTGGGGTGGACGATGAGCAGCACAGGCGCGCGCGTGCTGACGGCGGTCGTGCTCATCCCGCTGGTGGTGTGGCTGGTGCTGTGGGGGCCGACGTGGCTGGTGGCCATTGTCGTCGCGGGGATTATTCTGCTGGCACTACATGAGTTTTTCGCTCTTGGCGCGAAGATAAGAATGCCCGGTTACCCGCTCTTTACGATGCTTTGTGCGCTGGGCATTGTATGGGCAATGGCATTTCAAACGCGATGGGAACGTGCTGATGCTGGTGGGTTTCCAAATTGGTTCGAATATCTCCTTGGGTCACCGGAATTCTACTTAGTGTTCTTCCTCCTTGGCACGGCCAGCTTGGCCTTGGTGTCGAAGCGCGGAATGGCCGACGCGTTGCCTTCTGGGGCGGTGAGCGGGGCCGGCGTGCTATTCATCGCCTGGCCACTGAGCTATCTTGTGCGCTTGCATGCCTTGTCGCCGAAATTCCTGCTTCTTGTCCTTGTGCTCGTTTGGGCGGGAGACACGGCGGCGTTTTTCGTAGGGCGCTCGATTGGGCGCCACCTTCTAGCTCCGACCGTCAGTCCAAAGAAGACGTGGGAAGGCGCTATAGCAAATGTCTTGGGGACGATTCTCGCCGCATATGTATTCTCCTATTGGATGCCTAGGCTTACTGTTTACCTCATCATCTTGGCTGGCCTCGTAAGCGTTGCCGGACAGGTTGGGGATTTGTTCGAGTCGGCATGGAAGCGTGGAGCGGGAGTAAAAGATTCAGGAAGTTTGTTGCCGGGCCATGGCGGCATTCTCGACCGGATAGATGCGCTATTGCTCGCCGTGCCTGTGGTTTGGTGGTATTTTTCTAAAGTCCCTTTGCCCAAGTGAAAAGACTATCCATCCTCGGGTCAACCGGTTCCATCGGGCGGCAATGCCTGAATGTAGTGGAGTCTCTGCCCGGCCGGTTTGGGGTGGTGGGGCTGGCGGCGGGGAATAACGTCGAGTTGGTGGCGGAGCAGGTAAAGCTGCACCGGCCGGATGTGGTTTCGGTGGCGCGAGAAGACTTAGTGCAGCCGCTTGCCGAGCGGCTGCGCGGGATGGGGATTGATCCGCTGCCGGAAATTCAGCATGGCGCGGCGGGAATGGAAGCAGTAGCGACGCATCCCGACGCGGAGATGGTGCTGTCGGCGGCGGTCGGCGTGGTGGGGCTGCCGGCGACGTACGAAGCCGTTAAGCAAGGGAAGCAGATTGCGTTGGCGAACAAAGAAGTGCTGGTAGCAGCGGGTGAATTAGTGACGGCAGCGGCGCGCGAAAACAAAGTCGAACTGCTGCCGGTGGATAGCGAGCACAACGCAATTCATCAGTGCCTGCGCGGAGGCGAACGCAAGGAAGTGAAGCGGCTGATCCTGACGGCGAGTGGCGGGCCGTTCCGCAAAACGCCCCTGGGAGATATGGAAAAAGTCACGCCGGAGCAGGCGCTGGCGCATCCCAACTGGCGCATGGGGAATCGAATCACGGTGGACTCGGCCACGATGATGAACAAGGGCTTCGAAGTGATTGAGGCGCACTGGCTGTTTGGGATGGAGCGCGAGCAGATTGACGTGGTGCTGCACCCGCAGTCCACGGTGCACTCGATGGTGGAGTTTGTGGATGGGTCGATCATCGCGCAACTCGGGCTGACGGACATGCGCGTGCCCATCCAATATGCGTTAACCTATCCAGAGCGGGTCGCGTCCAATGGATGGGCCTTCGACCTGGGCACAATGAAGCGGCTGGATTTCGGGAAGGTGTCCACGCGGCGCTACCCGTGCCTGCGGCTGGCGCGGGAGGCGCTGCGCAAAGGCGGCGCGCTGCCGTGCGCGTTGAACGCGGCGGATGAAGTGGCGGTGGCGGCGTTTTTGGAGCGCAAGCTAAACTTTCCGGGCATCGCCGCCGTAGTAGAAGATGTGCTGGAAAAGATGCCGCGGGCGAAATTGACGAGGATGGACGAAGTATTAGCCGCCGACAGCGAAGCGCGGCGGCTGGCGCAAGAGGCAGTAGCCAAGCGGAGTCTGCAGGCGGCGCCCGCCGGGAACTGAGCTCACGAGAGAACAAGGAAAGCAGAGAAACGCATGGAAAACTTTTTGAGATCGGCAATTGCTTTGCTCATCGTGCTGGGGCCTTTGATCCTGGTGCATGAGTGGGGACATTTCGTGGTGGCGCGCTGGTTCGGCGTGCGCGTGGACATTTTTTCCATCGGCTTCGGCCCGCGCCTTTGGGGACGCAAGCGCGGCGATACCGATTACCGCATCAGCGCGATCCCGCTGGGCGGCTACGTGAAAATGGCGGGTGACAATCCCGCCGAGGAGCGCGCCGGTGCCCCGGACGAATTCCTCTCCAAGCCGCGCTGGCAGCGGGCCCTGATTGCGCTGGCCGGGCCGGTGATGAATATCCTCGTGACGGTCATCATCATCTACGGGCTGTTTGTGGCAGTGGGCGATCCGCACGCGCGGTATCTGGACCAGCCGGCGGAAATCGCAGCGGTGGGGCGCAAGTCGTCGGCGGAGAACTCGGGCGTCCGCGCCGGGGACCGCATCGTGGACGTTAACGGCGTGGCGGTGGTCACTTGGGGGGATGCCTTAAAGCGCATCAGCGCGCTGCTCCCGAACAACGACCTCTCGCTGAAGTACGAGCGCGAAGGATCAGCGTTCCAGGTGGACGTGAAGGCGAAGGCGCCACTGGATGTCGGCGATGTGCTGGGCTACCCGCTGGATCCGGTATTCATCGGCGAGTTGGCTGCGGGCATGCCGGCGGCCGCGGCGGGCTTGAAGGAAGACGACGAGATCGTCGCCATCAACGATTCGCCGGTGTTCAGCTGGATTCAGTGCGTCAACGCCATCCGCAACTCCAAAGGCGAGCTGCTGGTATTCGATGTGAAGCGCGGCGGAGAAAGCCTGCGTGTCACCGTCAAACCGGTTCTGGCCCGCGGCGGTTCGGTGTGGCAAGTGGGGATGGGCCCGCGCCAGAATCTCGTGTACACGCGGCTGGGCCCGGGCGAAGCGGTGGGAGAATCCATTGTGCGCACCAAGGACTACGCGGTGATGATCGCCGGCATTGTCGGCCAGTTGATCACCGGGAAATTGTCCCTGCGCGAAATGTCCAGCATCATCATCATTTCCAGGGAGGCCGGCCAAGCGGCCAAACGCGGGGCGGCCGAAGTGGTCTTCTTCATGGCCACCATCAGCCTGAACCTGGGCATCCTGAACCTGCTGCCGATTCCGATACTCGACGGCGGGCACATTCTGATGCTGACGATCGAAGGCATCCGTCGGCGCGACCTGAGCCTGGCGGTGAAAGAACGTTTTGTGCAAGTGGGCCTGGTGTTTCTCTTGGTGGTGTTCGCCATCGTCATGTACAATGACGTGTTGAAACTCCAACTTTTCCGTCGTTAGACAAAGGATTCTGGCCGCATGAGACCAGCCACACTAGTGCCGCGAAGAATGACGCGCCCGGTTCGCGTAGGACGCCTGACCATCGGCGGGGATGCGCCTGTCGCGGTGCAGTCCATGACCAAGACGGACACGCGGGACGTGGCCGCGACCCTGCGTCAGATCGAACAGATGGAAGCGGTGGGCTGCGAAGTCATCCGCATGGCTGTGCCGGACGCGGAAGCAGCGGCGGCGGTGGCGGAAATCCGCAAGCGCACGCAGGCCGTCCTGGTGGCGGACATCCACTTCCAATACCGGCTGGCGCTGGCCGTGCTCGACGCGGGCATCGACAAGCTGCGCATCAATCCGGGCAACATCGGCGACGCGGACAAGGTCCGCCAAGTGGTGAAGAAAGCGCAGGCGTGCAAGGTGCCCATGCGCATAGGAGTGAATGCCGGCTCACTGGAGCGGCATCTGCTTGAAAAATACGGCTACCCCACGCCGGAAGGCATGTGCGAGAGCGCGCTCTTCCACGTGAAAATTCTGGAAGAGTTTGATTTCCGCGACATCATCATTTCGCTGAAAGCGTCGAGCGTAAACATGACTGTAGCCGCGTACCGGCTGCTGGCGAAACAGGTGGACTATCCGTTCCACCTGGGCATCACTGAGGCGGGGACGCAATTTTCCGGCACGATCAAGTCGGCCATCGGACTGGGCATGCTCCTGGCTGAAGGCATCGGGGACACGATTCGCGTGTCGCTGGCGGCCGACCCGTGCGAAGAAGTGCGCGTAGGCTTCGACATTCTGAAGTCGCTGGAAATTCGTTCGCGCGGGCCGATGATTATTGCGTGCCCGACGTGCGGACGGCTGGAAGTGGATCTGTTCAAAATTGTGGGCGAAATCGAGCAGCAAACCGCGCATATCAAGGAGCCGATTTCCGTGGCGGTGATGGGCTGCGCGGTGAACGGGCCGGGGGAAGCCAAGGTGGCCGACCTCGGTGTAGCCTGCGGCGTGGGCAACGGCGTGCTGTACCGCGACGGGCACGCGTTCCGGCGCGTGAAGGAAGAGGAAATCGTGCCGGAGCTGATAAAAGAAATTGAGGCTTACATCGCCGACCGCGCGGCGGGGCGACCCACGGAACCCGCGGAAAAACTCGAGCTGCCCGAAAATTCCAACATCGTCACCCTCGCCCCCAGCAGCGCCACGGATTGAAGCAGAGAAGGGAACATGTCTCCCAGGCCGCAACGACGTATCTCCTCCGGGGAACGCATCAACGCCTACGAAAAGCGCGGACGCTTGCAGGCGGAGCTCGGGCGGCGGGGCATCCGCCTGACGCGGCAGCGGCGGGTGCTGCTGCGCGTGATGGAAA
This sequence comes from Acidobacteriota bacterium, assembly GCA_023481105.1. Classification (GTDB taxonomy): domain Bacteria; phylum Acidobacteriota; class Terriglobia; order Acidiferrales; family UBA7541; genus JACQDE01. The sequence continues at coordinate 6,859 of JAMCWK010000019.1, read as the reverse complement.
CAGCGCGGCGTCACCTGGACGCACACGATTTGCTGCGCCGCGCGAAGCGAATTGATCCGCGCATTGACCGCGTCACCGTGTACCGCACGATTGACCTCCTGAAACGCCTCGGCCTGATTGACGAGCTGGACCTGCTGCACCTGCGCGGCGACCGGCACTTCTACGAAAGCCACGCCGCGCGCGACCACATCCACATCGCCTGCCTGCGCTGCGGAAAAGTGCGCGAGGTCGAGAGCCGCCTGTTCGAGAGCCTGAAGCGGCAGATCGAGCGCGACCTGCACATGAAGATCACCACGACGCGCACGGAAATCGGCGGGTACTGCGACGCCTGCCGGCCCTAGGCAGGAAATCGAAAAAGAAAAATCAAAAACGGCTGCGCCGGGAGGGGTGTGCGCACGGGCCGTGCGGTGCCGGGCGGCCGGCTACTGTTTCCTTCCATTCCGTCGCCAACTTGTTGCAACTCATTTGCATCCTACTTGCAACTGATTTGCAATACCTCTTGACAAGGGGGTGGCGGGCCGTGTAGGGTGGAGGGGCTGCATTGTTGTTGCAACTGATTTGCAACTGGCCGCCGCCCAGATGCCCGTCAGAAAGGGATCCCGTGCTCCGCTTCCGTTTACTCACGCTCTTCTTCACGTTCTTGTTCTGCATCCCCATTGTTTCCGCGCTCCCCGATGCCACCGTGCGCGGGCGCGTCGTGGACGCGTCGGGCGCCGTGGTCGCCCGCGCATCCATTTCCATTTTTGGCACGGCGGGCCGGCCGGTGGCGAGCACGGCGACCAATGGACAAGGGAAATTTTCCGTCGAGCATTTGCCGCCGGGGCGTTACGAAGTAGTGGCCGCGCAGCCCGGCTTCGAAACCGCGTCCCTCGCCGTGGATGCCACGACCGGCGAGGCCGCGGAAGTGGTGATGACGCTGCGAGTTGGATTGGTGTCCAGTTCTGTGACCGTGACGGCCAGCCGGGGCCTGCCGGAGGACGCGCTCAGCGTGCCGCAGGGAGTGAGCCAGCTGAGCCCCGAGCAGGGCGCGACGCGGCCGGCGATGATTCTGCCGCAAGTGTTTCGCGAGGAGCCGGGGGTGCACGTGCAGCAGACCACGGCGCACCAGGGCGCGGTGCTCATCCGCGGCCTGACCGGGCAACAAGTGTTGCATCTGATTGACGGCGTGCGCTTCAACAATTCGACGTTTCGGCCCGGGCCCAACCAGTATTTGTCTTCGGTGGACCCGGGTTTTGCGGAGCGCGTGGAAATCTACCGCGGGCCCGCGGCCACGCAGTACGGAAGCGACAGCCTGGGCGGCACGATCAACTTGTTGCCGCCGCGTCCGCTGGCAGTGGCTGGGCGCGCCCAATTGCACGGAGAGGTGAGCTCGTTATTTCGCAGCGCGGACCTCGCCGGCGGCAGCAGCGCGCGAATATCGTACGGCACGGAGAAGGTGCACGTGCTCGGCGGCGGCGCGTACCGGCGCGGACAGGACGTGCGCGCAGGGCAGGGCGGCGACTCGCACGCAGCGGTGACGCGGTTCCTGGGCCTGCCGTCCAGCGTGCTGGGTAACCGGCTGCAAGACACGGCGTTCACGCAATGGGCCGCGTACCTGCGCTTTTTCGGCAGCTTAAGCAACCACCAGACGCTTTCGATGACCTATCACCGCGGTGAGCAACTCGGCGGGCGGCGCTATGATCAGTTAAATGGCGGAAACGGCAACCTGATCAACTCGTTCGACCCGCAAGTGCTGGACTTTTTCTACGCGCGATATGAGAAGCAAAGCATCGGGTGGCTCGATTCGCTTTCTGGAACATTTTCGTACAACCGGCAGCGGGACGACCGGCGCGCGCAGGGCGGGAGCGGGAATCCGCTGGCCACCATCACCAGCGAAAACAATGTGACCTCGGTGTTCGGCTACCAGGGGCAGGGCACGACGCACTTTGGCTCGCATCACGTGCTGCTGTTCGGCGGCGAGGTTTACGACGAGTACATCGGCTCGACGGCGCGCACACTGAATCCGGCGACGGGCGCGACGTCTACGGTGCGCGCGCGGTTTCCCGATGGCAGCCGTTACACGAGCTACGGCGTCTTCGCGCAGCACAGCTCGGAGTGGTTGGCCGCGCGGCTGCACACGCAATCAGGCGTGCGCGCGAGCGGCATCCGATTTCGCACGTTTGCGGCGAAGAATCCTATGGCCGGCGGCATCGCCACGGTGCCGGACTTCTCGACGACGCTGCGCGATGTGACGTTTCAGAGCGGAATTTCGTATCGCGTGCTGCCGCCGATGACCTTGTTCGTTTCATTTTCGCGCGGATTTCGCGCGCCGAACGCGACGGACTATTCCTCTGTCGGTTTGACCTCGAACGGCTTCGAGGTTTCGCCGGACCAGGCGGTGAAGGCCAGCGGCCTCATCGGCACGACGGCGGACAGCACGGCCATTTCCTCGGGGCGCGCGGCGTCGCAGCTCAATCCAGAGACCCTGTGGGACGTCGAGGGCGGTGCGCGGCTGCACGCCGGACGAGTGTCCGCGAGCTTCAATCTGTTCCAGTACAACTTGCGGGACTTCATCAGCAAGCGGACACTGATTCTCCCGGCGGGCGCGGTGGGACAAAGCATCGGTGGCGCGGCGATTGTGACGCAACTGGCGACGGGCGCGGTGATCACGGCGCAGGATCCGCGGCCGGTGATTACGCGCGCCAATGCGGGCCGCGTGCGCATCCGCGGCTGGGAGGCGGAAGCACGCGTAAAGCTGACGGCGTCAATGCTGCTCCATGCGAATGCGTCGTACTTGCGCGGAGTGGATCGCGAAACGGGCGGGCCGCCGGACATCGAGGGCGGACTGCCCCCGCTCCAGGGATTTGCGGCGCTGCGCTGGCAGCCGTCGGGGCGCGCGTACTGGGTGGAGACGTACGCGACCTGGGCCGACCAGCAAGTGCGGCTCTCCTCGATCGAGCTGGCAGACCAGCGCATTGGGGCGACCCGCTCGCGGGCTTCGATTGCCGCGTACTTTAATAACGGTGCAGTGGCGCGCAGGCTGGTGCAGGGCGGGATTCTTCTACCCACCGGCGAGACACTCGCGCAGGTGCAAGACCGCGTTCTGGGCGCCGGCGTGACGAGTGCGCCGATGTTCCGGAAATCAGCCGGCTTTGCCACGCTGAATTTCCGGGGCGGCTACCGCGCCGGCGAGCATTCCGAATTCGTCTGGGTGCTGGAAAATGTGCTGGACAGGAATTACCGCACGCACGGCTCGGGCGTGGATTCCGCCGGGCGTAACCTGCAACTGACGTACATCTGGCGGTTCTAGGCGCGGCGGCGCGCTCCCGCGCGCAACGAACGGAACTTGCAAATCGGCGCGCCTCGTCATATACCTTTCAGCCCATGTGGGCTGAAATCCGCAAATACCTTTTTTCGCGCTACCTGAACGTGTTGCTGGTGTTTGTGCCCGGGCTGCTCGTGCTCGAATACTTGCACGTGGGCGCAGTGTGGCTTTTTGTGGCGTCGGCGCTGGCGATTGTGCCGCTGGCGGGCGTGCTCGGTGACGCGACCGAAGAAGCCGCCGCGCGCATGGGGCCGGCAGCCGGCGGGCTGCTGAGCGGCACGCTAGGCAACGCGACCGAACTCATCATCGCGCTGATGGCCATTCGCGCGGGCGAAATTGATGTGGTGAAGGCGTCCATCACCGGCAGCATTCTCGGAAATTTGCTGTTGGTGTTCGGGCTCAGCGTGCTGGTCGGCGGCATGGGCCGCGTGAAGCAGACCTTCGAGCGCACGCACGCCGGTGTAAATACGGCGATGCTGATGCTGGCGGTCGTGGGATTGGTGATGCCGGCGGTGTTCGACCTGGTGGTGTACGGCTCGCTGGAGCGAGACACGCCGCTGATTCAGAATTTGAGCCTGGCGACGTCCGGCGTGCTGATGGCCACGTATCTGGCGAGTTTTCTGTTTTCATTCCGCACGCACAAGCATTTGTTCGAAAGCGAAGCCGAGCACCTGACGACGATGAGTCCCAGGACTGCGCTGGTTTTGCTCATCGGCGCAACGCTGCTGATTGCGTGGTGCAGCGAAGTGCTGGTAGCGCAGATCGGCGAGGCCACCAAGGCGCTGGGCATGACCAAGTTTTTTGTGGGCGTGATTGTAGTGGCCGTGGTGGGCAATGCGGCGGAACATTCGGCGGCGGTGGTGGCGGCGCGGAAAAACAAAATGGATTTGTCGCTGACCATCGCCGTGGGCTCGAGCGTGCAAATCGCGCTGCTGGTGGCGCCGCTGCTGGTGTTCGCCAGCCACGCGCTGGGGCACCCGATGTCGCTGGTGTTCAACGGCTTCGAAATTGTGTCGGTGATTCTGTCCGTGCTGGTGGTGTCGCTGGTGGCCATGGACGGCGAAACGAATTGGTTCGAAGGCGTGCAACTGCTGGCGGTGTACTTGATTCTGGCGATTGCGTTCTTCTTTGTGCCGATGTGAAGCCAGGGGTCAGGGATCAGGGAAAGGCCAAGATCTAACACAGAGACGCGGAGGGTCGCGGAGAAACACAGAGAAAGACGGGATTCGAAATTGGGATTTGGTCTCTGATCCGTGTTCACTGGTCACTGGAGGGAATCATGAAAAAGATGTGGGCAGTGGCGATGATTGCGGCGCTGGTGTCGCTGCCCGTGCTGGCGCAGAAAAAGGAGCAGGAGCGCCTGGAGCAGTGCGGCACGGTGTTGAAAGAAGTCCTCGACATTCCCGAAGGCGTGCCGCCGGACCTGTTGAACAAGGCGGAGTGCGTGATTGTGCTGCCGTCAGTGAAGAAATTTGCCATCGGCATCGGCGGAAGCGTGGGGCGCGGTGCGATCATCTGCCGCAGCGGAGAGAATTTCACCGGGCCGTGGGGCGCGCCGGCCATGTTTGCGCTGGAAGGCGCCAACATCGGGCTGCAACTCGGCGGGCAAGCCACCGATTTTATTTTGCTGGTGATGAATAAGAAGGGCGCGGACTCGGTGATGAGCAGCAAGGCGAAGCTGGGCACGGACGCCGCGGTTGCCGCCGGGCCGAAAGGGCGCGACGCCGGCGCGCAAACGGACGTGGTCATGAAGGCGGAGATCCTGACCTACTCGCGGGCGAAAGGCTTGTTTGCCGGCGTGTCGCTGGAAGGCTCGACGCTGCGCTCGGACGGCGACGCCAACAAGAAAATCTACGGGCGGGAATTGAGCGCGCGGGAAATCGTCCGCGAAGCAAAAGTCGAAACGCCCGCCGCCGGCCTGGCGCTGGCGAACCTGCTGAACCAGAAATCGCCCAAAAATTTGTCAGAAACGAAGTGAGGTGCCATCAGCACCTTTCCGACTCATGCATTTTTAGCGGCAGCCCGCACCATGGCTGTACAAGATTCCATTTGGCGGAAGTTGCCCACTGGTCTAAGTTTGTGGCACGCTGGCGCTGAAAGATTTGCAATGAAACTCAGAGCCAGGCTGACAAACCTAGGTATCGAAATATCGCTTGGCGGCGACGACGACGAGCCTAGACTGCTCGAGCCCTCGAAGGACGCTGATCAAGAGAATCCGCGTCGGAACTATGTGTACGCGCATTTAGACACTGCGGGGCAATTCTTCTATATCGGAAAGGGCACAGGCCGACGCGCATGGTCAACCGAACGTCATGTGCTTTGGCACCGTTACGTTGCCAAGCATTTGAAGGGTTTGTACAACGTGAGGATCCTTCAGGACAACCTATCAGAAGAGGAAGCCGAGCAGCTAGAATCCGATTGGATCGCGCAGTGCTCAGAATCGCTTGTAAACTGGATCAACATGGGGCGGGCGACGGATTCAGACGCATTAGAACGCCACAACAAACTTCGAGACGCAAATCGGCGACTGATTAAGCAGGCGAAAGATATCGAAAAAGTTGAATTGCGCCAAGCTGTCGATATGTATATCCAAGCGATTGAGGCAGCTAAGGACTATGCTCCTTGCAATTTTGAAAAGGGGCTCGTTGGCATGTTAATTGACGAGGAAGCTGCTGAGTTCGGTTTGAATGGGGAAATTGAGGCCCTCGATCGACTTACGTTGTGCCTTATCAAGCTCGGAAGATGGTCGGAGGCCGCTGAACGTACGACCAGTTATTTTGCGTCTTATAAGCGGGATCTTAATTTCTGCGCCGCAGAGCGGATAGCAAAACGTATTGCGAAAGCAACTGAACGCGCAAAAGGTCAGAGATCCTCTCCGGCTGGGTGAAGTCCGCGCCTGGAGCACCGAGAAACCAGAAATTGCTTGGGCGGCAAGGCTACCTGAGAGCGTGGTAGATCATCATGCGCTATCGAAACAATGTTGACATTACTAGAGCTTCAAAACGGATCCGGAGGGTGGTGGGGGCGGGTGCGCATGAGGCTGCGCACGTGGTCGAGGCGGCGGAAAAATTTGCGGGCGCTGGCGATATCGCACTGAATTTGTTTGCGCAATTCGTCGGGGCCGGAGAATTTCATTTCGTCGCGCAGGCGCACCCAGAACTCAATCGCCAGCCAGCCGGTGCGCAAGTCAGTAGAAAAATCCAGCAGATGCGTTTCGATGGAGAGCTTCGTCCCGTTGAACGTGGGGCGCACGCCGATATTGGTGACGCTGCGATAGACGCGGCTGGGGCGGTCGGCGGGGTGCCGCGGCAGCCCGATGGCGGTGCCTTCGCCGGGATTGAGCGCGATCCACGTTTCGGTGGCGTACACGCCCATCTGCGGGAGGAGTTCCTGGTCCGGCGCGAGATTGAGCGTGGGCACGACCAGCTTTTTGCCGGTGCCGGTGCCCGGCTGGACGGGGCCGGTCAGGCAGAAGGGGCGTCCGAGGCGGCGCGCGGCGCGGCTGGTTTGACCGGCGAGCACGGCTTCGCGAATGGCCGTGCTGGACACTACTAC
>JAMCWK010000114.1 GCA_023481105.1 Acidobacteriota bacterium | reverse complement strand
TGTGCCGGAGCGTTGATAGCCCTGCTTGCCATTTTTCCGGAAGTGATTCCGGCGCTGTTTTATTACTTGTAGGAGGTGGGCGTCATGAATACTCATCCACATCTTCGTGCGTATCTCGCGGGCATCGCGCTGCCGACGTTTCTCACGCCGCTGGGCGTCTGCGCGTTTGCCATTGCGCGCTTCGGCTTCGGCGTCCCCATTGCCCTCGAGCGCGTTGCGATTTTTCCGCTGGCGCTGCTGCCGTTTTTGTGGGGCGCGTGGAACGTGCTCTACTTCCTGCTCGGCGAGCGGGCGCGCTTGCCCTTCGGGTTTCACGGCTCGCTCTTTTTCGTGATCTTCGGGCCGCTCGGCTATTTGCTTGCGGGCCAGGTGCTGGACCTGAGTTTTCTTCCTCACGGCTTTCTCGGCGTGGTGATTCCCGCGGGCTTGCTGGTGTACTACCTCCTCTGGAAATACCTCGTGTCGTATTTCAATCGCGTGCTGGGCCTGGCCTAACGGGCGCTGCTTGCAGCGCCCCTACAAAAGCTGCGGGCGGCCATTTCGGCCGCCCGTGAATTCCTTTCGTCCTTCGTCTTCAGTCCTTCGTCGTTTCTTCAGATGCGCATGGGCATGATCACGTAGCGATACTGGTAGGCTTCGTCGCCGAGCGGGCGCAACTGCCCGGCGGACTGCTCATCTTTCAATTCGAGGCTGACGGGCCCTTCCGCGGCGGCGCCGAGAAAATCAAGCAGGTACTGCGCGTTGAAGCCGATGGAAATTTCCGCGCCTTTCCATTCCATCTCGATGGTTTCCTTGGCTTCGCCATACTCCGGGCTGGAGGAGGAAATCTCCACGCCTTCTTTGCTGAGCGCCATTTTCACGGCGTGCGAGCGCTGGTCGGCAAGCTGCGCGACACGGCGCACGGCGTCGTTCAATTCGTTGCGGTCCAGGGTGATCTTTTTGTCGTTCTCGCGCGGCAGCACGGCTTCGTAGTTGGGGAATTGCCCGGTGAGCAGGCGCGAAATCAGCAGGCGCCCGCCGAACTGGAAATACAAATTCGTGTCGTCGCGCGCGAAGTCCACCTGCGCGTCTTCGCCGGCCTCCGCGGCCAGCCGCTGCACTTCCATCATGGCCTTGCGTGGCACCAGCACGCGCACCTCGGCGTTGAGCCCGTCGAATTTGTGCTGCGTTTCGACCAGCGCCAGGCGGTGCCCGTCGGTGGCCACCATCACCGCGCTTTCCGGCTTGAGCACCAGCAGCGCGCCGTTCAGCGTGTAGCGTGATTCTTCGGTGGAAATTGCAAATGCGGTGCGCGCGATCATCGCCGACAAGATTTTCGCGGGGACTTTCACCAGCGGGTGTGGTGCGGGAGCGAGCTGCGGAAAGTTTTCGCGCGACATGCCGACCATCTTGTATTTTTTGCGGTCGCTGATGATTTCGATCCAGTGGTTATCGAGCAGCTTGAACTTGATTTCCGCGTCGGGCAGCAGGCGCACCAGCTCCAGCAATTTTTTTGCGGGGATGGTGCCCGCGCCTTCTTTTTTGATTTTCGCGTCGCAGGCAGTGGTGATGCTGATTTCGAGATCGGTGGCGGTGATGGTCAGGCGGCTGCCCTTGGCCTCGCACAGCAGGTTGGAGAGAATGGGAATGGTCGTCTTGCGCTCGACCACGCCCTGCGTGAGGTTGAGCTCGTTTAGCAGATCATATTTCTTGACGCTGAATTCCATCGTGTCCTGTCCTCGCCTGACGAATTCCACCGTTCCTACGACGGCTACTTTACTTCTTTTCTTTAATTCAATAAAGACCGTAGCCGTAGTAGCGCCTGTGAAAATTGCGGAAATCTCGCCATCCCCTAACGGCGACGCCCCTTAGCCGCAGAGTATGCTCGTGGACGCAAAAGTGGCTCTGTGCATCGCCACCAGGCGTTGGTAGCGATGCCATTCTTTCGCACAACATGCACAGAGCAGCTCCACTTTTTGCACAGAGATTTCCGCGCGTCGTTTCGCTCCGTTGGCGCTCAGCGGGGCCGCTTGCCCCAGGTCGGCGAGGGGGGTTCTTTGATCGCGCGATCTGGGGGATGTTCCTTCAACAGGCGCAGCGCTTCCTGCACGGCGCGTTCGAGCTGCGGATCGCGTCCGGCGATGACGTCCTTGGGCCAATTCTCGACGTCAATATCCGGCGCGACGCCTTCGTTTTCCACGGCCCATTTGCCGTCGCGCGTAAAGAAGCCGCCGCGCGGAGCAATCATCGAGCCGCCATCCACAAACGGCGGCGTGTCCGCGGTGTGCACCAGCCCGCCCCACGTGCGTTTGCCGACCAGCAGTCCGATCTTTCGCCGCTTGAACATGTAGGGCATCAGGTCGCCGCCGGAGCCGGCCATTTCGTTGATGATCATGACTTTCGGGCCCCAGATGCCTGCCGAGGGGCTGGTGAAGGGGTAGCGCTCGCCGGCGACGTTGTTGAAGTAGCCGTCGAAGTCGCGCTGCAGCACGTCAATGATGTAGTCCGCCGCGGAGCCGCCGCCGTTGAAGCGCTCGTCAATAATCGCGCCCTTCTTGTCCTGCTGCGCGAAGTAGTAGCGGTTGAAGCTGGTGTAGCCGGGCTGCCCGGTATTGGGCAGATGGACATACGCGAGCTGGCCGCCCGAGAGCTTGTCCACCAGGCGGCGGTTGGACTCCACCCAGGCGCGCGAGCGCAGCGCCTGCTCGTTGGCCACGGGGACGACGGGAACAGTCCGCGCGCCTTCCATGGCGGGCTTGTCGCTCACGGTGAGCGCGGTCTGGCGATTCGCTGTGCCCGCCAGCAGGCGGTAGATGTTGTCCGGCGCCTTCAGCTCGACACCGTTAATCGCCAGGATGTATTCGCCGACGGAAACGGTTGCGCCGGGCGATGAAAGCGGCGCGCGCAGCTCCGGGTTCCAATTTTCGTTGTCGTAGATGCGCGTGATTTTGTAGCGGCCGTTCTCGATAGCGAAGTCCGCGCCAAGCAATCCGCCCGGCGAGGAGGGCACATCGGGCATGTCGCCGCCGCGCACGTAAGAGTGCCCAATGGCAATCTCCGCGCCCATCATGTCCAGCAGGTAATTCAAGCTGCT
>JAMCWK010000100.1 GCA_023481105.1 Acidobacteriota bacterium | reverse complement strand
GATTCACTTCGCCTGGCGTAGTATCAGGCGGCCGAACGCCCGTGGAGGTTTTTCATGTCCTCTGTTCCGCCGCCTCTTCCCACCGCGCCCGCGGAAGTGCCCTACGCCAAGCTGTCCGCCCTGGAACGCATCATGGGCGTTTTCACCGGCCCCAAGGAAACCTTCGCCGACATCGTCCGCGTTCCCGGCTGGATTGTGCCCATCATCGCTCTCACCGTGCTGACCCTCGTGATGAGCGGCATCATGTACAAGAAGGTGGACTGGCAGGGTTTCCTGGAAAAGCAGTTTTCGCAAAGCCCGCGCTGGGAGCAGGCCTCCGACGCGCAGAAGGCGCAGCAGATGAATGTCGCCATGAAAATCATCCCGTTTCAATTGGCGATCGGCGGCCTGCTGGGCCCGGTGATTGTTGCCGTCATTATTGGCGCGGTTTATCTTTTCGGCTTTAACGTCTTTCTGAGTGCCGGAATCAAATTCAAAACCGCTCTGAGCATCACCGCTCACGCTCTGCTGGTGGGCCTCGTCTCCACTCCGCTCGTCATCAGCATCGTGCTTTTGAAGCCCGCCGGCGAAGTGAATCCCGAGCACCTCATCGCCAGCAACGTCGGCGAATTCCTCTCCAACGAGGCTCCCAAATGGCTGCTGACGCTCACCGGTGCGCTGGATATTTTTACCATCTGGTGTTTGGTTCTGCTGGCCATTGGCTTCGCCGCCGCCAATCCGAAGAAAATCTCCAAGGCCGGCGCCTACGGCGTGGTCTTCGGCATCTGGGCCGTCTACGTCTTTGTCAAAGTCGCCTGGGCCGCCATCTAGCGCCCTTGCCATCCTGCTTGTCCTGAGCAACGCGAAGGAAGGGCCAACAGTTCATGTTGGCCCTTCCTTCCTCTTTCCTCCCTTCCTCCTTTCCTCTGCTAAACTCCCTCCGTGTCTTTTTCCTTTCAACTCCTGCAGACCGACACCACCGGCGCCCGCCTCGGCCGTCTAACCACGCCGCACGGCGCAATTGACACGCCCTGCTTCATGCCCGTGGGCACCGCCGCCACGGTGAAGGGCCTCACACAGGACGTTCTCGAATCCCTCGGCGTGCAAATTCTTCCCGCCAACCCCTACCATGTTTTTCTTCGCCCGGGACACGAGCTCATCCGCTCGCTCGGCGGCCTGCACAAATTCATGGCCTGGCCGCGCGCCATTCTCACCGATTCCGGCGGCTACCAGGTCTTCAGCCTCGCCGACCTCCGCAAGATCGCCGACGACGGCGTCACTTTTCGCTCGCATCTCGACGGCGCCGAATATTTTCTTTCGCCCGAGACCGCCGCGGAAATTCAAATCGCCCTCGGCGCGGACATCTTCATGGTCCTCGACGAGTGCATCGAGACGCCCGCCTCGCGTGACGCCGCCGCCCGCGCCGCCGCGCGCACCTTCGCCTGGGCCCGCCGTTCGCGCGAATATTTCTCCGCGCACGGCGACGCCACACGTCAAGCGCAGCTCGGTATCGTTCAGGGCGCGACGTTCGACGATCTTCGCCGCGAATCCGCCGACCAAATTGTTTCGCTCGATTTCCCCGGCTACGCCATTGGCGGCCTCGCCGTCGGCGAGCCCCACGAAGTTACTTGCGCCATGACCGCCGAAGTTACCGCGCGCCTCCCCAACGAAAAGCCGCGCTATCTGATGGGCGTCGGCTATCCCGAGCAGCTCGCCGACTACATTTCACGCGGCATAGACATGATGGATTGCGTCCTCCCCACGCGTTCCGCGCGCAATGGACTGCTCTTCACGTCCGCCGGCCGCCTCAACATCCGCAACGCGCGTTTCGCCGCCGACCCGCTCCCTCCCGACGAGAATTGCGCCTGCATGGTGTGCCGCCGCTATTCCCGTGCCTACTTGCGCCATCTCGTGCAGGCCAACGAAATTCTTGCCGCCATTCTCGCCACGCATCACAATGTCTTTTTCTATCTCGACCTCATGCGTCGCATCCGCGCCGCCATCGCCTCCGGCTCCTTCTCCTCCTTCGCATCTCAACTGACCGCCCAACTTTCCTCGCTCGCTGAATAGTCCTGTCATCCTGAGTCCGCCGCAGGCGGACGAAGGATCCCTCGTTGCGTCCTTAGTCCTCGTGCGTCTTTCCTCACTTCCTCATTCCTCTCTTTCACTACACCCTGAACCCCACACCCTACACCCTCTTCTCACGGCCACTTTTTCCTTGACTCCGCCGCCAAATTCCGCGAATCTATCTAGTTTGGGGACCAGGCAGATTCTGGTCTGGGGGACTCCAGGCAGGTCTTGAGGCTGGGCCCGGCCTCCCGAGGGCTCGGGACGGTGCCCGCTCCGCAGTCTCAAGTCGGCTTTTCCCAATTCTGATGCGCTTTTTCCTGCCGTGGTGGCAGGATTTTATTTCTCAGGCGATCCCCCAGCGGTTCGCCGCTTGGGGACCTCGGCTGCAACCATGAACATCGAACTGCCAATGGACTTCGCTCTCCTGGCCCAGGGCCAGTCGCCCAAGGACATCTTCGGCATGGTCGTGCCGTTGGTGGCCTTTTTCGCCATTTTCTATTTCTTGTTGATTTTGCCCGCCCAGCGCCGCCAGAAGAAGACCGCGGAGATGCTCGCCGCGCTCAAGTCCGGCGACAAAGTCGTCACCAACGGCGGCATTTACGGCACCATCGTCGGCCTGGACGAAAAAGACGGCTCCGTGCAGTTGCGCATCGCCGACCAGGTCAAAATTCGCGTGGCTCGTTCGGCCATCGCCGGCATGCAGCCCGAGCCCAAGGAAAGCTGAGCACTGACTGATGAACCCGAATCTCAAATGGAAGTTCCTGTTCATCCTGGGAGTCATTCTGCTCTGCGTGTACGGTCTCATCGGCACGCCCACTTCCTGGAAGGGCCTCAAGTCAAATCTCGCCAAGAACATCAAGCTGGGCCTCGACCTCCAGGGCGGCACGCACATGATTCTCCAGGTCCAGGTGCAGGAAGCCATCAGCCAGTACACTGATCAGACGGTGGACCGCCTCAAGCGCACCATGACCGAAGACAAGAACATCAGCTTCGGCAGTTGCGACAAGCTCGACGACACGCACATCCTCGTCCGCAACGTCGCGCCCGATCAGGCCGGCGCCTTTGGCGACCTCATCAAAGATCAATTCACGGATTGGGACTTCGCTCCCGCACCCGGCGAAGCTGCCGGCTACATCGTTACCCTGCGGCCCTCCGCCATCACCCTGCTGCGCACCAACACCATGCAACAGTCCGTGGAGACCATTCGCCGCCGCGTGGACCAGCTCGGCCTCACCGAGCCCACCATCGCCGAGCACGGCCGCGGCGAAAACGAAATTCTCATTCAGCTTCCCGGCGAAGGCGATCCCACCCGCGCCAAGAAAGTCATTCAAGCCGGCGGACAACTCGAGCTCAAGCTCGTCGTCGGCGAAAAGCAGTACAGCTCCGAAATCGAAGCCCTTGCCGAAAAGGGCGGTGTGCTTCCCGCCGGCACCGAGCTCGTTAAGAATCGCCGCGAGCCGCGCCAATCCGGCCAGACTGGCCCCTCTCCCGATGTGTGGTACCTGTTGGACCGCGTGCCCGCGGTCACCGGCCGCGACCTCAAGAATTCGCAGTCTTCGCCCAGCACGAAATATCCCGGCTACTACGACGTCAACTTCACTCTCTCCGTGGATGCCGGCAAGCGCTTCGCCAACTTCACCGAGAAAAACGTCGGCCGCAATCTCGCCATTGTCCTCGACCACGAGGTGTACTCCGCTCCCGTCATCAACAGCCGCATCGGCGATTCCGGCGTGATAGAGGGCCAGTTCAATTCCGAGCAGGCCAAGGATCTCGCGCTGGTGCTGCGTTCCGGCTCGCTGCCCGCCTCCATCAAATATCTCGAGGAGCGCACCGTCGGCCCGTCGCTCGGCGCGGATTCCATCCGTCAGGGTGTGCAGGCCTCTTTGGTCAGCCTGATTGCCGTGATGATCTTCATGCTCTTCTACTACCGCGTCTCCGGCATCAACGCCATCGTCGGCCTCGTCTTGAACCTGGTGGTGTTGATGGCCTGCCTGGCCTATTTCGGCGCCGTGCTTACTCTTCCCGGCATCGCTGGCGTTATCCTGACCATCGGCATGGGTGTGGACTCCAACGTTCTCGTCTTCGAGCGCATTCGCGAGGAGTTGCGCGCCGGCAAGGCCCCCGGCTCTGCCGTGGACGCCGGTTTCGACCGCGCCTTCCTCACCATCATTGACACCCACGTCACCACAGTCGTTTCGTGCGTTTTTCTGTTCATGTTCGGCACCGGCCCCGTGCGCGGTTTTGCCGTCACTTTGGTTATCGGTCTGATTTCGAATTTGTTTACCGCGATTTATGTTTCGCGGACCATTTTCGGCTGGCACTTGGGGCGCATGTCCCGCCAGGCCGAACTGAGCATTTAGTCTTGTAGGGGCGCGGCATGCTGCGCCCGCTTCGGGTTTCGGACCCGATTTGCGCTTTTCGGGTCTTGGTTTCGGGCACCGTCGCTGTTTTCTGGTGTCTTATGTTGTGACCGGTCGCTGGTCAACCGGCCCGGCCTCCCGGGAACTCTCCGGGGGGTTCCGGTGTCTATCAAACTGGATTGGACTCGGCATGATCGAACTGTTTCGCAGCCCGAACATCGATTGGATCGGCAAGAGCAAGTGGTTCATCTTGCTCTCGGTAGCGCTTTTGGCTCTTGGCTGGGGCTCCATTGTCCAGAAGGGCGGCATCCGCTACGGCATTGATTTCCGCGGCGGCACGTTGGTTTACGTCCGCTTCGCCCAGCAGCCGCCCATCGAAAAGCTTCGCGCCAGCTTGCGTTCCCACGGGCTCATGGACAGCTCCATTCAGGAAGTCAAGGATCTCGCCCGGCCCAACGCCAACGAAGTCGTCATCGGCCTGGAGCAAAAGGGCGAAGGCGACGTGGATCTCGGCGCCGGCCGCGCCGCCATTATGGAGGTCTTGAACTCCACCTTCGCCTCCGCCGAATCCGGCAAGCAGGACTTCAACGCCGCCAACACTTCCTCCCTCGCCGAATTTCTCGCCCGACGTGACGTTCTCGGTCTTGGCCCCGCCGCGGCCTCCGACCGCTACAACGAACTGGCCCGCTCTCTCACTGATTTCCGCGACACGGAGCGCAGCGGCCTGGTCACCAATCTTGCCGATCTCAAGTCCGCGCCCGGCGTGGACGATCGCGTTCTCTCCGCCTTGCGCGACTCTTACTTCACCGGCCAGTTCGCCGTGCGCAACGTCGAAATCGTCGGCCCCAAGGTCGGTGCGCAACTCCGCACACAGGCCATGCTTGCTACTCTTTACGCCCTCGCCGGCATGTTGGTTTATATTGCCTTTCGCTTCGAGTGGGTGTACGGTTCTGCCGCTGTTCTGGCCGTCTTTCACGACGTCCTCGTTACCCTGGGTTTCTTTTCGATTTTCAATTTTGAGATATCGTTGACCGTGATTGCCGCGCTGCTGACCCTGGTGGGTTATTCGATGAACGACACCATCGTCGTTTTCGACCGCATCCGCGAAAACGTGCGCCTCATGCGCCGCGATTCTTTCAGCGACATCGTCAACCGCTCCATCAATCAGACCCTTTCCCGCACCATTCTCACCAGCGGTCTGACGTTCATCACCGTCCTGGTACTTCTCCTCATGGGCGGCGACGTTTTGCGCAGTTTCGCCTTTGCTCTCACGGTAGGAATTGTGGTAGGTACATACTCCAGCATCGGGATTGCCGTCCCGGTTGTGGTCTTTTGGTATCGCTGGCGCGGTCTGCATGTCGCGCCCGCTTCCGTCTCGTCATCCGGCGGCCGCGCCACGCCGGCTGACTCGAAAAATCGCCTGGCTCCGGCGGCAAAACGGTAGTTTACGGAGGGGAGAAGATGTTTGACGATTTGATTGAATGTTCGCCAACGGGGAAGAAGAAAACCAAGACCGGCCTTACGGTGTTCATCTCCACCATGTTTCAAATGCTGCTTCTGGGCGTCATGGTGCTGATTCCCCTGATTTACACCGAGGCCCTGCCCAAGGCCATGCTCACCACCTTCTTGGTCGCTCCGCCTCCGCCTCCTCCTCCGCCTCCACCGGCGGCCGCTCCCGTACAGCGCATTGTGCGTCCCATGGCCAAGTTGATGCAGTCCGGCAAGCTCCAGGCTCCCACCGCCATTCCAAAGCAGGTCACCATGATCAAGGAAGAGGAAATGCCTCCGGACATGGGTGCGGTTGGCGTGGTCGGCGGCGTGCCCGGCGGCGTGCCCGGTGGACAGGCGGGCGGCGTGCTCGGCGGCATTATCGGCGGCGTGGTTTCCACCAGTTTGCCTCCGCCGCCCAAGGTCACTCCGCAGCGCATTCGCCAGGGCGGCAATGTGCAGCAAGCCCGGCTTATCAACATGGTTCGTCCGGTGTATCCGCCGCTGGCCCGGCAGGCGCGCATTTCCGGCACCGTCCGCCTGCACGCCATCATCGCCAAGGATGGCACGGTCATTCAGCTCGAAGTGGTTAATGGCCACCCCCTGCTGGTGCAGGCAGCGCTCGACGCCGTTCGTCAGTGGCGCTATCAACCCACCCTGCTCAATAACGAGCCGGTGGAAGTGGACACGACTGTCGATGTTGTTTTCTCGCTGGGCGGCTAGTGCGCCCGGATGCGCTTTGTCCGGCCGCGGGTCTGTACTTCTCCCGCAGCCCATGGCACGCGCCGCTTTGAAACTCTGAGTACTTCGAAGGAGGAACATACCCAATGCTTTTCAACCTCTATACCTCGGCCCTCATTCTTCTCGCAGAGGGCACCGGCGCCGTGGGCTGGGATCTGATGAGTCTTTGGAGACAAATGGGCTGGCCCGCCCGGGTCGTCGTGATCATCATGTTCGTCATGTCCGCCTGGTCCGTCGGCATCATGATTGACCGCGCGCTCATGTTCGGCGCTGCCCGCAAGCAGTCCCGCATCTTCGTGCAACAGGTCGCGGGCGCGCTGCGCGAAGGCAAGTTGGATGAAGCCATTTCCATCGCCGAGCGCAACAAGAAGTCGCACATCGCCAAGGTGGTCGCCACCGGCCTCTCCGAATTCCAGTCCGCCGCCTCCCAGGTCGCCGAACAGGAAGTCGTGGACGCTGCCAAGCGCGGCCTCGAGCGCTCCGTGGCCATTGTCCACGCCGAGCTCAAGCGCGGCTTGTCCGGCCTCGCCACCATTGGCTCCACCGCTCCCTTCGTCGGTTTGTTCGGCACGGTCATCGGCATCATCAACGCCTTCAAGGGCATTTCTGCCGAGAAGGCCACCGGCTTGGCCGCCGTCGCCGGCGGAATCGCGGAAGCCCTCGTCACCACCGCCATCGGTCTGTTCGTCGCCGTTCCCGCCGTCTGGGCTTACAACTACTTCACCAACAAAGTGGAAGCCTTCGACGTCGAGATGGACAACTCCTCGATGGAGCTCATCAACTATTTCATCACGCGGCGCGCCGCAAGGAAGTAAGTCATGGCGTACAAGCCCAAGGCTCCGGCCACGCTGTCGGCCATCAACGTCATTCCCATGGCCGACATCATGCTCGTCCTCCTGATTATTTTCATGGTGGTCACCCCCATGTTGCAGAAGTTTGTCTCCGTGGAGATGGCCGCCGTGGACAATCCCAGCGACATGAAGGATGCCGATAAAGACGATGCCATTGTCGTCGCCGTCATGCGCGACGGCAAAACCTATATCGGCAAGACCCAGGTCGCCAAGGACCAGATCACCCAGCAGATCCGCGACCAGATTACCGGCCGCCTCGACAAAACCGTCTTCGTCCGCTCCGACGGCCGCGCTCACTATGGCGATGTCGTCGGCGTGGTGGATGAAGTCCGCGCCGCCGGCGTCGATCAGTTGGGTCTGCTCACGGAGAAGACCAAGGAGAAAGGCGGGGCTCCTCCGCCTCCTCCTACCGGGGGCGGTAACTAGCGCCTCATTTGTACGGGCGGGCTTTAACCCCGCCCTTCTCGCATCTCGATTTATTGGACGGAGTCATCTCATGGGAATTTCACTTGGCGGCGGTAAAGGTACGATGGCGGAGCCCAACGTGGTTCCGCTCATCGACATCTTGCTCGTGCTCATCATCATCTTTATGGTCATCACTCCGACCATCCCCAAAGGTCTGGAGGCCCTCGTGCCCCAGCCCAATCCCAACAAGGAACAGGCCAACCCGGACATTCTTCAGAAAACCGTGGTTGTCCAGGTGCTCTGCAATGATCCGCGCTGCATGGTCACCGCGCTCAAGATCAACGAAGAGCCGCATACCTGGCAGTCCCTCGGCCCGCGCATCGAGGAGATTTTCAAGCAGCGCGCCGAGAAGATTGCTTTCGTCAAGGGGGATTCCGGGGTGATGTTCAGCGAGGTGGCTCGCGCCATTGACGTCATGCGCACTTATGGCGTGGCCAAGGTCGGTCTGATTACTGCCAAGATCGAAGCGGGCGAGTAATTTCGCCGGCCTCAGGCCGGCGCCTCTTCTCGTCTGCCCGGTTTTCGCTTTTCGTCTTTCTGGTTTTGTTAGGTTGCCATTCTTAGCTTCAGCGGTCTTCGGCGGGGCCCGCTCGGCGGGACCCGCCCCACCACCAAGGAGAGCAGGTATGCAGCGGATTCCGCGCATTCATTTCGCCATCATCCTGATTGCGCTGCTGGCCGTGGCTACGGCTGGCTGCGCCAAACTGCAAGCGCGCGACTTTCTCAACAAGGGCGTCGCCGCCTACAAAGCCGGCAACTTTGACCGCGCCATCGAGATGTTCAAGCAGGCCAAAGAGGCCGACCCCACGCTTCTCAACGCCCAGCTCTATCTCGCCACAGCCTATGCCAGCCAGTACATTCCCGGCGCTCCCTCGGAAGACAACGTCAACAAGGGCAACCAGGCCATTGCCGAATTCCAGGGCGTGCTTCAGGTGGACCCCAACAATCTCTCCGCCATTGACGGCATTGGCTCCATCCTGTTCCAGATGGCCGGCCAGCCCTTCGACGAAAAGAAAATGGCCGAGTCTCGCTCTTATCACGAAAAGCACATCCAGCTCGATCCCTCCGCCAAGGAGCCGTACTACTGGGTCGGCGTGATCAACTGGACCCTCGCCTATCGCGGCAACGCCACCTTGCGCAAGGCCTGGAACGATGCCAACCCCCGCAAGACCGTCAAGGACGAGCAGCCCATGCCCGAAAAGGTCCGCGCCGAATTCCAGGAAAAGTACGGCCCCGTCGTCGAGGACGGCATCAAGCAGCTCAAGCAGGCCATTGCGGTCGCTCCCGATTACGAAGACGCCATGGCCTATCTCAACTTGCTTTATCGCCAGCGCGCTGACATGGCTGCCTCTCCCCAGGAGCGCGAGGAGTATCTCACCCAGGCCGACGCCCTCGTGGACAAGGTCAAGGAGATCAAGCAGAAAAAGTCCGAGGTCCCGGCTACTCCATAGCCCTCAAATTCCCGCCTCCGCAAACGGCTCCGATCGCTTCGATCGGGGCCGTTTTTTTTCGCGCTCCCGCGTCGCAGGATTGCCATCCTATCTGTACGCGCAACCTTCCAACTTTCCACCCTTCCAACACGGTTTCTTTCTCGCCACTCGCCACTTTCCCCCAGGGCTCTTCCGCGTCTAAAATACCCCATGGCCCCGCAGCGCCAACCGATTCCCTCGCGTTCTGCCCGCCGCGCCATGGACTCGCGTTTCGCCGAGCTCCTCGAAAAGCTCTCGCACGGCCGCTCCGCCGAATCTCTCGACCTCGTCCGCCGCGCCTACGATTTCGCTGCCGAGCAGCACCAGTCCCAGGTGCGCCAGTCCGGCGAGCCTTTCATGTCCCATCCCATCGAGGTCGCGCATATCCTCGCCGACATGAAGCTCGACTCCACCACCGTCTGCGCCGCGTTGCTGCACGACGTTGTGGAAGACACCAAGATTCCCATCGAGAAAATTTCCGAGTCCTTCGGCCCTGATGTCGCGCGCCTGGTCGCCGGCACCACCAAGATTAGCCGCCTCGAATTCCTCACGCCGGAAACCCGCCAGGCCGAAAACGTCCGCAAAATGTTGCTGGCCATGGTGGACGACGTCCGCGTGGTCGTCGTCAAGCTCGCCGACCGCCTGCACAACATGCGCACCCTGCATTTCCTTCCCGAGGAAAGCCAGCAGCGCATCGCCCGCGAGACGCTGGACATTTACGCACCCATCGCGCATCGCCTCGGCATGGGCCGCATCCGCGGCGAGCTCGAGGATTCCGCCTTCAGCTATCTCGAGCCTGCCTCCTGCCTCGAGCTCCAGAAGCGCGTCGCCTCCAAATCCAAAGCCCACGACAAATTTCTTCATGGCGTGCAGGAAATCATCCGCAAGAAACTTGTTGAAGCCGGCGTGCCCGCGGAAGTGGAAGGCCGCATCAAGCGCCTCTACTCGATTCACCAGAAGCTTGCCCGCGCGCAGCGTTCCTTCGACCAGATTTACGATCTCCTCGCTATTCGCGTCATCACCGACACCGTGCGCAATTGCTACGCCGCCCTCGGCGTGATTCATCAGGTCTGGCGTCCCGTCCCCGGCCGTTTCAAGGACTACATCGCCATGCCTCGCCCCAACCTCTACCAGTCGCTGCACACCACCGTGCTGCATCAGGGCCAGCCGTTCGAAGTGCAGATTCGCACGCAGGAGATGCACATCATCGCCGAGCAGGGCGTCGCCGCGCACTGGAAGTACAAGGACGGCAAGGAAGTCGCCGAGGCCGACGACCAGCGCATTCTCTGGATGCGCCAACTCATCGAGTGGGTCAAGGAGATGCAGGAGCCGTCCGAATTCCTTTCCACGCTGAAGATTGATCTCTATCCGGACGAGGTGTACACCTTCACGCCCAAGGGCAAAGTGATCGTGCTCCCGCGCGGCGCCACCGCCGTGGACTTCGCCTATGCCGTGCACACCGAAGTCGGCCACGCCTGCACCGGCGCTAAGGTCAACGGCCAGATGGTGCCGCTGCGCCATCGCATCGCCAATGGCGACGTCGTCGAAATCCTCACGCAGAAGGGCCACGTGCCCAACCGCGACTGGCTCACTTTCGTCTGCACCTCGCGCGCCCGCAGCAAAATTCGCCACTGGCTCAATCTCCACGAGCGCCAGCAAGCCACCGACGTCGGCCGCCGCCTCGTCGAGAAGGAAGCGCGGCAATACGGCGTCAGCCTGAAAAAAGTGAAGGACGCAGACTGGCAGCGCGTCGCCTCCGAGTACGGTTGCGGCCGCATCGAAGACCTCTACGCCGATTTAGGCTACGGAAAATATTCCGTGCGGCAGGGTGTGCAGAAAGCCACCGGGCAGGAGCTCGGCGAAACTCCGCCCGAAAAAGCTCCCTCGCTGGTCAGCACCGTCAAGCGCGTCCTCGGCTTTGGCGATTCTGCAATTCTCGTCAAGGGCCACGGCGACCTGATGATTTACCGCGCCAAGTGCTGCAATCCCATTCCCGGCGACGAAATTGTCGGCTACGTCACGCGCGGCCGCGGCGTGGCCATCCACAACGCCGCCTGCCCCAACGTGCAGTCGCTTCTCTACGAAGCCGAGCGCCGCATCTCCGTCGAGTGGACCGGCAGCGCCCAAGCCAAATTCCCCGTGCGCCTGGTGATTCGCGCTGAAGACCGCCCGGGCCTGCTCGCCGGCGTCACCGCCGTCATCAACGAATCCAAATCCAATATCCGCTTCATGGAGACGCACACGGATAATCTCCAGGCCCGCGTCACCATTTCGCTGGAAATCGCCGACCGCAAGCAGCTCGAACGCATCGTCGCCAGCATCAAAAAACTCCCCGGCGTCCTCGACATCGAACGCTCTTCTCGCCTCTGATTGTGCTGTGCCCTCGGCATTGAACTAGGCTCTGCTTTTGATCTTTGCTTGGCCTTGGCGTTCTGCGGTTGTGATTTGCTATTGTCTTTTTTGGCCGTTTTTTCAAATCTCAAATTTCAAATCTGAAATTTCCTTTTCCTCCCTCCTTTATGAGCACGCGCCTGCAGCCTGTGCGCTCTTTTGGAGTGCGGCGGCTCGCTTGTCCAGAGCGCAAGCAGAAGCCCGCGTTGATTTTTGGCTCGATTGGGTCTTGATAAATCTGCGTCAATCTGAGGAATCTGCGGATGGCTCGTCCCTGCGCCGCCGCCGAGCAAGCAGCCCCGCCAGCCCCATCCCCACCAGCGCCAGCGTTCCTGGCTCCGGCACGGGATTCACGTTGGCTACGAGGCCGATTTGGTCATGGCCTGTACCGTTCCCGCCGTTCCCGACCGCAAAATCGATGGTGGTCCCCGCGGTAAGGCCGAGGGTCAGATTGAACGGCACTTGAACTCCAAAAGTATTGATCAGCGCATTGCTGCTGAGGATCGGGATGCCGTTCACCAGGATGTGAACGTCCGCGGTGGCAAACTGAATCTGATCAATCGACTGGAATAAACCAGTAATAGTGTATTGACCCGAAGTGGGCGCAGTCCAACGCAGGACGCTTAACGCGCTCAGGTCACCCGGTACTAAAAACAAATATCCGGCCGGCCAGACTGGCTGCCCGCCCCCCATAATGAGTGTTGTTCCACTTGTGTTGGCAGCAACAAAGCCGAGAGAATTGCCGTTCAAAGTACCTCTCCAGCCAGGCTGGCCGAAAACTGGAGTGTTATCTGTATATAAACTGAAGGCCCCGCCTAGCGAGGGTGTTGAACCGTAGGACCAATTTCCGCAAGGATTGTTTGCTGGGCAGAACTGCAAGTTAGCGCTATCCGCACGGAGGGCAGCCGGCAAGGCCAGCGCCAACACGCCTACGGCAAGCAAACGGGAAACGATTTGGAGGACACTTCGGCTCATCGGAATCTCCTTGAATTCGCGGTGTTTCCGGAGGGACGGCCGGAACCGGCAGGTGCCATCGAGCAGACAGCACCGCCGTCAGCCATGCATAGCCGCGGCCGGATTGGTTCGCAACTGATTCGAAGCGACAGGAAGCGACACGGACGCGGTAACGGCTAATTGTGAGGCATTGAAGGTACTGTAACCGTCGTCCACGCGGCGTCGGGTGTCCAGCGGCGCACGCTTTTTGGCTGGATGCGGTCGGGGCATTGCTCAGCTGAATGTTTAAGATCGCCGGCCTGCTCGTGTTCGCGGTGCCGCACCCAATAGCTGTCTGCGTAGTTTATGCGCATCGGCACGATATCCGGCTCCACGGAAAACTCGAATAGGCCCAGAACACCGGTGACGCCCAATTCCATAACCCCGGCCTGAACCTGCTGCCCTACGCGACGGACCTCCACCACAGAATTCAACGCATGTTTCTCCACACGGTTCAGCTCCGAGCGCGGCAGTACGAAGTACGCCACCGGCGACCCCGCTGGGCACTCCAGGCATTCGAATTTCGATCCCGGCGCCTGCGGTGACACGGCGAATGGCTGCTTCACATCCAGCACCGCCAGCGTCGCGGCGTACGGCTCGTTGTTCACGCCACCCGCCAGCAAGAACGTGCCACGCGCGTTGGACACCTCCAACAGCGCCAGCATCGTGCCCGAGTTTACAAATCGCAGGGACTCTTGTCCGGCGGCATCCAACTCCACCACAAACGACGGCCACCATGTGTTATGAACCACGGCCAGCCAGATTTTCCGCGGCACCTCCGCGGAGATCACCACGTCACTGATGAACCAGGGACCTTCGAACTCCCGCTCGCGGAATTTCAATGTGCGTTTCGGCTCGTATTGCCACAGCAGCTGGCCCTCGCTCGAATAGCAGCGCAGCTCGCTGCGCATGGAAAAACTGTTCCCCGGCGCGGTGTCCAAGTGGGCCACCACCAACACCTCGCGCCGCCCGTCGCCATCCAGGTCAGCCAGCCGCGCGCGCTCCGCCCCTGTCCGCCAGTTGCTAATCCGTGATTGGGGCAGCAGGTCCGGTAACGTCTGCGACCACAGTTCGCGGTCGCTGGCGTCAAAAACTGTCAACTGGCTGCCCACCAGCGCTACGCGCTCCGGTCGCGACATTCGCTTCGCGCCGCCTCGCCAAGTCACCGCGAACACCATGAGAATCACCACCGCCAGCGAACTCACTAGCGCGATCGCTGCGCCGCGAGACATCCGTCGCTCAGCAGTAGCGTTCGTCTCGCCCGCTGGAGATTCTGTCTGCGACTCCGCCGGCTGCCCGTGCAGCCAAGCGTCAATCTCTTCCGCGTAGGCAAACACTGCCGCCCGGCCGCCGCCCGGCACGCGATGGATCGGCAACCCGCGGTCGTCCTCCCAGCGCATCGCCGTGCGCGTTTCCACTTGAAGGTGCGCGGCAATCTCTTTCCACGAATTCAGTCGGTTGCGTTCGTTCATGGAAATGCGCGCAGCCCCGTCACTTCGTTGCGTGCAAGAGTGGCTGCGCTACGCCGCGGAGTTTACCCCACAGTATCGTCTCGCCCAAAGAAGTTTGCCCGTTGACCATGCGCAGCACGCACTTTGTGTCCCGATGCTTTTGATCGGGACGCCTTCCTCTCCGTGCCCTGAGCGAAGTCGAAGGGTCAGCGCCGCTGCCCTGCGCCGGGGCCTTAGCCCCGACCAAAGAAGAATTCCCGCGCGCAGCACGCTTTTTGTGTCCCGATGTTTTGGATCGGGACGCCTACAGTCCTGCCGGAGGCGGCTTCTCCTCCCCGGCGCGCAGCGCCTGCTTTCAGCCGGCTCCTTCAACATTCAACGTTCAACCTTTTCCTTCCTGCTTCCTTCCTCCCTTCCTCTCTCCTCCCTACACCCTAAACCCAGCACCCTCCACCCTCTTTTTCTCGCCACTCCCGACGCTTCGCACCCCTCTGCCACTTTGTTACTCTTCCACTCTGTCACTCCGCCCGCTACAATCGTCACGAAATGCTGCATCGCGCTGCCACCGCCGTTCTCTCGGCCCTCGTCTTGTTCGCTGCCGCCTGCGCCGTCCCTCTCGGCCCGGGCTTTCACACCGAAAAGGAACTCCTCGAAGTCCGCTTCGTTCCCGGCGCTCCGCCGCATCTCCAAGTCCGCGCCACCTTCACGCTGAAAAATTCCGGCAATGCTCCGCTCGACTCGCTTGATCTCTCGCTCCCCGGCGAAAAGGATTTCGGCGCGCAGAATCTCCGCATCACCGTGGACGGCGCCGCCATTGCTGCTCAGCCTCTCGCGGACGCCGCGCCCGGCGCCGCAAACGCGCGCATTGTGTTCTCAGCTCCCTGGCCGCAAAAAGCGCGCCGCACGCTCGTCGTGTCCTACGACCTTCGCGCCGCTTCCAGCCCCGCCATGTTTGCCATCGCCGAAAATTCGTTTTCTTTGCCTGCCGCGTCTTGGTATCCCCTCCTGCGCGCGCCGAACCATCTATTCGCCAAAGGGGACGCCCCGCCCGCCCGCTTCGATCTTTCCGTGTTCGTGCCGCAGGATTTCCTCGTCCACGCCGCCGGCCAGCCGCGCGGAAAAAAGCGTCGCTCCCCCGAATCCGAATTTCGTTTCCGCATCCGCGAAGACGATTTCTCTCCCTTCGTCATCGCCGGCCACTACCACGAACAAAAATTCTCCGCCTCCAACTTCACCATCTTCTTCTGGACGTTCCAGCCTCTCCCCGCCGACCAAGTCGCCCGCGCTGGCCCGCGTCTCGCTGCCACCGCGCAAATTCTCGAAAAGCTTTTCGGCCCCATCGTCGCCGGCAAGCGCTCCTCTCCGCTGTGGATTGTCGAGACCCCCAATTCGCCCGCGCAGGTTTCCTCTGGCAATCGCGCTGCGCAATTAGATTCTGCGCCCGCTGTCGCTCTCCTGAGTTCCGCAGCATTCCACACTGGCGTCACCTCGGAAAATTTCCTGCTTCGCGTCGAGCGCTTCTGGGCCTCCTCCTGGCCAAACTTTGTTGTGCAGCCCGCGCCCGGCGCGGAGGGATTTCTCGCCACGTCTTTGACGGAGTATGCAAGCCTGGTTGCCGATCAGGCGCGTCGCGGCGAACCTGCGCGCACGGCCTTTGCCGGAGAATTTCTGCGCGCCTACGACGCCGCGTGCCGGGCGAACGAGGAAATTCCCATCGCCTCACTCCAGCAGAAAGATATTTCCGCGCAGCAACGCATCGCGGAGAGCAAGCTTGCGCTCTTTTTGCTCGCCGCAGAAAACGAAGTGGGCTCAGAAAGTTTTCATCGCGCTCTGCGCCGCATGATACAGGGCCTGCGTGGACGCACCTACGGCTTCACCGACTTCCGCGTCGCTCTCGAAGCCGAATCCGGCCAAGACCTCGGCGAATTTTTCCGCCGC
>JAMCWK010000147.1 GCA_023481105.1 Acidobacteriota bacterium | reverse complement strand
CGACGCGCGCCGCCGCACGCGTCCGCCGAAGCGAACGAAGCCACCCTGCCAGCGTCTTCCCCACACTTCGACTTTTCGACTCTTGGACTCTGCGACTTGTTTGCCTGTGCTAACATGAACTCCCGCGACCGATTCTTCTTCCCGACACTTCGGGAGGTGGCGCACTTTGATGCCGGCCACGCGCCGTCTCATTCTGATCATCATTATTCTTCTGTTGCTGATTCTGTTTCTCGTGGTGCCCAGCGTCTCGTGGTCGCAGTCCCCGCAAACTCCGGCTTCGCCGTGGCAAGATTCCGCGCGCGAATTTGCGAAAAAAGTGGTCGCACTGACCGGCCCGCGGCAGACGGTCGCACTCAGCGTGCGCAACATTTCTTCGCTTTCCGACTCCGAGGTCGCCGCCGTGCGCCTCGCGCTTGAAGCCGAACTCCGCGCCGCTGGCTTGCGCTTCGCCGCGAAACCGGACACCGCCCCGGAGCTGCGCGTGACCCTCTCTGAAAATATGCAGGGCCTTCTCTGGATCGCCGAAATCCCCCGCGGAGATTCCCGCGAAGTCGCGATCGCGATGCTCTCGCTTCCTAAAGTTGCGACCGCAGCACCAACTGGTACAACACAGATGTTTGTCGTGCAATCCAAACTCATTTGGGAGCAGGACGATCCTATCCTTGACTTCGCATTGCTCGACCGCGGAATTCCCGGTGCTGGCCAGCGCCTCCTGCTTCTGGAGCCCGCACGCGTGTCGCTTTACCAAGCCGACCAAGAGCGTTTCAAGTTTCAGCAGTCTGTAGCTCTTCCAACCAATGAAAAACCAGCGCGCGATCCCCGCGGATACCTAGTGCTTCGCGATGATTATTTCTTGCTCACAGTCGCTGGGAATTTGTGCCGAGGTGTCGTGGATCAGGTGCTCAATGTGACCTGCTGGAACCAGGGCCGGGATGTTCCCCGCCCGTTTTCCGAGGAGCTACATTGGATCGAACTGAGCATTGTTCCGGGCAGAAACTTCTTCCGGCAGAGATTTAAGGTACAGGGCAGTGACGAGCAACGAGAAGCTTTGTTTTCTTCTGCGGCAGGCTGGGTCGAAGCCGGGGAACCTTTGCGTTTCGATGCCAGCTTGGACGGTGTCGCTCGCCTATATCGATTGAATGCAAATCGCGCCCCGGCAGCACTCTTTTCAGGGTGGGGCAGCCAGTTGACGGGCATCAGCAGCGATTGCGGTCGTCGACGCCAGCTCCTGGTCACGCGACAAGGAGACTGGACTGCACTCGATGCCGTGCAGGCATTCGACGTCATCGGAGATCAAGCGATAGCCGTAAGCTCGCCTTTGGAGTTTCCGGGCCCCGTCAAAGAACTCTGGCCCGGTACAACATTCATGTCGGCACTTGCCATTGTGCAGAATCTGAAAACCTCTCGTTATGAAGCGTACATTCTCACTCTCTCTTGCGGCCGCTAGCTTGCTCGTAGCGCAGGCACTCATGCCTGCGCGCCTCTCTGTCGAATTGGCACTCGCTTCCACGCGCCCTCGCTATGGCGGCACGCTGCGCGTCGCGTTCGGCGCACGCGTTTCTTCGCTCGAGCCCGAGCCCGCGGAAGTGCTGGCCGAGGGGCCGGAAGCTGTTGCCAAGTTGCGGCTGCTGAATCTCGCGTTCGACCCGCTTGTGCGACTCAACGAAAGCACCCAGCCGAAGCCCGCTCTCGCAATTTCTTGGAAATCCGACGCCGCCGCGAGGCGCTGGGAACTCAACATTCGCCCGAACGTCAAGTTTCACGATGGCACGACACTTGCTCCCAAAGACGTTGTGGCTGTGCTTGCCAAATGGCGGGAAAGCTGGAAGGTCTCTGCATCCGGAGACACCGTTGTGATTCTGTGCGACGACGAGCAGCCCAATCTGCCGTTCGAGCTTTCTAATGTTTTCATTTCACGTCGCGCTGCGGACGGCGCGCTGGTTGGCACAGGCCCTTTCCGCATCGCCAATTGGCAGCCCGGCGCTCGCGCCGTATTTTCTGCCTCCGAAGAATCCTGGGAGGGCCGCCCCTTCGTGGACAGCATCGAAATCGAGATGGGCCGCACGCTACGCGAACAGCAATTGGATTTTGAATTGGGCAAGACCGACCTCATCGAGCTCGCGCCCGATCAGCTTCGCGCGTTGGCGCAGAGCGGCAAAAAGACGTGGTCCTCCGCGCCCGTTGCGTTTTACTTTCTCTCTACCTTCAGCTTGTCGGCTGACCCGCTGACTTACTCCTCCTCGGATTTCCGCGACGCTCTCTCGCTGGCCATTGACCGCGCCGCCATTCACAACGTGCTCCTGCAAAAGCAGGGCGAAATCGCCGGCGGTTGCTTGCCACAATGGCTCAGCGGCTATTCGTTTTTGTTCGCGGCCGAGCGCAATCTCGATGAAGCGCGGAAGGCGCGCGCGAAACTTCCTGCCAATCTTCCGCCGCTGGTGCTCGTCTATGAAGCGGACGATGCAATCGCGCGTGCCATTGCCGAACGCGTGGCGCTCGGCGCGCGCGAGATTGGTGTTACTCTTCAGGTGAAGCCGCGAAACGCGCTGGAAAAATACGCGCGTCCCAATGTACAACTCTTGCGGCGGCATGTGGACGTGCCGCACCCGGCGTTGGCGATGGAGTCGCTCTGTCCATCCCCGCAATGGGGCTATCTGGGGCTCAAGCCGGACGAGATGCAGCAGCTCTACAAAATGGAACTGGACGCGCGCGAGCAAGCGCCGTTTCGCGTACCGCTTTTTTATTTGCCGGAGAATTTCGCCATTTCCGCGCGCGTGAAAAACTGGATGCCGTATCGCTGGGGCCAGTGGCGGCTCGCGGACGTCTGGCTCGCGCCCGACGAATCTGCCGCGTCGCCCGCGCCCAAAGTACCGGAGAAGCCGTGACCTTTCGCACGCGATTGCTGATTTCCTTCACGCTGATGGTGGTGTTTGCCGTCGCCGTGGTGGCCTGGGCGGTCAGCACGACCACGCGTCGCGCCTTCGAGCAGTTGGACGCGCAGCGCACGCAGGCGCTCGTCGCGCAATTCCAGCAGGAATTCGCGCGCCGCGGCGCGGAAATCGTCCGCCGCGTGGACGGCGTCGCCGAAAGCGAAGCGACGCAGCGCATGGCGCTCAAGCTGAATCTCCCCGACGCCGACGTTTCGCTCTACGTGAACGATGCCACCGGAATTTCCCGCACAA
>JAMCWK010000052.1:2228-57577 GCA_023481105.1 Acidobacteriota bacterium | reverse complement strand
CACCTTCACCCCGAATCGCACCAACTGGTCTCCCGCCCCCGCAAACTCCACCACCTTAGTGTGGGACAGGCTATCAGCCTGTTCGGCTCTGGTTGCTGCTGACGTTTTGGTTCCCCTATTTTCTATTTTCTCTTTTCTATTTTCTGTTGTTCTTCCGTTCTCGCCACTCGCCACTCGCTTGTCCTGAGCGGAGCCGAAGGACCACTCGCCACTGCCTGCTGGCACAGCGATTCCGACGCGAATCTTTTCCGCGTTCGTCGCGTAGTGCCTCACTCGCACCACAATTTCCCGCTCTGTCTGTTTCTGATTTCTGACTTCTGCCCTCTGAATTTCCCCGCTGATCACCACGATCTGCTTCGGCTCGAGCGTCAGGGTCACCGCCGGCACCAGCAGCAGCGGCCGCGTCTCCGCGCTCACCGACGTCACTCGCGTCGCCGTCACGTCCGTTTCCGTCTCGAACTCGTATCCCTCCACCTTCGCCTTCAATTTCGCCTTCACTAGCGCCTCGGGCCACGGATAAATCCACCCGCCATTGCCGGCCCGATTTTCGCTTTTCGTTTTTCGATTTTCGTCTTTTCCTTTGTTCTCCGTGCTCCTCTGTTCCCTCTGCGCCTCTGCGTTAGATGTTTTCTCTGTGCTCCTCTGTGCTCTCTGTGTCTCTGTGGTAGATGTTGTCTTTTCTGATCCGCGTTCATCCGCGTTCGTCTTTGGAATCGCCACCGTAAACCTTGCGCCGGTCTGCGTTTTTTCTTCTTTCGTAACGCTCCATCCCTCCGGCAGCACCAGGCTTGCGCCCTCAATCTCCACCGGCGCCTCGCTGCGCTTCCGCCAGTTCATCGTCACCGTGAACGACTCTCCCGCCACCACGTCCGCGCGATCCGCCGTTGCTTCCACGTACAGCCCGGCCGCCGCGCCCAGCGCCGTGTGGATTCTCTCTCTCACCTCCTGCAGTTCCCGCATCGCAATTTCTTTCGTCGGCCCGTTCTGCGGCCCCATGTCAAACGGCGAACTCTCCAGCGTGTGCGCCGCGCGCGCCAGTTCCTGCGTCGCCGTTTTCCAATCCAACTCCCGCGCCGACAACGCCGCTTTACTCAGCGCCTCGTCCACTTTCTTCATCAGCGACGCAAATCCCGCATCGTCCACGTCCGGCAAGCGCTTTCCCATTGCGCTCAGCGGCGCGCCCAACAGCGCCGCATCCGGTTTCGCTCCTTCCACCGCCATCACCGCAAACGCTCTCCGAAAAAATGGCGAATTCCTCACCCCGCCCACGCCCTGCGTCCGATGGTTCAAGTACCCTTCCACTCCAATTTCGCCCCAGCTTTTTCCCCACAGTGCCGACACTTCCCCGACCGGAATCGAAAACCCTCCGCTCGCATCACCGCCCCGCGCCGGTTGCAGCAGCGCCTCCGCCTTCCACGGCTGCAATCCCTCATCGAGCAATTTCGGAAACGCCTTTGCGTCCGCTGCCATTGCGTACGCCTTGGGCGTCAGAATCCCCGCCGCCACGTGCTGCCCGTGGCCACCCCTCACGCCGCCCCAGTTGTTGATAATCACGTGGGGCCGAAAAGTGCGGATCACTCGCACCATGTCCTCCAGCGTTTCGTCGCCCCACACCTTCAGCGCTTCCTCCGGCGACTTGGTGTAGCCAAAATCCGCCGCCCGCGTAAAAAACAGCCGCGTGCCGTACACTCGCGTCGCGTTCATCAACTCTTCCGTGCGCAATATTCCAAGCTGCGGCGCTTGTTCCGGCCCCAGCGCATTTTGTCCGCCTTCTCCGCGCGTCAACGAGAGCAGCGCCACGTCCGCGTGCAACCCGCGTGCCAGATACGCCAGCACCGCTCCCGGCTCGTCGTCCGGATGCGCCGTCACGTACAAAATCCGCGTCGTCACCCGCGCCTTCTCAATCGCCTCGATCACTTCCGCCAGACTTTGCCCTGAATCCGATGGCGAAGGCGCCTGCGCAGACACCGGCCTCATCACCAGCCCGACCGCCAACGCCATAGCGGCGGCCAGCGCGCACAACATGACCCTGCTGATTAGTCTTTGGTCCTTCTCTTTTCTATTTTCCATTTTCTCTTTTCTATCTTTCATCTGCGTTTATCTGCGTTCATCTGCGGTTCCAATGGGTTTTGTTTTTCTCGCCACTCGCCACTTATTTTTCAAACGGCCACTCCTTCGCCACCCTCGCCCTCGCCAAAAACACTCCCGCTCCCGTCAGCGTCAGCACCATCGCCGCCAATCGCAAATCAATTCTTGCGCCCAGCACTTCGATGCTTCCCGTGGCCACAAACACCGCGGCCCACGCCGCCACCACCAGCACCACCGGCAGCGGGTAGAACCACATTTTGAACGGAAATCTTTTGGGGGGCCAGCGCCGCCGCAGCACCATCAGCCCCACCGCTCCGCCGATGAACTGCACCAGGATGCGCATCGCCAGAATCGCGCTGATCACTTCGCGCAGCCGGAACAGCAGGCTGAACACCAGCGCGGTCGCCCCCAGCGCCAGCAGCGACACGTGCGGAAAATGTTTCGTCGGATGCACCCGCGCAAACGCCGAAAAAAATGTTCCGTCCACCGCCGCCGCGTACGGCACTCTCGAGTACCCCAGCGTCAGCGCGAAAAGCGATCCGAACGCAATCCACAGAATCATCACCGTCGCAAACTTCGCCGCACCCGTTCCGTAGATGCGTTCCACGAACGTGCTCACAATAAATTTCGACGTCTGCGCTTCCTGCCACGGCACCACGCCCAGGATGCTCGTCTGCATCAGCAGGTACAGCACCGCGATGCCGATAATGGAAATAAAAATACTCTTCGGAATATTTCTCTGCGGGTCGCGGATTTCCGCGCCCAGGTGGCACACGTTGTAGTAGCCCAGGTACGTGTAAATCGTGCGCACCGTCGCCGCGCCCAGCCCCGCGAAAAACGCCCACGAAAAATTCCACGCGCCCTCCGCATACGTGAACACCTGCGCGCCTTTGAAGTGCGTCACCCCGCCGAAAATCAGCCACACCATCGTCGCCACCACGCCTGCCCAGATGAGCATGGAGATTTTTCCGATGGGTGTATTTTTTCTGTAGAGCAAAAACAATAAAAACACAATCAGCGCGCCGCGCACCGCGCGTTCCGCCACCGGCCCCAGCGGCACCAGGTACATCAGGTATTCGCCGAACCCGATTGCCGCGCTGGCCATCACCAGCGGCGCTTGAAACATCGTCTGCCAGATAAATAAAAACGACATCAGGCGTCCCCATTTTTTCGCGCCGTACGCCTCGCGCAAAAAAACGTAACTCCCGCCCGCCTCCGGCATCGCTGCGCCGAGTTCCGCCCATACGCATCCATCCAGCAGCGACAGCGCCGCGCCCGCCACCCACGCCGCGAGCGCCTGCGGTCCGCCCATGTCCTGAATCACCAGCGGCACCACGACAAAGGGCCCGATGCCCACCATGTCAATCATGTTGAGCGACGTGGCTTCCGCCAGCCCCAGCCCGCGTTCCAGCTTCGCCGAATTTGCGCTCTCTGCCATTTGTACGGGGTGTGTAGCGCCGCCCTCTTGCCCTGAGCGTAGTCGAAGGGTTAGGGCGGCAAAACTTTTTCAACCGAACCCATGCCACCCTGAAGGGTGGCGCTACAACAGCAGGTATGTAGAGCCGCCCTTTAGGGCGGCAAGGCTTTTTCGACCGAACCCATGCCACCCTGAAGGGTGGCGCTACATCAGTTGCAATCCAAGAATGCTGGGCCCAAAGGCCGCCCTTGGCTTCCCGCCGCGATGAAGCAGCAAGGATAACAGGTGTCTGCTTTCAGGCGACAGGTTTCAGGTGGCAGGTGGCGGGGAAATGGCGAAATGCGCGAAAGCGCGGATTTTTGTCAAGAGGGGGAAGCGGGGCAAAATGGGCCAAGCTCCTGATTCTACAGAAGAAGAAAATTTCCGGGAAGCGAATAATAACCCTCCGCAGTATGCTATAATAGAAGTATAAGGATTAGAAAAGAGCTAATTCTGACGGGCGGCCAAACGGGCCGCCCGTTTTCTTTTGCAAACTGGAAAGGTAACCAAGCCCATGCGAGTGCTCAAAACAAAAAAAGCCAAGCGGACAGGAAAACCGAGCGCGGCGCAGGTGTGGGCGGAGGTGGAGGATCGCTTTGTGCCCACCTTCGAGCCGTGGCCGTCGGAACGAGTAGTGTATCTGCGGCTGCTGCGGCAGACGCGGCTGGCCGGGCGCGAAACGATTCGCGTTTCCTTGCAGGCATTTTCCGAGGCGCTGCGCATATCCGTCAGCACCCTGCGGAAAGCCTACCAACGACTGGAATCCAAAGGAGCGATCCAGATTCACGAACGAGGCTACACGGGTCACCTGATTCGCGTGTTCCTGCCGAGCGAAATCCGGGGTATCGGGCGGGGGGAGAGCCTCCGCCTGCGGCAGGATGTGGAGGCCATTAATTTTTATGCGCGCACGAACCTGCGAGAACTGATTTATGCACGGGAAAAGCACCGCTGCTTCTATTGCGGGCGCAAGCTGAAGAAAACCTGCCGTGGAATGGACCACGTCGTGCCGCGCTCGGGGGGCGGGGACGAATCGTACCGCAATGTGGTGGCCTGCTGCCTGGAATGCAATTCGATGAAAGGCGAACGTCCCGCAGCAAGATTTCTGAAGATTCTGGGAAGCTTCAGCGTGCTGACACGGAAACAACT
The DNA here is from genome assembly GCA_023481105.1 of Acidobacteriota bacterium. Lineage (GTDB taxonomy): Bacteria > Acidobacteriota > Terriglobia > Acidiferrales > UBA7541 > JACQDE01. The sequence continues at coordinate 52,887 of JAMCWK010000052.1, read as the reverse complement.
GCGCCAGCGGCTGGCGGCATTGAAGGCCTTGCGGCACGGCAAACTCAAGCCCAGCTTCGGCGCACTGCGAGGGCTGCGGGTAGCGGCCTAGAGCTTTCGTGCGCGAGGCGGGATTGCGATACCATTACGGCGCCATGACCACGCTTGGCGTTGCGCTGACAGCCTTCACGGTGACCATTCTTGTCGCGGAATTTTTCCGTCATCGCTCGCGCGCATTTCCGTTGTACGGCTGGATGGGACTGCTCGCACTCGTGGCGTTCGAGTGGCTGATGTTCCGTCACATCGAGCCAGTCGCGACATTTTTTACGCCGATCGCATGGACGTGTTACATCCTCATCGCCGACGCGGCAGTTTTTTCCATCAACAGCAAGTCGCGCTTGCAGCAAGCGCCGGGACAATTCGCGCGCATCGCATTTCTCTCGCTACCGCTGTGGCTGATTTTCGAAGCCTACAATTTGCGCCTGCAAAACTGGACGTACATCGGCTTGCCGAAATTCTGGCTGGCAAAATATTTCGGCTACGCGTGGTCGTTCATGACCATCACGCCGGCGATTTTTGTCACCACCGATTTGATTCGCGCCTTCGGCTGGTTCAAGCCGGCGAAGCCGAAAAAGTTTTCGCTGAACGTGCATCGCGCGATGATTGTTACCGGCGCGATTTTTCTCGCGCTGCCGCTGGTGTTGCCGCGCGAAATTGCGGCGTATCTTTTTGCGCTCGTATGGCTGGGATTTGTTTTCCTTCTTGACCCCGCCAATTATCGCCTGCGCATGCCGTCACTGCTTGGCGATCTCGAGCTCGGTCATCGCGATCGCCTCTACGGCTTGCTGATTTCCGGCTGGGTCTGCGGCATTCTCTGGGAATTCTGGAACAACTGGGCGACCGCGAAATGGATTTACATTTTCCCGGTGTTTCAGCAATGGAAAATTTTCGAGATGCCCGCCCCGGGCTTTCTCGGCTTTCCGCCGTTTGCGCTGGAATGTTTCGCGATGTACGTCGCCGCCGCGCGGCTGTTGGGATGGTTGAAACCCAGGTAGCAGGTGGCAGGGAAAGACACCGGAATGAAACCGCAGATGAACGCAGATAAACGCAGATGTATTAGGGGAAGGAATTCCTGAGTACTGGAAACTAATCCCGGAATCCGATTTCCTGAATCCTCTTTGATATCTGCGTTCATCGTTTCTAATCCGCGTTCATCTGCGTTCTACTTTTCTCTTTTCTATTTTCTCTTTTCTATTTTCTTGTACCCTAGAGGCGATGCGCCGAATCATCTTCCTAATTCTATTTGCACTCGTTTTCTGCGTTCCGACCGCGCACGCGAAAAAGTTGAACGTGCCGCCGGAAGCCCGCGAGAGTCTGCGCTTGATGTACGCGGGCGACACGGCGCGCGCCATCGAGTTTGCCCACAAAGTCCAGCAGGCGCTGCCCGATTCCCCGCTCGGCTATCTGCTCGAAGTCAACGCGCTGTGGTGGCGGACGTACTGCGCCGCGTGCGAAATCAAATGGAACACGATTGACGCCTACAAGCGCGCGAAACTTCCCGAAGACGACGATTATTTTCGCCTCGCCGATAAAGCCATCGCGCTCGGCGACGCGCAACTTGCGAAATCTCCCAGCGCGGTAATGAATTTGTATGTCGGCATGGGGTACGCACTGAAGGCGCGGCTGCACGGCCTGCGCATGGAAGCGAAGCCCGTGGCGCGCGCCGGCGTGAAAGCCCGCGAATATTTGGTGCGCGCGTCGCAACTCGATCCCGAGCTCGGCGACGCCTACACCGGCCTCGGCCTCTACAATTATTTTGTGGACGCGCTTTCCTGGTGGGCCAAGATGCTGCGATTTTTCATGGGCATTCCCGGCGGCTCGAAGAAAGAGGGCGTGCGCTTGCTCGAGCGCGCGCTGCGCGAGGGCGATATGTCCGTCGGAGAAGCGCGATTTTATTACGCAAAAAATTTGCGTAACTACGATTTGAATTACACGCGCGGCGTCGAGCTGCTCACGCCGCTCGTCGAGGAGTACCCGACGAATCCTGTGTTTCAGTTGATCCTCGGCGACCTCCACGCCAAGCTCGGCCACCACGCACAGGCCGCGAAATATTTCCACGAAGCCAAACGCCTCGCCACGCGCAACAACGGCAGCGACGCCGCTTGCAATGCGCGGGTGCAACAAGTTGCCGATGGCGCGCTGGCGCTGTTGCCGCGGTCGGCCGGGGGGACAAAGGCAGAAGAATAGCCACAGAGGCACCAAGGCACTGAGTAATGCCTGTTGGAACCGCAGATGAACGCAGATAGACGCAGATAAAAGACGGAGCACCGAAGTGGCAACCTGCGCAAGGGCGGCGCAGGTTGCCGCTACATAGTAGGGGCACAGCACACCTGCAAGCAAACAGGGCGGCCACATGGGGCCGCCCCTACAAGAACGGGCAGTCAGAGGGATTCTTCGCTTCGCTCAGAATGACAACACGGAGAATCGGCCGCTATGAATCTCCGTCTGGGCCGGGCTAAAGCCCGCCGCTACATTCGGCCCATCCAAAGTCATCTGCGTTCATCTGCGTTCGGCTGCGCTTGCAAGATTCGTTTTCCGAAATAGACAATCAACGTGCCGAAGAGGACGCCGATGACGTAGCCGTAGGGGAGGCCGAAGGCAATGAGGCCGACGAGGAGGACGATGAAGAAATCTCCTGCGTTGGCGAGCATGTCGCGGACGAGCTTCATCAGCGCGAGTGCTTCGAACAGCAGAATCACGCCGAGCACGGGCAGCGGAAACAGTTTCACCGCGGACTGAAAGCCGCCGCCAAAAAATAATCCCAGCGACAAATACAGCGCGCCGTAAATCACCACGCTGCCGCCGGTGCGTCCGCCGAACGCGTGGTGCCCGGCGATTCCGCCCGAGCCGTGACACGTGGGCACGCCGGAAAACCACGGCGAAATCAAATTCATCAGCGAATACGTCAGGCTGATTTTGGGCACGGTCACTTTTTTCTCGGGAAACAAATCGTCGGCGACGCGTTGCGAGGCGAGAATGGAATTGCCGAGCGACAACGGCAGTTGCGGCAGCGCGAGCACGAGAAATCCGGTGAGCACGTCGGCCCACTGCGGCGTGTGCAATTTCGGAAGCGAAATTCCCACGGCGTGTTCGAACGCGCCGCCATCGAGTTTAAATAGCAATGCGTAAGCGATGCCCAGCAAAATGATAAATGGCGCGGGCGGAAATTTGCGGTTGCCGAGGAGCGCCAGCGTCAGCGCGAAGGCGACGAAGGCCAGCGCGTAGCCCGGCCAGCCGTCGGAGGTGACGTAGTCGCGCAGCGCGAGCGACGCGAGCTGCATCCCCAAACCGAATTGCACGCCGCGCACCACGCTTTTCGGAACGATGCGCGCCACCCAGCCGATGAGTCCGGTGACGGTGAGCAGCAGCATCACCGCGCCAATGGCCAGCCCGCCGCCGTACAAAATATTTGGCGCGAGTTTTTGCGTAATCACGATGACCGCCATGGCCTTGAGCGGCTGGGTCGGCATGGGCATGCCATAGACCAGCCCGGTCATGACCTGGAGAGCACCGAACATGATGAGCACGCTGGGCGCGTCGAGGCCGGCGGCGAGAATCATGCCGACGAGCAGCGGGAAATCCGTGCCGATGTCGCCGATGGCGCCGGAGAGTTCGTTGCGGTCGAAGCGAATTTGTTGGCGCAACCAAAACATGGAATCCACAGATTCTCCGGTAATGCACCGGAGCAAGTCCACAGATTTCACAGAAAAGGAATAGAAATTAGCCACAGAGGCGCAGAGACACAGAGCAAACATCATAAGGATTCTTAGCGGGCTTTTTTGCTGCGCGAGGGCACGGCAGGCGATGGTCAATTCTTTGCGGCGCGGGAGCGAGCCTTGAGTTCCGCGAACCAATTCACCACCACGTTCAATTGACTGAGGCCGGTTTCCGCTCCGGCGGACTTGACCATCAGGAAGCGCTTGCCGTCCGGCGATATGTCGTAGATGCCTTCGCGGCGGGGATGCTGTTCGAAGCGTCCTTCGAACAGCGCGCGGGGCGGCGAGGGAGCGAATTCCGGCCTGGCGGAATAGGCGACGGCCAGCACTTGCGGACCGTTGCGGTAAAACAGCTCGGAGCCGCGGCGCGCCCACAGCGGGGCAAAGCCGCCCGCCGCGGAGATTTGCCATTTGCCGCCGGCGCCGCCGAGGGCTTGCACGTAGATTTCGTCGCGGCCGGATTCGTCGGAAGCGTAGGCGAGCCAGCGGCCGTCGGGAGAAATTTTTCCTTCGCGCTCGTTGAAGGGAGTCTTCAAAAACGGCTTGGCCTCGTGCTTTCCCTCCAGGGACACAAACCAGATATCACCGCGGGTTTCCGTTTCGTAGTTGGTGATGACGGCCGTTTTTCCATCAGGGGAAATGGAGCTGAGATGCGTGTGGTTGCCCATGGCCACGAGCTTTTCTTCGGCGCCGTGGCCGTGACTTTGCTTAGCGAGGCCGAAGTCCAGCACTTTGGCCTGGCCGCGGGCCGTGAGGAAAAGATTCGCAGGCTTGACATCGCGATGGATGATGCCCTTGGCGTGGGCGGCATCGAGCGCGTCAGCGATTTGAATGGCCACGTCCAGCAGCGCATCCACTTCGAACGGCCGGGAATGAATCAATTGTTTGAGAGTGCGGCCTTCGAGGAGTTCCATGGCGATGAACGGCCGGCCATCGTGCTCGCCAATTTCGTAAATGGTGCAGATGTGCGGATGGTTCAGCGCAGAGGCGGAACGCGCTTCGCGCTGGAAACGGGTCATGCGCTGCGCGTCGGCGGCAAATTCCTGCGGAATCACTTTGAGCGCGACGTCGCGGCCGAGTTTGGTGTCCGTGGCGCGATAGACTTCGCCCATGCCACCGGCGCCCAGTTTGGCGGTGACTTTGTAGTGCGAAATGGATTGGCCGATCATATTTTCGTAGCGCAGGCTTCCAGCCTGCGCGTCTTTAGGGACAGGCTGAAAGCCTGTCCCACGGTGCCGAGTTTGGCGGTGACGCGATAGTGCGAGATGGTCTGGCCGATCATTTTGTCGGGGATTGCGGCAGGCATCTTAGCAGAAATCAGAAGTCAGAAAGCACAATTCAGACCAAGAATCGAAATGCGATATTCGGAAATCGAGACGCGATATTCGTGTTTCGAGTATCGAATATCGAGCAGCGGTTTCCCCTGCTCAATGTTCGGGATTGCACGTGAGCGCGGGCTGGCTCGCCGGCACTGGCATGCAGAGCAGGAACAACGGAATGTTGCCGTAAATCCGCAAGTGTGTTCGAACGATTTTGATGTCCGCTGCAAAAAAGACGGCCAAAACCTCAGCGGTAGTTCTTAATGACGAACAGGTCGCCCTGATCGACGTCGCGAGTGGCCACGACCCATTTCCCGTCGGGTGCCCAACCCCCCGTGTGGACGTGGGACGCGCCGGCGGGGCGAGTAAGCGGTTGCGGCCCGCCCACCGCGCGTGGCAGTCCGCCCGGGGTACCCAGCGGCGCCAAGTGCAGCACATTGAGCTGCATATTGAAATGGCTCGGCGCGTAGCAGTACAGGATGGCGCTGCCGTCGGGCGCGGACACCAACTCCGCGTTCGGTCCCCTGGCGAGGATTACCTCTTCGCCGGATTCCAGATTCACCGCGACCATTTCTACTGGACCGCGTCGAGCCGGGTCTTGCCGCGTGAAGACCACGCGGTGGCTATCCAAATACCAATCGAAACGCAGCACACCGAACAGCCTGGCACGCGAGTTTCTTCCTTGTGGGTCAATCACCCAGAGGGCAGAGCCCTCCGGGCTGGGCGCCAGGTAGCCAATCAACTTGCCGTCCGGCGACCACCGGGGCGGAGAGCTGAGCGTGGTCCCGGAACCACCGGGCAGAGGAATACTCTGCTCCGTCAGCCGGCGCAGCGCGCCCGTCTCGAGCTGGATTACCCAAAGGTGGGCATCGCCGTCGCGGTTGGAAAAAAAGACAATTTCACGGCCGTCGGGAGACCAATCCGGCAGAAGATCATTGCGGGGGTGGTTGGTGAGCTGGCGCTCAGAGCCGGTCTTGCGGTCCAGCAGCCAAAGCTCCAAGTTCCCGCTGCGATTGGAGTGATAGACAATCTGCTGCCCATTGGGTGAAACGCGCGCGCCAAAGTTGTCGGCGGTATTGAAGGTAAGGCGCTCTTCCGATCCATCCGGCACGTTGACAACCTGCAAATCCACTTGGTGGCTGAAGGGGGAATAGGCGAGCTGGCCGTCACGCCCCACCACCGGCGCCATATCCCTGCCTTGCCCTGTGGTGAGCCGGCGCAGGCGGCGCGACTGCACATCAATCTCCCAGAGGTTCTCGCCACCGCCGCGTTTGGAGACGAACACGACACGCTTGCCATCCGACGACCAAGCCGGCTGGTTGTTATGAAACTCATCTTCCAGCAGCGGTTGCGGCTCGCCGCCCGCCGCCGGCAGCATCCACAAACTGCTTTTTCCGGCCTTGCTTCGTTCAAAGACAATCATCGAACCATCAAAGGACCAGGAAGCGCCGAAGTCCGCGACGCCGGGTCCGGGTTGCGTGAGCTGCATTTCCTGCTGGGAGGCCACGGTCGTTTTCCAGACGGCGATCTTTCCATCCGCTTCGAGACGCGAGAATAACAGCACTTTAGAATCGGGCGACCAGGGCACCGCCCCCATTGCCCGCACCGCGTCAAGTGTTTTTTCCAGGAACGGAAAGCGTGTCTCCGCGAGCTTCCGCGGCGTGCCGCCGAGCGGCGGCACCAGGTAAATGTCGCTGCCGGAGCCGTGGTCCGCCAGAAAAGCAAGGGATTGGCCGTCCGGCGACCAGCGCGGTAAAGTCTCGTCAAACGAAGACTGCGTGATTTGCACCGGATCGCCTCCCGCTGCCGGCATGACAAAAATATCCATGCTGCCTTTGGCGTTGTGGGCGTAGGCGACGAAACTGCCATCCGGCGACCAACTGGGCAACCACTCCAAACCAAGAAAACTGGTGAGCGGACTCACGTCCCAAACCGGGGCCGCTTCTCGATCATCTCGTCGCCACGGGAATACGGCGGCCAGTAGAACCACTGCGGCAATGGCGGCGGGCCACAGCCACAGGCGTCTGAGTTGTGCGACGGGCACCGGCGCGGTGGTGTACACCTGCGGAAAGGCGGCGCGGACGATTTCCGGTTCGATGAAGATGACGGCCAGAAACGTGGCCAGTCCGAGCGCGGCCAGCTCCGCGCCAAAAAGCAATTTGGTGGCGTTCACACGAATCACGAGAAATCCTGCAAAGACCAACTGCACGGCCACCACGATGTAAACCACATTCAACGCGGAATGAATCCAGCGCACCTGCGCGAGCAAGCGCGCGGGCAGGAAGGCTGCCAGGCAGACCAGATAGAGCCGCGCGACGATGGACAGGCTCAGCAGCAAGACCATCACAAGAAAAAATGGCAGGCCCAGGTTGAACCAGAACGCATCCGGCGCGCGAAACGCTTGCAGGATGCCCTGCCAGCCGTGCCAGTTCGCCGCCAGAGCGGTGTTCAGGCTGGTGCTGATGGTAACGGAGCTGCGCACGGCCAAGTACAGCGCCAGCGGCGCGTAAATAAAGGTGACGAACAACTGGTGCAGCTCCCACCAGCGGTGTGGAGTGAAACGAAAGCGAGAAGCGAGGGTGCGAAAGAGGCTGTCCTGCTCGGCCGGCGGAGCTGGCGCGACGCCCGCCGAAGAGACGCTGGCGGCGCGGCCGGAATCGGTGTCGCGCTTCATGCGCTTGAGGTCGGCGCGGACTTCCGCCGCGGTCTGACAGCGCAGCTCGCGGTCTTTTTCGAGCAGCTTGTTGAGGATGCGTTCCAGTTCGTCCGGAAGTTGCGGATTCAGGCGCACGGGCGATTCCGGGACGCCGCTCAAGATGGCATTGAAAATTACCGCGGAAGTGGTGCCGCGGAAGGCTTGCTTGCCGGTGCACATCTCGTAGAGCACGGCGCCGAAGCTGAACAAATCGGTGCGCGCGTCGAGCTCTTCGCCGCGGGCCTGCTCGGGCGACATATACGCGGCGGTGCCCACGGCGGTGCCCGGGCTGGTGAGGTGCTGCTCCTGCACATCGGCGGTGGCCATCACGGAAACTCCGGGATGCGCTTCGGCGACGGCGAGCTTGGCGAGGCCGAAGTCGAGCACTTTGGCCTGGCCGCGACGCGTGACAAAAATGTTGGCGGGCTTGATGTCGCGATGGATGATGCCCTTGGCGTGCGCGGCGTCCAGCGCGTCGGCGATTTCGCCGCCCAGCTCGAGAATTTCTTCCGTGCGCAGCGCGCCGCGCGTGAGGCGCTGGCGCAGCGTTTCGCCTTCGAGCAGCTCCATGGCGATGAAGGGCTGCCCGGCGTGCTCGCCGATTTCGTAAATGGTGCAGATGTGCGGATGGTTCAGCGCAGAGGCGGAACGCGCTTCGCGCTGGAAGCGCTCGAGGGCCTGGGGGTCGCGGGCCAGCTCCTCGGGGAGAAACTTCAGCGCGACGTGGCGGCCGAGCTTGGTATCTTCGGCGCGATAGACCACGCCCATGCCCCCGCCACCCAATTTTTCGAGGACGCGATAGTGCGAAATGGATTGGCCGATCATTTCTTTTCGCTGGAGCTTTGTTTCTTCAATTCCTCGCCCCAATGGAGGACTACCTCGAGCCCTTTTGTCGATTCCTGCGCTGCGCCGGGAACAATTTGCAAGAAGCGCTTGCCGTCTTTGGAAATGACGTACGTCGAGCTGTTCGAACCGTAGACATCGAACGTCCGCTTGGCGACCAATTGCGGAGTCCCGGCGCGAAATGCGCTGCTGCTCGTCTCCACGGAGACCGACATCAGTCCAGGCGCGGAGCGAAAGAACAGTTCCTTGCCACCGGAGGCCCAGCGCGGCTCCAATCCACCCTCGAAGGAAACCTGCCAGCGGCCCGCCGCGGCCGGGAAGGGCTTCACATAAATTTCGCTGCGTCCGGTTTCACCCGATTCGTAGGCCAGCCAGCGGCCATCGGGCGAAAAAGCAGGGTGCACCTCACCCGCGGGCCCGGAAACAAATGGCTGGGCCTTGCGGTCCCCGTGCAGAGGCACCACGAAGATGTCGCCCTGGTTCTGCGCATTTTCCATGGCCACGGCCAGCCATTTGCCGTCGGGAGTGAAGCTCGAGGGATTTCCGGGATTGGGAGGTTCCCAGAGTGTCTCCGATTCGCCGCTGCCGTCCGCGAGTTTCCATTCAATGCGCGTCGGCCGACCGGGCTGTTGACTCAAGTAGGCGATGCGCTTGCCGTCGGGCGACCAGAGCGGACTGATGCTGATGTCAAAGGTGAGGCGGTTCAGCGAATTACGCTCGATGTCGTAGGTCCACACGGCGCTGTTGCGTCCGGAAACGACTGCCACCGCCAAGCGGCGTCCGTCGGGCGAAAGCTGGGGGTCCGCGTACGCGCGCAGCGGCGCGGGAAGCGCCTCCACCTTGCCCTGGCGGTCGAACCAAATCAGCTTGCGCTCCGCCTGACCGCCTACGCCGGGCATATAGACGAGGGAGCCGCTGGAAGAAACTGCAAAGGAGACGGCGCCGGTGGTGACATTGCCTTGCACACCCTGCAACACGGGCGAGGACTCACCACGGCACTCCAGCTTGTCTGCGTCGAAGGCGATGGCGTAAAGAGAACCGCCTTTCGCAAAGATGAGTTGCCGCGTGGTGGGCAAATACTGCGCAATGCTGCCACCTTTCAAGACTGTTTTGCGTTCGCCGGTGGCGGCGACAACGGCTTCGATCCGCGAATCATCGTAGTTGTCCGGGCTGTCGGAAGTTCCCACGGTGAACAGCACAGCCTTGCCTCCCGGCAGCGCGTAAGGCCAGCGGTGGGTACGCTCCTGCTTGTCCGCCACCAGCGACGTGAGCGGTTTGGGAGAGCCGCCATTCGCCGAGACCATGGACAGCGGCGTGGATGCATTTTCGGAGAACACAATCATCTCGCTGGTCAACCAGGCAGCGCCGCGGAAGTCCGCCGTGTCCATGGGCACGACATCCAGAGGCGAGCCGCCGGCCACGCGCACTTTTTTCATCGAGCCGCCGGAAACAAATCCCAGCCACTTGCTGTCCGGAGAAAAGAACGGGCAGACGCCGCCTTCCGAACCGGAAACCTGCGTCAGATCGAGCGCGTTGGCGGCGCGAAGCATAATCTGCGTCGCGCCTTCGGTGGTGAGAACGAACGCCACTTGACTGCCATCGGGCGAGATGGCCAGGTTGAGGCAATTGGGGGCGCCCAGTGCAGCCCCGGGCGGCAACGGAATCGAAAAACGTGTGGAGGAAATTTCCGCGGCGGGCGGAGTCCGCCAAAACGAAAATGCCGCGAACCCGATGGCGGCGGCAGCCAGCGCCCAGGGCAGCGCGCGCAACCACACCGGCTGCGCTACTCCAGGAGCCGCGGTGGTCTGCGGCGCGGACTCAGCGGCTTCGGGATGGGCGATGGCTTGCTCAATGGCGATGCGCGCTTCGCCGATGTCGCGCAGACGCTGCTTGGGATCTTTGGTCAAGCAGCGGCGCAGAAGTTCGCGGATGCGCGGCGGAGTGTTCGTCGGAAGCAGAGACCATTCCGGTTCGCGGGTGATGACCGCGGCCATGGAATCGGAGGCGGTTTCGCCGCCGAAGATTTGCCGGCCGCTGAGCATTTCGTAGAGTACGACGCCGAAGGCCCAGATGTCCGCGCGACGGTCGGCGGGCTTGCCGCGAGCCTGCTCGGGCGACATGTAGGCGGCGGTGCCGAGGATGATGCCGGCTTTCGTCGCGGCCATGGAGAGTGTCGGGGAATGCGAGGCGTCTTGCACGGTAGCGTCGCCCAGCAGCGCCTTCGCCAAACCGAAATCAAGAACTTTGGCCTTGCCGTCGGCAGTGACTTTTACGTTGGCGGGCTTGAGGTCGCGATGGATGATTCCCTTTTCATGAGCGTACTCCAGCGCTTCCGCGATTTGTTTCGCCAGCGGCAGAGCTTCCTCGAACGGCATCTGCCCTTGCGCGATGCGGTCAGCGAGCGTGGGGCCTTCGACCAGTTCCATGATAAGTGCGCGTACGCCGGCGCCGTCTTCGAGGCCGTGGATGGTGGCGATGTTGGGATGGTTCAGCGAAGCAAGCACCTGCGCTTCGCGCTCAAAGCGAGCCATGCGCTCGGCATCCTGCACAAACGCCGGAGGCACGACTTTCAGCGCAACGTCGCGGCCCAGTTTGGTGTCCGTGGCGCGATAGACCTCACCCATGCCGCCGGCGCCGATCTTGGCGGTGACTTTGTAGTGCGAAATGGATTGACCGATCATAGATTTAGTGGCGCAGTCCCGAAGTCTCGGGACTGCGCGTCTTCAGGGACAGGCTAAAAGCCTGTCCCACGGTGCCGAGCATGGCGGTGACGCGATAGTGAGAAATGGTGTGGCCGATCACGAAATTATTTTTTCCCCGCGGGAACGCGGCGGCGCAGTTCCTCGAACACGTTGAGGATGAGCACGAACTTGTCGTTTTTTTCAGCGTTTTCTTTGCCTTCGGGAAAGCGCAGCACCGCAAAGCGTTTTCCGTCAGGCGCCACGTCGTAGTTGGGACGGCCGCCGAGGTCGGCAAACTGCCCAGGGGACCACAGCACCGGCTTATCCGCCTGAAACGACCCGTCAACCTCCCGGTAGTTCACGACCATGATTCGGTTGTCTTCAGGCCGCAGATAGAAAAGTTCCTTGCCGCTCCTCAACCAGCGCGGAAGTATGCCGCCCTCGCTGGAAACCATCCATTTGCCGTCGCCGCCCGGGAACGGCCGCACATACACTTCATTCCTCCCCGATTCGTTGGACTGGTAGGCCAGCCAGCGGCCGTCCGGAGAGAAAAAGGGAGTAGCTTCCGCGAAGGGCGTTTTCAAAAACAGTTGTGGCGTGCCCGGTTTCCAGCCGGACTTCTCGTCCCCATCGATCGGCAGCACCCAGATGTCGTTGCCGGTGACCGGATCCATTTCATGAAAGGCCAGAGTTTTGCCGTCCGGCGTCCAAGAATACGCGAATTGAGTATTTTTGCTTTCCGTGAGCCGCTGGGCTTCGCCGGCGCCGTCGGCCCGCTGCCAGTAGAGGTTCTGGGCGCCGCCGCGATTCGAAGCGAAGCCTATGCGCTGCCCATCCGGCGTCCACATCTGGGCAATATCATTGCCTGGATCAAAGGTCAGCCGGGTCATGGTGTCGCGCGCCCAGTCGTACACCCACACGTCGGCAGAGCCTCCCTCGATCACGTTCAGCGAGAGCTGCTTGCCATCCGGGGAAATCCGCGGATTGACGTAGTCCGCGGGAACCGACTGCAGCGGCTGAAATTTCCCTGCGCGGTCCATCCAATCGACCACTGATTTGCTGGCTTGGCTTTCCCCGGTCACATACACGAACGACCCGGTGTTGGAAAAACTATACTGGGCGCCGCCAATTAAGGATGCAAAGACGACACGCTCCAGGAACGGCGCCCGCGGCCCGGTCACTTCCAGCCGGCTCAGGTCGAAGGGTACCGCGAACAGATTGCCCCTGTGCGCGTAGAGGATGTGCCCGCTGGGCACATAACGGCCGTAGGTGCCGGCCTCGACAACCGTCCGCCGCTCTCCGCTCTTCAACGATTGCACGACGATGTTGCCTTCATCAACAAGGCTGACGGGCATTTGCAGGCCGAATAGAACAGCCTCGCCGCCCGGCAGCACTTGCGGCCAGCGATGCGTTAATTCCCCCTTCGACTGGTCCAGCTTGGTCAGGGGTTCCGGCTTTCCTCCCGCCGAAGAGACGCGGAAAAGCGCAGTGCGCGAATCCGGCGCGAAAACGATGGCGTCGTTCTCGCCCCATGAGCCGCCGAACGGGGCAGGCGCGTCGCACAGGGTGACGGCAGCGCCGCCCTGCACGGAAATTTTCTTCAGCTTGCCGCCGGCGAAGAAGGCAATCCAGGTTCCGTCCGGAGAAAAAAATGGGTCGCGCGCGCCATCCGTGCCGGCGAGCGGCGTGGCCTGCAACTGATCGATATTGCGCACATAGATTTGCCGCTGCAGCTTGGCATCCTGCGCCACCAACGCCAGGCGCGTGCCGTCCGGCGAAAGGACGACGGAGGGTCCGCGATCCACCACCAACGAAGCCGGGGCGCCCATTTCCACACTCATGCGAATAGCAGGCGTTGGCACGAGCGCGGGCGCCGGACGCCACGGGGCCCATGAGGACAATGCGGCGGTGACAACCGCCAAGATCGCCACGGCCCAGGGCAGCGCGCGCTGCCACGCGGGCGCAGGAGGCGCGGACTGTGCCGCCAGCCCCGAGGCCTCCGGGCCGGCGATTTCCTCCGCGGGCTGCGCGATCACTTGCTCGATCGCAATGCGCGCTTCGCCGATGGCCTGCAATCGCGCCTTGGGATCGCGCGTCAGGCAGCGCGCGAGCAACCGGCGGATGCGCCGCGGCGTCCCCACCGGCAACACGTCCAGCGCCGGGTCTTTCGTAATCACGTGCGCCAGCGTTTCCGATGCGGTTTCGCCAGTGTAGAGCCGCTGGCCGGTGAGCATTTCGTAGAGCAGCACGCCGAAAGACCAGATGTCCGCGCGGCGGTCCACGGGCTTGCCTTTGGCTTGCTCGGGCGACATGTACGCCGCGGTGCCCAGGATGATGCCGGTCTTCGAGGCCACCGCCGAAAGCGTCGGAGAAAAGGCTTCATCCTGCACGGAGGAGTCGTCGCTGAGAGCTTTGGCCAGACCGAAATCGAGGATCTTCACTTTGCCATCATGCGTGATTTTCACGTTGGCGGGCTTGAGGTCGCGGTGGATGACGCCGCGCTCGTGCGCATACTCCAGCCCTTCGGCAATTTGTTTGGCGATGGGCAGAGCTTCGTCGAGCGGCATGCCCGTTTGGGCGGGCGCAGCATGCTGCGCCCCTACGATCTTTTCGGCGAGCGTGGGGCCTTCGACCAACTCCATCACCAGGGCGCGCACCGTGCCGTCGTCTTCGAGGCCGTGGATGGTGGCGATGTTGGGATGGTTCAGCGAGGCGAGCACTTGCGCTTCGCGCTGGAAACGCGCCATGCGGTGCGCGTCCTGCGCAAACGCTGGCGGGATCACTTTGAGCGCCACCTGCCGGCCGAGTTTCGTATCCTCAGCCAAGTACACTTCGCCCATGCCGCCGGCGCCGAGCTTCGCGGTGACGCGATAGTGGCCTACGGTGCTCCCCGTCATTTCATACCTCGTACCATGGCCATCCTGAGCATGCCCGAGGATGCCCGGGAGTCCGTTGCATCATTAGATTGGAATGATTCTAAGCCCCTGCATCTTAGGCTGCGCGGGTGGGCAAGTCAACGAGAAGGGTCAGCAGCAAAGCAATCGTATTCAGAAATCAGGACACGGTATTCGGCTTTCAAAGCGCATGGCTGAGGACGGGAGGCCTGTGTCACCGCTGTGCGGCGGCTTCCTGCGCGTGGGCGTGATAAGAGGAGCGCACGAGCGGGCCGGCTTCGACGTGCTTGAAGCCCATGTCGCGCTCGCCGGCGAGTTTGTACTCGGCGAATTCGTCGGGATGAACGTAGCGTGCGACGGGCAAATGCGCGCGCGTGGGCTGCAAATACTGGCCGAGCGTCAAAATGTCCGCGCGCTGCGCGGCGATGTCGCGCATGGCCGACAAAATTTCTTCGCGCGATTCGCCGAGGCCGAGCATCATGCCGGTCTTCGAGGGAATCGAGGCGTCAAATTCTTTCACTCGGCGCAATAATTCCAATGAGCGCTCGTACACCGCGCCTTTGCGCACTGCGCGATAGAGACGCGGCACGGTTTCGGTGTTGTGATTGAGCACGTCGGGGCGCGCGCGGAGTACGGTTTCGAGCGCCGCCCAGTCGCCGCGAAAATCGGGGATGAGCACTTCGATCTTACAGCCCGGGCGGCGACGGCGGATTTCCTCGATGGTGCGCGCGAAAATGGCCGCGCCGCCGTCGGGCTGGTCGTCGCGATTCACGCTGGTCACCACTGCGTAGCGCAGGCCCATTTTCTCGACGGCGTCGGCGACGCGCCGCGGCTCGTCCTCTTCCGGCGGGCCGAGCGGTTTGCCCGAAGGCACGGCGCAAAATCCGCACGAGCGCGTGCAGATATTTCCCAAAATCATGAACGTCGCGGTGCGATGCTCCCAGCACTCGCCCATGTTGGGGCAGCGCGCGCTCTCGCAAACCGTGTGCAGGCCGAGCGTGCGCATGATGCGCCGCAACTCCTGCTCGTTGGCGCCGCCAAAATATTTCACTTTCAGCCAGTCGGGGCGCGGATGCATCGCCGGGGAATAGACCACCGCGCCGCTGGTGCCACAGCCGGCAGGGGCTGCTGCGTCATTGACAATGTTGAAGGGTGAATTCATTTGCGCGATACCGAAATTCGATTCTACGCGGTCGGCCATAGATTCACAAATCAGTTCAAAACTGGGGCGCAGCCCTTCGGCTGCGCTCAGGGCGAGCAGGACAAGCAAGCAGCGCCCCTACGACAACGGCAAGGGCGGACACGTTGGTCCGCCCCTACGAGACTTGGAGCGGGCCCAAAGGCCGCCCGTACAAGCGAACCGGGCGGCCAGAGAAGGCCGCCCGGGAAAACTTCGAATTCCTTTAGCTTATACTTCTATTATAGCACAAAACTGGGGGTTATTATTCGCTTCGCGGAAAAATATTTTTTGCAGAGAGGTAATTGAAAGGAAAGAAGTTGTGCGGAAACGGTGCGGCGCAAAGGGGCGCGAGGGGCTTGACAGAATTGGCGACAAATCGCGAAACAGGGTTTTCAGGGGTTTGTAGGGGCGCGTCTTTAGACCGCCCGTATGCGCCGGGAAATAAATAAGGCGGGCTAAAGCCCGCCCCTACATAGGCAGATTCACTTCTGCGGAATAGGGAAGCGGGCGAAGGAATTTTCCGAGAAGCTGCCGAGGTAGAGCATTCCGTGGGATTCCTGCACGGCGGTAATGGGCGCGTAGGCGACAGGCGATGGGTCCTGCAAGTTGTACACCACGCGGCCCTCGGCATCGAGGCCGAGCACCATGGCGTGGCGGCGCAGCGGCGGTTCGGGCAGATGCAGGCGAAACATGATCTTTCGCAAAAAGGGATGCGGCAGCAGGGAGTCGAGCTGCGGGTCGCGCGGGGCGACAATCGCCAGCCAGAAAATTCCGTGGCCGTTGGAGGAAATGCCGTCGGGAAAGCCCGGCAAATTATCAATGAAGATGTCGCGCTGGCCGCCGCGGTGCGGCTGGAGCCAGACGCGGCGTACGCGGTACTCCGTGGTTTCCGCGACGAGCACGAAGGAGGCGTCCGGCGCGACGGCCACGCCGTTGGCAAAGTACAGCCCGTCGAGCAGGAGACGCGTGGCGCGGGTGCGCGGATCATAGACGAGCAGGCGACCGTTGGCGCCGTGCTCGAGGACGTCCAGCATGAAGGCACCCAGCGGGAATTTCGAGGTCGCGTCGCTGAAGTAATAATTTCCGTCGGCGCCGGGCTCGACGTCGTCAGTCAGGCCGAAGGGCACGCCGCCCTGCTGCGTGGTGAGCGTGGAGATTTTTCCGGCGGGAGAAATCGATAGCAAGCCCTTCGCCGCGTCGGCGACGATGAGATTGCCCGCGGCGTCGAAGCGGTGGCCCACGGGACGCCCGCCGGTGTGCGCGAATGTTTGCGGGTCGCTGCCGTCGGCGGCGAAGCGCACAATGCGGCCGTCCACATAGCCGGCGTAGAGGCGGCCCTGCGCGTCCACGGAAACCGTTTCCGGGCCAATGCCCACGCCCGTGCCGAGGCGCTCCGCGGCGGCGAGTTTCTCGTTCACCGCGTACACGCCTTCGAGCTTGGGCGCGGCGGGCGGCGTCCAGGCCTGCGGATTAATGGGCACCGGCCAGAAAAGCAGATAGAGCGCCGCCAAAACGAAAAGCGTCGCAAAAATCGTGCGCAGATGTTTCTTCATGGGATGTTCCGCCGGGAGAGTAGCACAGGTGGCAAAGTCAGAGTTACAGAGTTGAAGAGTTGCAGAGTTACAGAGTGAAGAACGATATTCGAGATTAGATGTTCGATATTCGATTTTCGGTTTTCGAGTTTCGCGTTTCCGAATTCACTTGAGTTTGGCGCATCCGGCGTTGGCGGCGAGGAGCAGCGGAATGTCCGCGTCGGCGTCCTTCCAGAGAGCAATTCCCCCAAACAATTGGAACGTTGTTTGCGGCGCAATTCGAGCCGCCAGATTTCCGTGGAGGAACGCATCGCAGCACAGGCTGAAAGCCTGTGCCACTTTGCGGCCGATCAAGAGTTTCTAGTGGCGACGCGCATTTGCGGGGCGCGTCTTTAGGGACAGGCTCCCTCGGATTCCCTCCCTTCGCTACCGCTCTAGACCAGCGGGACAAGTAGGAGCCTGTCCTGCGGTGCGAAATGGTTTGGCCGATCAATTCTTTGCTTTTTCCTTGAACTCGGCGAACCAGTTTTCCACCACGGTGATGGCCGGATCGCGGGTCTTGCTGTGCTGCTCCAGCACCGGTTGGACCAGCACGAACTTCTGCCCGTCGCCGGCTACGTCGAAGGAGTCGGGCCAGCCGAAAGGTCTGCTCACCCCACTAAAAACATGGGAGAAGAGTTTCTTCGGGGTGCTGAGACGCAGCGCGGGATGCGCGGTGACCTCCACCTCCATGATGGTGTTGCCCTCGGCATAATAGAGGCGGTCGCCTTTGCGATTCCAACGCGGCCAGTTCCCGCCATGCACGGAGACCTGCCATTTGCCTTCGCCGCTGGGAAACAGCTTGATGAAAATCTCTTCCACGCCGGATTCATTCGACTGGTAGGCCACAAAGCGGCCATCGGGTGAAACCTGCGGCCCGGTTTCCCGCGCCTTGGTCTGCAAGAAAGGCACGGGCTTGCGGTCGCCCACGAGCGGAACGTAGAAAAGATCAAAATCCGTCTCCGGGCCGAGCAAGGAATAGACTAGAAATTTGCCGTCGCGGGAAAGCGAAGGAACCGTGCCCGGCTTGGCGAGTTCCTTGGCGTCGCCGGCGCCGTCAGCGGCTTTCGCGGCAATGGCAAAATTGCCTTGCGCGGGGACGGTCTGAAAAGCGACCTGATCCCCGCGAGCCGACCAGGCGGGCGCGGATTCCGCGACCGCGTCGAAGGTCAGGCGGGTCTTGGTATTGCGCGCGGCGTCGTGGATCCAGATGTCCGAATTTTCGCCTTCGTCGGCGGAGACGGCAACGCGCAGTCCATCGGGCGAGAGCGCAGGAAACGTCTGGCGGGGCTGCGGCTGCCCGATGTTCCCGATCGCCTGGCCGCTTCGGTTCATCCAAACCAGTTGCGTCTGACCGCCGCCCGTCACTTGCTCATAGATGAGCGTGCCATCGGCGGCCACGCTGGGATTCTCCGCGCTCGGCGCGACCAGGAACGGCTCGCCCGCCACCTCCAACTTGGAGAGCGAGAACGGCAGCGCCCAAATGCCCGCGTTGGTTGGCTGCCGGCGGAAAAGAATATGGCCGGTGCTGGAATAGACCGGATTCCAGATGCTCTGCCCTTCGAGTTGCAGCAGAAATTTTTTCTTCCCCTTGGAATAAAGCATCAGCAGGCTCGCGCTTTGCCCTTTGGGATGCGGGACATAGATGATGCCGCGCCCACCCGGCAAAATCTGCGGCTGGTGCAGGTCCTGCTCGGTCTTGGTATCCACATCCAGCAGGGAGCGCGGGTCGCCGCCCCGCGCGGAGACTTGCAGCAGGCCGGTGCTCCCGCGGGTGAAAACGATGTTGCCGTCTTCGCCCCAGGAAGCGGCCGAGCCGCCGATCAGCCCGCCGCGCAAATCGCAGATGGCCGTGGTTTCGCCGCCCGCCGCCGGGGACTTCCACAACTTTCCGTTTGCGGCAAATCCCACGTACGCGCTGTCCGGCGACCAGAACGGAATTTCAGCGCCCGCGCTGCCGGGCACTTCGCGGGGCTCGAGGCGATCCAGCGCGCGAATCCAGACGTGATCATTGCTCAGGTAGGCGATGTGCTTGCCGTCGGGCGAAATCGCAAAGCTGTCGTGCAATCCGGAGCCGTGGCCCAAATCCGGCACCGTTAGCTCGAACTTGCGCACCGGCGATTCCAGCGGACTGGACTTGAGCCACCAGCCCATCGCGCCGCCGAGCGCAGCCAGCAACACCCCGGCCAGAGCGACGCCGGCGAAGCCGCGCATGCCGAATTCGCGCGTCGGTGTAGCGGGGAGCAACATCTCTGTAGCGTGGCTGCCGCTTTGAATTTCTTCCAGCGCGAGGCGCGCTTCGCCAATGGCTTGCAGGCGCTGCTTGGGGTCTTTGATCAGGCAGCGGCGCAACAACTGTTGGAGGCGCGGCGGCGTGCCGGCTGGCAACTGTGTCCAGTCGGGATCGCGCGTGATGACGTGGGCCATCGTCTCCGAAGCGGTTTCACCGATGTACACCTGACGGCCGGTGAGCATCTCGAGCAGGAGCACGCCGAACGACCAGATATCCGCGCGGCGGTCGGCGGCCTTGCCTTTAGCTTGCTCCGGCGACATGTACGCGGCAGTGCCAAGGATGAGTCCCATCTTCGTGGCCGCGAGTGAAAGCGTGGGCGAACTGGTCAGGTCAGCGGCGACCGGAGCGTCGTCCAGCGCTTTCGCCAGGCCGTAGTCCAGCACTTTGGCTTGGCCATCTTGCGTGAGCTTGACGTTGGCGGGCTTCAGGTCGCGATGAATGATGCCCTTCTCGTGGGCGTATTCCAGGGCTTCCGAAATCTGACGTGCAATGGGCAGGGCTTCTTCCAAAGGAATTGCGCCGCGCGCAATGCGGTCGGCCAGAGTGGGCCCTTCCACCAGCTCCATCACCAGCGCGCGCACGCTCGAGGTAGGGGCGCTGCTTGCTGCGCCCGCCTCTTCCAGCCCATAAATCGTGGCGATGTTGGGATGATTCAACGAGGCGAGCACTTGCGCTTCGCGCTCAAAGCGCGCCATGCGCTCGGTGTCCTGCGCGAAGGCGGCCGGCAGCACCTTGAGCGCGACGTCGCGCCCGAGGCGCGAGTCCGTGGCGCGATAGACTTCGCCCATGCCCCCGGTGCCCAGCTTTGCGGTGACACGATAATGCGAGATGGTTTGACCGACCATGCTTAACCCTTGTAAGGGCCGGCTTCAGCCGCGCCACTTTCCCGGAATTCGGGGCGGGCCCCGCAGGGCGGGGCCGCCCCTACACAATCGCTACAGCGAAATCCTGCCAATCATGCTGAATGGAACGCCCGAGGGGATGCATCGTAGCACAGGCTTGTGGCACAGGCTATGAGACTGTGCTACGCGTGAGCCGCCCCGGCACTGTGTTATCGTTACGGCGCGCGAGATTTCTGCGCTGCCGCGCACCACGCAAAATGAAAAAACGGTCGCACACAACGAAAAAGGCTTCGTCCGGCGTGACGCCCAGCGATGCGCCCGTGCGGCAGCGCACGTACAGCAACTTCGAGGACGAAGAAATCGCGCGGATTGAAGGCGAAATAGAGGAAGTGAATCGGGCGGGGCTAAAGCCCGCCCCCACAGAACCAGCAGATGCGGCGCAACCTTCGATGGAGGAAATCTTCGGGCCGGGCGGCCTGCTCGAAAAATGTCACGGCGGGTACGAATTCCGCCGCTCGCAACTGGAGATGGCGGAAATCGTCGAGGCCGCATTCAGTGAAAAAAAACACGCGCTGGTCGAGGCGGGCACGGGCACCGGCAAAACGCTGGGCTACTTGATTCCCGCGATCCGCAGCGGGCAGCGCGTGGTGATCGCCACGGCGACGAAATCTCTGCAAGAGCAGTTGTACATGAAGGACGTGCCGTTCTTGCAGCGGCACTTCGCGCCGAACTTGAAAGTGGCGGTGATGAAAGGGCGCAACAATTTTGTCTGCCGCGCGAAGGTGCACCACCTCGCCGAAGAGGGCCACGCGTTTCTCCGCGGCATGGACGAGCTGGACTGGTTCACGCAAATCCGCGACTGGGAAAAGTTGACGGAGACCGGTGACCGCGCGGAGTTGAATTTTCTGCCTGACGACAACGAGCTGTGGCCGCGCATTGACGCGCGGCGCGAGACGTGCACCGGCTCGAAGTGCGCGGAGTTCAACCAGTGCTTCCTGACGAAAATGCACCAGCGCGCGCGCGAGGCAGACCTCATCATCGTCAACCATCATTTATTTTTTGCGGACCTCGCGCTGAAGCAGGACGACTTCGGCAGCATTCTGCCGGAATACGCCGCGGTGGTCTTCGACGAGGCGCACGAAATCGAAGACGTGGCCAGCGATTTTTTCGGCCGGCAAATTTCCAACTACCGTTTCGAGGAGCTGGCGCGGGACACGGAAAATGTGCTGCGGCTGGCGAATCTTTCGTCGGCAACGCTGCTGAAGCGCTGCGCGCAATTGAAGGAACGCTCGCGCAGCTTCTTCGAGAATTTCCCGAGCAAAGACGGCCGCTTTCCGTTCGACGCCAACGAGCGCGCTAGTTTCCTCGAGCAGCACCGCGAGGCGTACGACGATCTGGTGCAGGCGGTGAAGCGCCTGGAGACGGAGCTTTCCGCGCTGCCCGGCAAGCCCGACGAAGTGATCAACATCGCGCGGCGCGCGTTTGAGCTGCGCGGAGAACTTGTTTTTCTGCTGGAGCAAACAGAAAAAAATAATGTGTACTGGTTCGAGCGACGCAACAAAGGCGTGTTCATCACCGCCACGCCGATTGATGTGAGCACGATCCTGCGCGAGCGGCTGTTCGCGGAATTCGAAACGGTGGTGCTCACGTCGGCGACACTGGCCGTCGCCGGGCGCTTCGATTACTTGAAACAGCGCCTGGGCATCGACGCGGCGCGCGAGCGCGTGCTGGCGCACGAATTCGATTTCGGCACGCAAGCCATGCTGTACATTCCGAAAGAACTGCCGGACGTGCGCGATCCGAATTTTGCGGGCGCGGCGTCGGAGGAAATCGCGCGCATGCTGGAAATCACGCGCGGTCGCGCGTTCTGTTTGTTCACCAGTTACAACCAGATGAAGGAAATTCACGAGCGCGTGAAAAAAATGGTGCGCTTCCCGATTTATTTGCAGGGCACGTCGCCGCGCTCGGCGCTGCTGGACCGTTTCAAAAACACGCCGGGCAGCGTGTTGTTCGCAACTTCGAGCTTTTGGCAAGGAGTGGATGTTCCCGGCGAACAACTTTCGTGCGTGATCATCGATCGCTTGCCGTTCGCGGTGCCCAGCGATCCGATTGTCGCGGCGCGCGTGAAGGCACTGCTCGATGACGGGCGCAACGCGTTTGCGGAATATCAGGTTCCGGAGGCGGTGCTGGCGCTGAAGCAGGGATTCGGGCGGCTGATCCGCGCGAAGTCGGACCGCGGCGCGCTGTGCATCCTCGATAACCGCATCCAGCGCAAGCAGTATGGTAGAATTTTTATCGAGTCGCTGCCGGAATACAAAATTACGCAGGATATTTCGGAAGTGAAACGATTCATGCAGCATTTATGAAGAAGGGTACAGAGTTAAAGAGTTGAAGAGGTAAAGGGGCAGGAAGAGAAATCCATGTTTGAAGTGTGCGTCGAAGAGACATTTTCCGCGGGGCACGCGCTGCGCGGCTACAAGGGCAAGTGCGAAAACCCGCACGGGCATAACTACCGCGTGAAAATCACGCTGCAGGGGCCGGAGCTGGACCACGTCGGGCTGCTGTATGATTTCGTGCACCTGAAAAAAGTGATCGCCAACGTCATCCAGTCGCTGGACCACAAAATGCTGAATGACATGGCGCCGTTTGACACCATCAACCCTTCGGCGGAAAACCTGGCGAAATATTTTTACGAGGAAACCGCGAAGCAGATGCACGCCGCGCCCAACGGCGCGCGTATCGCGTCCATCACGATTTGGGAGACGGACACAACCGCCGCGACCTACTGGCCGTAGCAAGGGTTCAACGTTGAACGTTGAATGTTGAACGTGCAAACCTCCGAGAAAACATGACGCGAGCGTTTTACATCATTCTGGCGCCGGCGGTATTCATCGCGCTGGTGTATCTGGGACTGGGGCTGCGGCCGGCGCCGCGCGCGCTGATTGGCATGTTGCTGTTCGCCGCGCTGGCGTGGTTTTTGTTCATACGCAAGAAAAAACCGCGGGCCTCACCGCCCACGCTGCCGCCCGGGCCGGACGCGAAATAGTGTGGCCCGCCTCATTAGAGGCGGGGCCTGCGGAACCCGAAAATCCCCGCGTCTGAAGACGCGGGCTACAACCGCAATGCAAATCACGGAAATTTTCCGAAGCATTCAAGGAGAGAGCACCCGCGCGGGGCTGCCGTGCATCTTTGTGCGGCTGACCGGGTGCAATCTGCGCTGCGTGTGGTGCGATACGGCGTACGCGTTCCACGGCGGGCTGAAAATGTCCGTCGAGGACGCAATGAAACGCGTGGAGGAACTTGCCGGAACCGGCGCAAATCGCATCGCGCTCGTTGAGTTGACAGGCGGAGAGCCGTTGCTGCAAGCGGAAATACTTCCGCTGAGCGAAAAACTGCTCGCGGCGGGCTACACGGTGATGATGGAAACCAGCGGCGAGCGGTTCGTGGGGAATCTGCCGAAAGAAGTCATTAAAATTGTGGACGTGAAGTGTCCGGACTCCGGCGAAGGCGGCACGTTCGACATGGCGAACCTCGCCGCGGTAGATGGCAAAGACGAAATCAAATTTGTGATTGCGTCGCGGCGGGATTATGAATTTGCGCGTGACTTCACCCGCGAGCACAATCTGGCGGCGCGCGTGCGACAGGTGATTTTTTCGCCGGTATTCGCGGACCCCGAAGGAAAATGGCCGGCGCTGGAGGCGCGTTCGCTTGCGGAATGGATGCTCGCCGACCGGCTGCCGGTGCGGATGGGATTGCAGTTGCACAAATACATTTGGGATCCGGCGATGAAGGGCGTGTGAAGAGGAAGTAAAGGAAATAGAGGAGGTAGAGGAAGTAGAGGAACAGACTCCGGCTCTTTCGGTGCAGCTCCGACCAACACGCACGGTTTTTTCCCCTACCTCCTTTACATCCTCCACCTCCTCTACTTCCATCGATCCAAGACAGCGACTTCGAATGAATGCCAAACTCAAAGCGGTCGTCTTGCTCAGCGGAGGGATGGATTCGTGCGTGACGGCGGCGATGGCGCGCGAGACGCATGAAATCGCGATGGTGCATGCGAGCTACGGGCAGCGCACGGAAGTGAGGGAGCGGCGCGCGTTCAAAGAGATTGCGGATTTCTACGGCGTACGCGAGCGGCTGGTGGTGCGGCTGGAACATTTTTCGCAGATTGGCGGGTCGGCGTTAACGGATACACGCATCGCCGTGCCGGAGCGGGCGCAGCCCTTCGACTTCGCTCAGGGCATGCATGCTGCGCCGCTACGAGGCGAGCAGGCTGCAGTTGGGTCCGCAATTCCTGTCACGTATGTGCCGTTTCGGAATGCGCATTTTTTGTCGGTGGCGGTGAGCTGGGCGGAAGTGATTGGCGCACGCGCGGTGTTTATTGGCGCGGTGGAGGAAGACAGCTCGGGCTATCCGGATTGCCGGGCGGAGTATTACCGCGCGTTTCAACAAGTAGTGCGCGAAGGCACGCGTCCGGAAACGCAAATCGAGATTGTGACGCCGGTCATCGCGATGCGCAAAAGCGAGATTGTGCGGCGAGGCATCAGCCTGGCGGCTCCACTGCATCTAACCTGGTCGTGCTACCAATTCGGCGAGGAAGCATGCGGCGCGTGCGAAAGTTGCGTGCTGCGGCTGCGAGCCTTCGCCGAAGCGGGAGCGAAGGATTCGATTGTGTATCGGGCACTCGCCAGGCCGCGCTAAAGCGCGCCGCTACATGTGCGCAAAGAGTACGCGGCACTTGCTCCGCGGGGCGGATGCGCGATAATAAGGAGTGTGCAAGGCCGGCGAGCGCCCGCTGCCGGCGCAATAATAAGGAGGAAGTCATCATTATGAGAATTCTAGTGAAATTAATGGCGAGGATGCTGCCGCTCGCCGTGTGCGCGTTCTTGCTGGCGGGCCCGGTGGCGGCGCAGTTTGCGGTCGTGGAAGGCGAAGTGCGTGACTTGCAAGGCAAGCCCTTTCCCGACGCCGCCATCATCCTCAAGCACGACGACTCCGGGCAGACGCTGGAAACCAAGACGGACAAGAACGGGCAGTTTGTGATGAACGGGATGCGCATTGGCATTTGGAGCCTCACCGTGAAGGTGAAGGGCACCGTGGCCCACGAGCGCAAGATTCAGGTGTCCCTGAGCGGGACGGAGCGCGTGGTGATCAACTTCAAGGACTTGGTCGCCAAGATGAGCGAGGAAGAGGCCGCGGCGCGCAAAAAGCAGGAAGAAGAGCGCACCAAGTTCCAAGGCATGAAGGCGCACTTTGATGCCGGGCGGACATCGCTGGACCAAGCCATTGCTACGCGCAATGAACTGCAGAGGACGCCGGTGGCCGATCGCGGGCCGCTCACTGAAAAGCTGACGCAGGCATCTACCACGGCGATTACGGAACTGGAAGCGGCGCAGCAATCGGCTCCGCCGAACGACGCCAATCTGCACATCGTGATGAGCAACCTGGGCCAGGCGTATGAAGTCGCCGGGCGTTATGATGACGCGGTCGCTGCATTCTCCAAAGCCATCGAACTCAAGCCGGAGATGACCAACTACTATCTGGGGATGGGCACGGCGCAGGCCAAGGCCGGCAAGGTCACCGAGGCCATGGCCACGTGCGACAAGGCCTCCACGCTGCCATCGGCCGCGGCTGCGAGCGCCGCGGAATCCGGGCAGGCCACGGCGAGTTGCTACGCCAATGTCGGCATCACCCTGCAAAACGCGGCGAAGATGAAGGAGTCCGTGGAGCCGTTCCGGAAGGCCACGGCGGTCAACCCCAACAGCCCCGACTACTGGTTCTGGCTGGCGCGCGCGCTGGTCGCCGCCATGGAATACAAGACGGAGGGCACGCTGACCAAGATCATCATCCAGCCGGGGACCGCGGAGGCCTATCAGAAATACCTGGAGCTCGCTCCCAGCGGCCGGTACGCACAGGAAGCCAAAGACGGATTGGCCATGCTGGAGTCCATCGCACCCGGCATCCAGACGAAGATCACCACCAAGAAGAAGAAAAAGTAGCCAGGTTGCAGACAGCGAGTGGCGAGAGGCGGGCTGTACAGCCCGCCTCTTTGCTTTTTGCGACTGCTTATAACGCCCGCAAAACTGTCAAAGCAGTAACGGAACGGAATCAGAGTAGAATCAAGGCAGGCGTGCCGCATGTAGAGACCGGGAACCAACCTCTCGAGGAGGAGCACATGAGCGCAGGAGATACGGGGGCCCCGGACAATGTTACGCAGCGGCTGGAGGCAATGGCGGCCGAACTGAAAGCGCTGGAGCCGCTTATGCGCACCGGCGACATTGACGCGCGCGTGCTGCGCGAATTCCGCGATGCCGTGGACTTCATCCGCACCACGGCCTGGGCGGTGGAGCAATTCATTGCGTTGCGCAAAGGCCACCATGATCCCTACAGCGTCATGCCCATGCTGGCCATGGAACGCGTGCGCCGTGGCACGCAACTTGCGCACGACCTCTCACTGGATTTGGACAGCACCGAAGTCAGCTTCGAAACGCCCGGCCTGGAAGGGTTGTTCGGCGCCGTGCGCGGGCTGCATGAAAAGCTGGAGCACCTGTTCCATCAGGACCGCAGGTGAGCCGGACCCGAGGCAGAGTCTCGGGGCTCGAAGTTTCGGCTTAGTCATCAAAAATCGGCGAGATGCGCGGACGAAGATTCTTCCTGGCTATTGTGTCTTTCGCGGCGAATTCCTTGACACTCCTAGAGCACGTGACTACACTCGATGCGGGGTAGTATCGAAGCATCTGCGGTGAAGGCTGAGTATCGCGGTGCTTCCCTCTAGGCGCTTGCACGACCAAACGAAATTTGCGGAAGCAATCTCCCGCACCGCGTTGCCTGCGGCGCGTTGCAGCAGGTGGGTGCTGGTCTGCGCCGCGGTTTGCGGGCTGCTGCTTGGCCTGCCGGGCGCGGCGCTCGCGCAAACGCAGAATCCGCCTGCGCAAGTCCCTGCCACTGCCAAGCCCGCCGAAACGAAGACTGTCGAAGGCCCCGGCATGGATTACGCGATTGGTCCACAGGATTTGCTGGGCATCGTGTTTCTGGAGGCCGCGGAGCTTTCCCGAGACGTGCGCGTGGCCCCGGACGGCACCATCAGCCTGCCGTATCTCGCCGAGCGCGTGCAGCTTTCCGGGCTGTCGCTCAACCAGGCCGAAGAACTCCTCAAGCGCAAGTATCAGGAAGCGGGCATCCTCAACCAGCCGAACATCAGCATCACACTGAAGGAATTGGTGAGCAAGCCGGTGACGGTGATGGGTGCGGTGCGCAATCCGGGCGTCTTCCAACTGGGCGCGACGCAGTCGCTGATGCGCGTGATTACGCAGGCCGGCGGGTTCACCGATGAGGCCGGCACGACCGTGCAAGTAGTGCGCGCGGGCACGTCCTCGCAGGACCAGGTGCTCCGTGTGCGCATCGAAGACCTGCGCATGGGCCTGCTCAATGCGAACATCCCCATTTACGGCGGGGATACGGTGAACGCGCTGCCCGCAGGGGCGGTGTACGTGGTGGGCGCGGTAAACCGGCCGGGACGTCACACGCTGCGCGGCGACGCCGAGCAGATGACGCTGCTGCGGCTGGTCGCGCTGGCCGAAGACACCAAGCGCACCGCGCGGCTGGACTCCACGGTGATTCTGCGCAAAGACGCCAGCGGGGCGACGAAAGAAATTCCTGTCAACCTGAAAAAGATTCTGGAGCGCAAGGCCCCCGACGTGGCGGTGCAGGCCAACGACGTGGTGTTTGTCCCCGACAGCCTGGGCAAGCGCGCCGCGGCGCGCGGCGGCGAAGCCGCGGTCCAGGTGGGCATGATGGCCCTGCTGCGCGCAATCTTCCTGTTCTGAGCTCCTCCTGTTTTCCTCCCTGGCGCTTTTCGCATGACTCCCGTCTACTTCCGCAGACGTGCCTTTTTCGTCCCCTTTTCCTTGACACTCCTTGAGCGGCTGACTACACTCGCAGCCGGGGTTATCTCGAAGCATCTGCGGCGGTTGTTGTGTGCCGGAGTGCTTCCCTCGAGGCTCTTGAACGGCTGTAAACAAGCTGCGGGTGTGTGGTGTCCCAGCGAGGCGGGGCCGGCGCTGGGGTGTGGCTGGCATGTGACGGAATTGGAATCCTAAGGATTGAAATGGATCCGAAGAACGCAATCGAGCGACGCAGCCCGGTGACCCTGGTGGCGGAACCGTTCTCTTGGCGCAGCTTGCCACCGGGGTCAGTGGACCCGGTGTCCACGGGACTGCCGCTGCGCGAATACCTGCGTATCCTGCGCAAGCACCGCTGGATTATTCTGACGGTGGTGGCGGTGATGGTGCTGGTGGTCACCGTGGTGTCCTACCGGATGCAGCCCATCTACCAGTCGTCGGCGCGGCTGGAAATCAGCGGCGAAATGCCGGACCTCTCCACGCTGCAGGCGCTGTTTTCAATTTTGCCCAGCGATGAAGAATTCTTGCAGACGCAGGTGCGCATCCTGCAGAGCGACGAGCTGGCCATGCAGACCATCCGCTCGCTGCGGCTCTACGAGAAGCCGCAGTTTGCGGTACGGCCGCAGGGCGCGGGATACAACGCGCCGTTCTCACCGGCCGAGGAAGTGATGCTCATCGGCCTCTTCCGCGGGCAGCTCAAGGTGCAACTGATCCGCACCAGCCGCTTGATTGATGTCAGCTTCGAAAGCCCGGACCCGAAGACCGCCGCGGACGTGCCCAACGAGCTCGCCGCGCTATACATCGAAAGCAACTTCCGCAAGAAATACGAGTCCACGCTGCAGGCGCAGCAGTGGATGAGCAGTCAACTCGGCGAGCTGAAAAGCAAGATGGAAAAAGCGCACGAGTCGCTGGTGACCTACGAGCGAGAGCACCAGATTTACGCGCTGAGCGAAGGGCAGAACGTCACGCTGCAAAAGCTGGGGCAGTTGAACCAGGAACTGACCATCGCCGAAAGCGAGCGCATGGCCAAGGAATCGCAATTCCAGCTGGTGAAATCGCGGCGGCTGGACGACCTGCCGCAGGTGTCCAGCAGCACGTACATCCAGGATTTGCAGACGCGCTACCAGAAACTGAGCGACGAGTACGCGGACGTGCGCGCCACCTACGGGCCGAAATATCCGAAAGTGCAGCGGCTGGAAACGCAACTGCAAGACGCCAAAACGCAGATGGAAAAGGAAAAACAGCAGGTCGCCAACCGCATCGAGAGCGAATACCAGGTGGCGCAAAAGCGCGAGCAGCTTCTGCGGCAAGCCGTGGAAGCGCAGAAGACCGAAGCGAACCTGTTGAACGAAAAACTGGTGCAGCACAGCCTGTTGAAGCGCGAGTACGAAACGAACCAGCAACTCTACGACGGGCTGCTGAACCGCATGAAGGAAGCGGGCGTGAGCGCGGGCATGCGCTCGAACAACATACACTTCGTGGACCGCGCGCGGCCGCCGCTGTCGCCGGTGCGGCCCAACAAAGCGCTGAATATCGCGCTGAGCCTGGTGGTGGGGGTGATCCTGGGCGGCGTGCTGGCGCTGTTCAACGAGTACCTGGATAATTCCGTGAAAGTGCCGGAAGAAGTGGAGCAGCTCATCGGGCTGCCGGCGCTGGGCGTGATCCCCGCGGTGGCCAGCATCGGCAGCACGACGGCCTATTCGCGCATGCTGCCCGCGGCCACGCCCGTCAAACCGCAAGCGCAGGAACTGGCCACGCTATCGCAGCCGCACTCCATCGTGAGCGAAGCGTACCGCGCGCTGCGCACATCTATTCTGCTATCCACGTCGAAGCACCCGCCGCAAACCATTTTGATTACCAGCGGGCAGCCGCGCGAAGGCAAAACCACAACGGCGCTGAACCTGTGCATCACGCTGGCGCAACGCGGCGATCGCGTGGTGCTGATTGATTCCGACCTGCGGCGGCCGCGCGTGCATCGCTCCTTCGGCATCTCCAACGAAGTGGGGCTGAGCTCGTTCCTGGCCGGCGTGGTGGGGATTGACGATTTGCCGCGGCCCGTGCCGCACATCCCGAATTTGTTCGTGATTTCGTCGGGGCCCACACCGCCGAATCCGGCGGAGCTGCTCTCCAGCGAGCCGATGGTGGGATTGTTTTCCGAACTGCGGCGGCAATTCGACTTCATCGTCATGGATTCCCCGCCAACGATTACCGTGGCCGACAGCATGATTCTGGCGGCGCACGCCGACGGCGTGATGCTGGTGATCCACGGCGGAGTGACCACGCGAGAATCGTTGCGGCAGGCGCACAAGCTGCTGGCGGGAGTGAACGCGCGGATGCTGGGCGTGGTGCTGAACAACGTGGACATCCGCTCGGCGGATTATCAGTATTATTACACGTACTACTACGGGGACTACTACCGACACATGCTGGAAGGCTATGGCTACGGCCACGAGCCGGAAGAAAAGCCGAAACGCGGAGAGAAAAAAATCGGCGCGTAGCGGCTCCGCCGACCTCCGGCAGCCGCGTGTCCCGCGGGATGGGGACGGCGGCATTCCGAGCGTCCCGCCGTACGGGAGAGCACGCCGACAGGACTCATGGTATTGGCGCTGGACACGTTGCCTCGAAAGCTGACCGCCCTCCTGCTGGCTCTCATCGCCAGCGTTCTCCTGAGCGTTTCTCTGTGGAGCCAATACCGCGCGGAATCACTTTCCCGCCAGGGCACACCGGAATCGCTCGAGCAGGCCATCGCGCTGCAACCCGACAACGCAGAATTGCACAACCGGCTGGGGCGCGTGCTGCTCTACGCGCCCGCAAACGATGCGACGCGCGCCAGGAAAGAACTGGAACGGGCGGCGGCGCTCGATCCGCGCAATGCGAAGTACACGATTGACCTGGCGCTGGACATGGAATTATCCGGAGACTTCGCGGGCGCAGCCCGGGCGATTGAACGGGCGCGCCGCGCGGAGCCGCGCACGCCGGGGATCCTGTGGCACGAATTGAATTACTGGCTGCGGCGGGAACAGAACGAACGGGCCATCGGACTGGCGCGCGATCTGCTGCGCATGGCGCCAGAGTACACGGCGCGCGCAGTGCCGCTGCTGCTGCGCGTGACGAGCGGAAACGTGCTGCTGGACGACGTGGTGCCCAGGGATGCGCGCGCGTACGGCAGCGTGCTGGAAGCGTTCCGGCGCGAGGACCGGCTGGATTCCGTGGAAAAATTCTGGAAGCGCGAGGTGGAACTGGGGCAGCCAATTCCGGAAGGGCACGTGCGAATGTTCGTGGACTGGATGCTCTCGCGGGGGCGAACGGAACTGGCGCTGCAGGCGTGGTCGGATGCGGCGCGCAACGGATGGATACCCGTGGATCCGGAAGCGCTGAAGCAGCCGTTCTACAACGCCGATTTCCATTACCCGCTGCTGAATTTCGGATTCGATTGGCGGGTGCAGCCGAGCGCGGATGCCTGGGTGTGGGTGGAAACGGGCGGGCCGCGGGGCGGACAGCAGTCGTTGTGCGTGCAGTTTTCGCAGGACGCGCGCGAGGATTATGCGGGCGTGTACCACTACGCCGTGGTGCAACCCGGGCATCACTACGAATTGCGGGCGTCCATGCGCTCGGAAAAACTCATCTCCAGCAGCGGGGCGCGGCTGCAAGTGCAGGAGCTGGCGCCGGGACGCAGCGTCGCGCCGGCAACCGAGCCGCTGCTGGGCACGAACCCGTGGAAGGAAGTGCTGCTGCAGTTTGAGACGGGCCCGGAAACGAAGCTGGTGCGATTGTCGCTGGTGCGGCCAGCACCGTCGTTGAAAGAGCCGCCGTCGAGCGGACAGGTGTGCCTATCGCCGCTGGACTGGAAGCTGCTGGGGCCGGGACGCATGGCGAGCCTGCCGGGAGAGCAACGGTGAGCGTAGCCATCAACGGCGCGGCCGTGGCAGCGGAGCAGAGCCGGGCGCACGCGCGCTCGGGGACAAAAGTTTTTTTGCGCGCGGGCACAATTTCAGTGCTGGTGGCAGCGCCGCTGGCGTTTGGAGCGACGACCACGGTGGCCAGCGTGGCGCTGATTGCCGCGGCGTGGGTGCTGCTGCTGATCTGGATCTTCGAGGGCGTGCGCAAGGAAGAGCTGCCGCTGAATCTTCCGGCGATCGCGCCGCCGGCGGCGCTGCTGCTGCTGTTCACCACAGTGCACTGGGCAGCGGGACTCAGCGTGGCTCGGGACGCAACGCAACTGGAATGGCTGCGCTGGGTGGGTTACGGCGCGCTGGCGCTGGTGGCGGCAGAATGCTTCGATACGCCACGAAGATTAAAGCGCCTGGCGGAATCGCTGGGAATCGCGGGATTCCTGATCGCCGTGCTGGCGATTGCGCAATACTTGACGGCGAACGGAAAAATATACTGGCTGATCGAGCCGACACACGGAGGATGGGTCTTCGGGCCCTACGTGAACCGCAACCACTTCGCGGGATTGATGGAGCTGTGGACGCCGCTGGCGATCGGGTTGGCGCTGCGTCCAGAAAATACGCTGGCGCGGCGGTGGATGTGGTGCATCGTAGCGCTGGTGATGGGCAGCTCGGTGCTGCTCTCGGGGTCGCGCGGCGGAACGATCGCCCTGGTGGTGGAAATCGTGGTGCTGGCACTGGCGGCATCCGCGCAGCACGGCGGACGCAAGGCGCTGGCCGCCGTGGCCATCGCGCTGGTCGTTGTCGGCGGCGGCGTGTGGGCATTGGACCAGGGGCAGGCGCTGCGGCGGTTTGAAGAAACTTTTCGGGTCAACACCACGCTGCAAGAAGAAGCGACGGCACACCGCATCGGGGCGTGGAAAGGAACGTGGACGCTGTTCCAACAGCATTGGGCGATTGGCTCGGGGCTGGAAACGTTTGAGAGTCTATTCCCCGCGGCGCGGCCGTTTGCTTCCGACAAAATCTGGACACATGCACACAACGACTGGCTGCAATTCCTGGCGGAAACGGGCGCGGTGGGCGCGGCACTGGGACTGTGGATTCTGTTTGCGGGCGGATTGCAGGCGTGGCGCAATTTCAAGGAAACGAGCGGAACCGCCACGGGAGCAATCTTGATGGGGATGGCTGCGGGATGCATGGGTTTGTTAATTCACGGCTGGCTGGATTTCAACTTTCATGTACCTGCCAACGCCGCTAATTTTGCAGTCCTGGCTGCGGTGCTTACGCGCCGCGGCTGGGATGAGATTTAAGCTGATATTTATCAGTCACTTGCAGGCTGTTTGGGCTGTAAGTGAGAGGGCGGAGCTTTGTAAAGAAGTGGCGAGTGCTGAATGGCCCTTCGACTTCGCTCAGGGCAAGCGAGTGGCGAGTGAAAGACAGGGACAGAACGAAAGAGGCTGGCGAGCATGCAGGCGATTCCCTGCCCCGGTGGTATGCGGTACACACGCGGTCGCGGCATGAGAAACTGGTAGCGCGACAATTTTCCCAAAAACAATTGGAAGCGTTTCTTCCGCTGCACGTGGAAGCGCATCGGTGGAAGGACCGCTATAAGAAAGTTGAAGTGCCGCTGTTCTCCGGCTACGTGTTCGTGCAGTTCGAGCGCGCATCTCAGCGGCGGCAGGCGGTGCTGCGAACGCCCGGAGTGATTCGCATCGTGGGATTCGGGCAGCGCGATGAGCCGGTGCCCGACGAGCAGATTGAAGCGCTGCGGCGGGTGGTGGAAAGCGAAGTCCACGCGGAAAAACATAAGTACTTGCGCGTAGGGCAGCGTGTGAAAGTCATCTCCGGGGCGCTGGCGGGCGTGGAAGGAATTTTGAAACGCGTGAAGGGGAATGCGCGGCTGGTGATTGCGGTAGGGGCGATCCGGCAGGCGGTGGCTATTGAGTTGGAGGGATATGAAGTGGTTGCAGTTCGCTAGAAGTAGAAATGTGGAAGTGGGAAAAATCGGGTGATTGAGTGATTTATGATTGAGTGATTGAGGACCGCCAATAGCAGCCGATGCGAGTCTACCAGTCAGGCAAGTTCGAGTACATTGGTGAGGGCAGCTTCGAGTCCGGAATCGCTCAATCATAAATCACTCAATCACTCAATAAAACCATGGCTACGACAAGCACAACACGAGCTGCAAGCGTAAGCGAGGCACTGCCCACCGTGGTGATCCAGCCGCCGAGGGGATGGCTGGAGCTGGACTTCGCGGAGATGTGGGCGTACCGCGAGCTGCTGTACTTCTTCGTGTGGCGGGACATCAAGGTGCGCTACAAGCAGACGGTGGTGGGCGTGGGCTGGGCCATCCTGCAACCGTTCGCGACGATGGTGGTGTTCGCGCTGTTCTTCGGCGTGCTGGCCAAACTGCCGCCGGCGGGAATTCCCTACCCCATCTTTTTTTATTGCGCGCTGCTGCCGTGGACCTATTTCGCGGGGGCGCTGAGCGGGGCGACCAACACCGTCGTGGAAAATCAGCGGCTGATTACGAAAGTTTATTTTCCGCGCATCCTGCTGCCGCTGGCATCGGTGATTTCCGGACTGGTGGATTTTGTGATTGCGTTCGTGATGCTGCTGGCGATGGCGTTTTATTACGGCATCGTGCCGACGGCGGCGGCGCTGCTGCTGCCGGCGTTTCTGCTGCTGGCGATTCTGACGGCGCTGGCGGCGGGGTTGTGGCTCTCCGCGTTGAACGCGATTTACCGCGATGTGCGCTATGTGATGCCGTTCCTGGTGCAGTTCTGGATGTTTGCGTCGCCGGTGGCGTATCCGTCCACGCTGGTGCCGGAACGTTTTCGGTGGATTTATGGATTGAATCCAATGGCCGGAGTGATTGAAGGATTTCGCTGGGCAATTACCGGACAGGGACAAGCACCGGGGGTGATGATTTTTGTGTCCGCGGGCGTTGTGATTGTAATGCTCATCGGCGGATTGGTTTATTTCCGGCGGATGGAAGGAACGGTAGCAGACGTCGTCTGAGCCATGAGCGAAATCGCCATACGCGTGGAAGGGCTGCGGAAGCGCTACCAGATTGGGGAGCGCGAACGGTACACCGCGCTGCGCGATGTGTTGGGCAACGCGATTAAGGCGCCGTGGCGCGCACTGAAAGCGGCGGCAGGGACGGGGCGGTCTAAAGACACGCCCCTACAGAAGCATGGCGATCACATCTGGGCGGTGGATAGCGTGTCGCTGGAAATCCATCATGGCGAGGCGGTGGGGCTGATTGGCCGCAACGGCGCGGGAAAAACGACGCTACTGAAAATACTTTCGCGCATCACCAAGCCGACGGAAGGCCGCGCGGAAATTCATGGTCGCGTAGGCAGCCTGCTGGAAGTGGGCACGGGATTTCATCAGGAACTGACCGGGCGCGAAAACATTTACCTGAACGGCGCAATCCTGGGAATGAAAAAAACGGAGATTGACCGCAAGTTCGACGAGATTGTGGCGTTTGCGGAAGTGGAAACGTTTCTGGACACGCCGGTGAAGCATTATTCGAGCGGGATGTACGTGCGGCTGGCGTTTGCCGTGGCGGCGCACCTGGAGCCGGAAATTCTGCTGGTGGACGAAGTGCTGGCAGTGGGCGACGCGGCGTTTCAGAAAAAATGCCTGGGAAAGATGAACGAAGTCACACGCGCGGGGCGCACGGTGGTGTTTGTGAGCCACAACATGAGCGCGATTTTGAATTTGTGCTCGCGGGGGCTGCTAATCGAACGCGGGCGCATCACCAAAGACGGCACGGCAGCGGAAACTGCGCGGGCGTATCTGGAAAGTTTGCAGGTAGGCCGCTCGGAAAACCTACTGGAGATACGGGAGCGCTGGGGACGCGGGCGAGTGAAGTTTTCGCGCGTGTCTATCGAGGATGCCCAGGGGCGGCGGCTGGAACATGCGATGTCCGCGGAAACGGTGGCCATCGTGCTGCACTACGAATCGCAGCAGACGCAGACGCTGCAAAATTGCCGCGTGAGCGTGGCGGTGGAGGATTTGTACGGGCAGATATTCTTCGTGTGCTCGACGGAAATGGTGTCCAACGAAACGCGGAATCTGCCACCGCACGGGGCGGTGCGCTGCATCATCCCGCGGCTGCCCCTGAGCCAGGGGCGGTACAACCTGACGCTGTTCATTGAAGTGAACCGTGAAATCGAAGACTGGCTGCCGGCAGCGACGCCGCTGCAAGTGGTGGACGGAGATTTCTTTGGCAGCGGAAGACAGTACCCGGATGGTTGGGAGGGAAAAGGGGTGCTGGTGCCGCATAAGTGGGAAATAGAGAAGGGGCCAGGAAGTTGAAGCTGCGAACAAAATTGGGAGGAGTAGCGCGGGAAATGCGCGGGGCGGTGAAGCGCAGCGCGCTGGAATGGAAATATCGCGCGGCGCTGCGCGGCGAGGCGCCCGCAATGGTGGAGGATGCGCTGGGATTTCGCTTCGTGCTGCAAGCGTACGAGCGCGCAAATGCGATGGTGCTGCTGGAACGCGAGCACGACCGCGCGCTGTATGCGGCGATGAAGCGGCTGATATCCGCAGGTGACGTAGTGTTCGACGTGGGCGCACACATCGGGGAAATCAGCGTGCTCGCGGCGCGGCTGTGCGGGGCACGCGGCAAAGTGATTGCGTTCGAGCCGGTGGCGGAATCGTGCGCGCGGCTGCGGGAAAATTTGAAGTTGAACGTGTGCACCAACGTCCAAGTGGAGCCGCTGGCCATCGGGGAACACGCGGGCAGGGTGACGATGAATGTGTTTCCGGCGGAGTTTTCGGCGTGGAGCAGCCGCGGCGAACCGAAATACGCAGGCGCGGACGGCGTGCCGGTGGCGCAGAGCGCGCGCGTGGAAGTAGCGTGCACGACGCTGGACGAGTACTGCGCGGCGCATGGGATTGCGCGAGTCAACTTTCTCAAAGTGGATGTGGAAGGGTACGAGCGGGACGTCTTTCGCGGCGCCGCGCGGATGCTCGGCGAGCGAAGAATTGATCTTATCTGCTTCGAGATATCGCAAATCCCGTTGAAGGGCGCGGGACGAACTGCGGGAGAAGTGTTTCAGGAACTTGAGGCGGCGGGGTATGCGGCATACCGCTACGATGAGAAGAAGGAGCGTTTCGAAGGGCCGGTGCGGGATTCGAAGGAGATATGGACGAATTATTTTGCGTCGTGGAAAAAACTCTGAAATCGCAAATGAACGCAGTTTCACGCAGATGAAGATCCTGGTTATTTCGCCGGTGGGGGAAGAGGTGCACGTCCGGAAGATTCCAGCGGCGCTGCGGCAACACAACAGCGTGGAAGTGACGGTGATTGCGCCGGAGAAATCGGCGACGGAGACGGCGTACGAGGCGTCGGGGTGGAGAACGGTGACGCCGGGAGAGAATGCCAATGGCTGCCGCGTGGTGACGCTGCCGCTGGTAGACCCATCGAACGGGCACGCGGGCTTTGACAACGAAACGTTGAAGCGCGCGATGCAGGAAGCGCAGCCGGACGTGATTCAGATGTGGGGAGGCGCGCCGGCACGAAGCGCGGAGCAGGTGGTTTGGCAGAAGATGCGGGCGTGCCCGCAAGCGAAGACGGTGTTTTACGGGTTCGACCAGTTGCCCTATCGCTTCGCGCCGTGGACACAATTGAAATGGAAATTCTTGTGGTCGCGGATGGCGGGAGGAATCGAAGCCAACAGCGAAGGAGTGGAAGCGCTGCGACAGGCGGGATTTCGCAAGCCCCTCACACGGATTTTCTGGGGCGTGGAGACGGACGTGTACCGACCGATGGAGCGCGCCGCGATGCGCCGGAAGCTGGGACTCGAGCACGAGCACATCGTGGGATTTGCAGGGCGGTTCGTCGAAGAAAAAGGATTGCGCGTGCTGCTGGACGCACTCGCGAAGATGCCGTCAAGTGTCCACGCGGTGCTGATCGGGAACGGGCCGCTGCGAGAAGATATTGAAGCGCATGGCAACACGGGCGCGTTGCAGGGGCGAGTGCACGTGCTCGGAACGATGGCGACGGAAGAACTCGCTGCGTACATGAACTGCTTCGACGCGCTGGCGTTGCCGTCGCTGACCGCGCGGCACTGGAAGGAACAGTACGGGCGCGTGATCGGGGAGGCCATGGCGTGCGGCACGGTAGTGGTGGGGTCGGATTCGGGCGCGATACCGGAAGTGGTCGGCGAAGCGGGCGTGATTGTGCGCGAAGGTGACGCGAAAGCGCTGGCGCAGGGACTGGAGGGCGCACTGTTCGATGAAACGCTGCGCGCGAGAATGATTCCTGCGGGGAAAAAACGTGCGGAAGAGGAATTGAGTATTGAGGCGATGAGCAGGAAATTGATGGAGTTTTACGGGCGATTGGAAGCCATTTGAAGAGTTTCGCGGAAGCCACACCGCAAGGAAGGCGCTGCGCGCCCGAAAGAAAAACCGCCTCCGGCAGGGCGGTATGCGCTTCGCGCGACATTTGATTTTGTCGGAGCTAAAGCTCCGACCCCCTAAGAGAGCAGGAAAATGAGCTTGCTGGTGCAGTCGTATCATGCGCTGTCGGAGGCGCGGCAGCGGAGGTGGCGCCTGGTGCGGCGATGGGTGCCGCGCCAGGTGCGCTGGCTCTACGAAGGCTGCCTGGAAGTGCCCGGGCAACTGTGGTACGCGGACAGGAAACTGCTGTACGGCGCGATTCGCGAGCACAAGCCCAAGACCGTGTTTGAAGTGGGGACGTGGTACGGCGGGGGAAGCACCTACTTCATCAGCCAGGCACTGCACGAAAACGGTGGCGGCGTGCTGCACACCATTGAGGAAAACGCGGAGGCTCACGCACGCGCGAAGGAAAACTACGCGCGGCACCTGCCACACCTGCTGCCGCACGTCGTGTTTCATCAGGGCAAGAGCACGGAAGTCTACCCGGCATTGCTGCGCGAATTGGGAGCAGTGGACGCGGTGTTTCTGGACGGCGGACAGGATGCGCAGCAGACGCTGACGGAATTCGAAATGTTTGCGCCGCACATGGGCCCGCAGACGCTGCTGCTGGCGCACGATTGGGACAACGAGAAGATGGCGCTGCTGCGGCCAAAGCTGGAGGCTTCGAAGGAATGGAAGTTGCTGGCGTGTGCAACGGCGCCGGAGTCGGTGGGGTTTGTGGTGTGGCAGAAGAAATAATCCACAGATGACACAGATTTCGCAGATTAGAAATCCGAAGTAAGCAATCACGCTGAAAATGGGAACAATTCATTTTGTA
This sequence comes from Acidobacteriota bacterium, assembly GCA_023481105.1. Classification (GTDB taxonomy): domain Bacteria; phylum Acidobacteriota; class Terriglobia; order Acidiferrales; family UBA7541; genus JACQDE01. The sequence continues at coordinate 13,792 of JAMCWK010000052.1, read as the reverse complement.
TATGTGCGGCCGGGGGCGAAGCCGAGGTTTGAGTCCGGCATCGCGGGCGCACTGGAACGGTTGGCGCGGGCGGCAAAGCGCAAGCTGGTGTCGAACGGGGAACCGCTGCCGGCACCGTATTCGATTACCGTCAACTTGCATCGCTTTTTGGCGGAGCGGTGCGAGGTGAAGCTCTACGACTGGCGCGAAAAAGGAATTCTCGAGCTGAAGCCGGAGGACATACTGCTCGGGCATCCGCATCCCGACCCGGAGACGCTGGTGCAGCAAACGATGCGGAGCGGCGCACGATGCCGGTTGAAGGCGCTGCTGTTCCCCCTTCACCACGGGCTGCCGGAATTCAACCAGTACGCGGTGCCGCTGCTGGATGGCGCGGACGTGGTGCTGGGAATCATGGGGCCCTACTGGTACGACACGCTGGAGTCGTCGTTCCTGTCGCGGTGGAAAGAAAAAATTGTGCGGCTGGACCTGGCGGTGAGCGCGGCGGAGTTTCCGCTGCTGAAGCGGCGATTCAACCCGGCGGGAAAGCGCGGGTTTCTGTATATCGGCAACAACCGTCCGGAAAAAGGAACGGAAGTGCTGAGCGCGATCTTCGAGCAGATGAAAGCGGCACCGCGGGGATGGGTGGGCGGCGGGCCGGATATTCCGCATGTGCCGCGGATCGCAGGCTACCAGTCGCTGACCCGCGCATTTCTCGCGGAGCTGGCGGAAACGTACGACATTTTCTTGAACACGTCGGTGTCCGACGCAAACCCGGCGACGATTCTAGAAGCGATGGCGTGGGGATTTCCGGTGGCGTGCACGCCACAGTCGGGCTACTACAACATGCCGACGATTGTGCCGTTGAGCACAACGGACATGGACGCAAATGTGGCGGCGCTCGAGGAATTGCAGAATGCGCCGGAGGAACGCCTGCGCGAATTGAGCTGCGCGAACCGCGCGCTGGTGGAGACGCAATACACGTGGGAGCGGTTTTGTGGGACGGTGTGGGAGCGAGTAGGGCCATTTGTGCGGGGGTGAAGGTTGGAAAGTTGAAAGGTTGGAAGGTTAGCAGGTTAAACGTTTGAACGTTGAAGGGTAACAAGAGACGCGGCTGAGGATTGGGCGCAGTCCGGAGCGAAAGACAAACGATGCAAGCGACGACTTTGACGGCGAGTGAAATACGTGTACAGCGAGTTCGTGGAGCACTGCTGTTGAGGCGCGAGAAATGAGTGGGCTGTTGCATTTCTGTGCACGGGCACTGCGGAAAGCGGCCAGCCTGATCGATCCGCGCAGCGGCCAGCCTATCGACATATCCGACGAGTTTGTAACCTGGCTTTGCTTCGCCAATGCCGGAATGTTGCATCGCGGGAACTTGCATTGCATTGCCCACGCCATGCGCAACCTGCCCTCAGCGGCCCCAATCTTTGAAATCGGGGCCTTTTGCGGCCTCTCCACGAATCTCTTGTGCTACTACAAGCGGCTGCAGGGCTCACGGAACAAGGTCATCAACTGCGACCCCTGGGAGTTCGAGCGGAGTGGGGAGAGCGCTGGGCCGTTTGTGCCGAATTCTACAGTGAGGTTCGAAGCGTACCGGGAGTTTGTGAGGTCCACCTATTTGCGAAACGTGGAGATGTTCAGCCACGATGACTTGCCGTTCACGGTAGAGGACACTTCCGATCGCTTCTTTGAAGCCTGGCGGCGAAAAGAAACACGCAAAGACGTATTCGGACGAGAGATTCAACTGGGTGGCGCCATTAGTTTTTGTTATGTGGACGGCAACCATTCTTATGAGTTTGCCAAGCGCGACTTCCAAAATTGTAACGAATTCCTCGAGCCTGGAGGATTCTTGCTGTTTGACGATTCAGCGGAAGGACTGGGCTTTGAAGGCGTGACCAGAGTGGCGCGAGAAGCCATAGCGACGCAAGGCTATGGCGTGGAAATGAAGAATCCCAATTACCTGCTTCGAAAGAGGTCCTGAGGGGGAGTGGGACGGCTGTCCCCAAGTGCGCACTGAGCCGCGTGGGGGAATTCGAGAGCAGGCGTGAGGAACAATGGTGCAAATGGAAAGAAAGACTCAATTGTGCCTGGCGGTGAGCGAAGAGCGCTGGCGGAAAGCGCAAGAGTGGGAGGCCGCTTTCTGGCGGTCGCAAAACCCGGCCGCAGCGCAAACGCTCGTGGCGCGAGCGAAACGGCTGGCAAAGCGGTTGCTTGGCCGGACGAATGCCTCGCCGGGAGACGACTGGAACCAGTGGTGGGCGGAGCGATTTGAAAATTATCGTGCGTTGCCGCAACGGATGGAAAATGTGGTGGAGCTGGGCTGCGGGCCGTACACGAACATGCGGCTGATCCTGCCCGGGCGCGCGGTGCGGCGGGTGGTGTGCAGCGATCCACTGGTGAAAGAATACTTGAAGTTTGAAGAGCGCTGGCTCGCGCAAGCCTGGCGGCGCGGCGCGGTGGAAGTGGACGATCACGCCATCGAGGATTGCCCGTTCGAAAGCAATTCGTTCGATCTCGTGGTGATGATCAACGTGCTGGACCATGTGCGCGATGCGCTGAATTGCTTGCGGCAGGCGGCGCGAATCGCGAGGCCGGGAGGATTCCTGGTTGTGGGGCAGGATTTGAGCAACGCGGAAGACGTGGCGCGCACGGGCGAGGACATCGGGCACCCCATCCGCATTGACGACGCAACGATGGACACAGAATTGTTGCCGAAATTCGAGGCGGTGCAACGTGGCGTTTTGAGCCGGGAAGAGGGACGAAATCCGGCGGCGCATTATGGAACGTATTTGTTCCTAGGTGCAAAGCGATGAGTACGCGGACGCTAGGAGGGCGGCTGGCGTCCTTTTTTAGAAAGCCAGCAGCGGAGAGGCGCACGGCGCTGCGCGGCCACGCGTGGGTGTTTTGGCGACGCATGTTTCCGGACATGCCGCTGCCGATCCGCCTGTCGCGGGGAATCTGGTGGCTAAGCGAAGACGACTTGCCCGGGCAAACGCTGTACTTTTCTGGCGCGTACAAGGACGAAGAGGCGGAGCGGCGATTTGTGGAGCGATATCTGCAGCCAGGGATGACTGTGCTCGACATCGGGGCACACCACGGCTTCTACACCCTACTGGCGTCGCGGATCGTGGGTGGCAGTGGGCAAGTGATTGCATTCGAGCCGTCGCCGCGAGATTTTGCACGACTTCGGCTGCACCTGCGGCTGAACTTCTGCCGCAACGCGCGAGCGGAGGCGTTAGCACTGGCTGGGGAAAACGGGGCGGCACAGTTCTACGTGGTCGAGAAAGGCGATACGGGACGCAACGGGCTGCGGCGCGCAGAGGTGTACGCGGAATCAGTGCGGGAAGTGACGGTGCGGGAAATACGGCTGGATGACTATCTCGATGGGGCCAGAATCGAGCGCACGGATTTGGTCAAGCTGGATGCTGAAGGAGCGGAACTTTCCATTCTTCAGGGAGCAGAGCGATTGCTGGGGCGCGCGCCACGGCCCGCGATGCTGTGTGAGTTGAGGGAGAGCTGCACCAGGCCCTGGGGCTATACAGCGCGACAAGTCCACGACTTAGTTGCCGTGCGGGGATTCCAGTGGTTCACCGCGAAAGCCGACGGGCGGCTAGCGGCGGCAGGAGTACAAGACGAATTTGACGGGAATTTTGTCGCCGTACCGCAGGAACGGCAGGACGCGCTTAGAAACGATGGGCTCATCGAATAGTTTCGGGAGCAAGGCCAGATCACTGGTGCGGCAGGCGCTCGCCGGAGCCGTGTCGCCGCACAGCGCACGAGCGGCCGGAGCGCCGCTTTACCGACTGGCGGGCCGCGCGGAGAAGGAAAAAGAGATCGACGTGTCGCGGATGCGACGCGTCTTGGTGCTGCGGCTGGACGAAATTGGTGACATGGTGCTGATGAGTGCGTTCCTGCGGGAACTGCGGCGAAATCTTTCCGCAGACGCGCGGGTAACGCTGGTGGTGAAGCCGGCGACATTCAACCTGGTGGAGCAGTGCCCGTACGTGAACGAAGTGCTGACATTTGATTGGGCGGTGCGGGGACGATTGGCGTCCGTGCGCCTGCACGGACGAGCGCTGCGGTTTGCGAAACAACATTTGTGGAAGCAGCGGTTCGATCTGGCCATCCTGCCGCGATGGGACGCGGATTACTACCACGCGAGCTTCCTTACATACTTTAGCGGGGCAGCGCTGCGTTTGGCATATTCGGAGAAAGTGAACGAGCGCAAGGAACATCTGAATGCGAACTACGACCGGCTGTTCACCCACTTGATTTATCACGCGGCGGAGATTCATGAAGTGGAGCACAACCTGGAGGTGCTGCGGTTCCTCGGTGGGACTGTGCAGAGTGAGCGGCTCGAAGTGTGGGTTACAGAGGAAGACCACGAGTTTGCCGAGGCCACACTGCGCAAGCCGGAATTGCGAGAGGCCGATCCGCTGATTGCATACGGCCCGTCGGGCGGGAATTCGGTTTTGAAGCAGTGGCCTGCGCAACATTTCATAGCGCTGGGGCGAGAGCTGCGAACGGAGTGGAATGCGCGATTCGTGATTTTGGGCGGGCCCGGCGAAGCAGCGCTCGGAAAAGAGATCACCGAGGGGATTGGCAGGGAGGTGGCATGCAACCTAGCCGGAAGAACCACGCTGCGGCAGATGGCGGCACTCCTTCGACGCTGCCGGCTCTTCGTGGGGAATGACGCGGGACCCATGCACATTGCGGCCGCAGCGGGAACGCGCGTGGTGGCGCTGTTCGGGTCGAGCTGCACGCACCGTTTCCGTCCCTGGGGAGACGGACACGTTGTGGTGACAAGGGAATTGGACTGCCGTCCGTGCGCACAACCAGAACACCGCGACCGCTGTGCGCAGTGCATCTACGAAAGGCCGCTTTGCTTGCATGACCTAAGCGTGGGCACCGTGCGGGATGCGGTCAGAGCGGCTATGGCGCAGCAATCGCGCCCGGGAGTTGCAAGAAAACGATGAGCGCGAAAACGATATTGGTGACGGGGTCGAGCGGGTTGATTGGGTCGGAGGCGGTGGAGTACTTCGACCGGCAGGGGCAGCGCGTGGTCGGCGTGGACAACAACCTGCGGCGGGAATTTTTCGGCGCGGGCGGAGACACCACCTGGAACCTGGAACGGTTGAAACGCGTGACGAAACACTTTGAGCCGCGCGACGTTGATGTCCGCGACCGCGAGAAGATTTTTGAGTTGTTCAAGAAATACCGCTTCGACTTGATCGTGCACTGCGCGGCACAGCCGTCGCACGACAAGGCGCGGGAAATTCCGCTGGTGGATTTCGAGGTGAACGCGCTGGCGACGATGTATTTGCTGGAGGCGATGCGGCAACACGCGCCGGAAGCGGTGTTCGTGCTGCTGAGCACGAACAAGGTGTACGGCGACGCGCCAAATGAGCTGCCGATGAAAGAGCTTCCGACGCGCTGGGAGTACGCGCGCGCGGAGGATTTTGCAGGCATCCGCGAAGACTGCCGCATCGACCGTACGCTGCATTCGATTTTTGGCGCGTCGAAGACGGCGGCGGACGTGATGGCGCAGGAATATGGGAAATACTTCGGGCTGCGCGTGGGAATTTTTCGCGGTGGATGCTTGACGGGGCCGCACCACTCCGGGGTGCCGCTGCACGGATTTTTGTCCTACCTGGTGAAGGTGGCGTTCAGCGGGGAGCAGTACACGATTCACGGATACAAGGGAAAACAGGTGCGCGACAACATCCACAGCTACGACGTGGTGCGCGCCGTGGAGGAATTTGCGAAGGTGCCGCGGGCGGGCGAGGTGTACAACCTCGGCGGCGGACGCGCGAACAGCATTTCGATTCTGGAGGCGATTGCGCAAATCGAGGCGATGACCGGAAAGAAAATTCGGACGGCGTACAGCGAGAAAGCGCGCGTGGGAGATCACATCTGCTACATTTCGGACTTGGCGAAATTCCAGGCACATTACCCGGCGTGGAAGGTGACGCGAAACCTTGAGGCCATCCTGAAAGAGATCGCGCAAGAGGTAAGCCAAGAAAATCTTTGAAACCGCGGATGAACGCAGATTAACGCAGATCAGGCACTGAGACAGATGCTGACGATATTTACGACACCGAAGGCGTTTCGCGGGCACATTGACGTGATCCAGAGGAATGCGCTGGAGAGCTGGGTCCGACTTGCCGGAACGAGGGACAAAAATACTGCCGGGCTTAAGCCCGCCGCTACAGGTGCGCAAATTGAAGTGATTGTGTTTGGGGATGAGGAGGGGGCGGCGGAAGTCTGCCGGGAGATGGGATTGAGGCATGAGCCGCAGGTGGAGCGGAGCGCGAGCGGAACGAAATATGTGCGCACCATTTTTGGGAGAGCACAGGAAATCGCGCGGCACGACGTGGTGGCGTATGTGAATTGCGATATCGTGCTGACAAACGACTTTGCGCGGGCGGTGGCGCGGGTCAGTGGACAATTCAAGGCATCGGGAAAATTCCTAATGGTGGGGCGACGATGGGATACAGACATCAAAGCGCCACTGGATTTTTCAGCAGCGGATTGGGGAGAACGAGTGCGGGCGCTGGCGCGGGAGCAGAATCACCGGCAATCACAGGACTGGATTGATTACTTCGTGTTTCCGCGGGGGATGTACCGGGAAATTCCGGCGCTGGTGATCGGGCGCGTGGGATGGGACAACTGGCTGGTGTGGAAAGCGCGGTCGGAGGGCGCGGCGGTGGTGGATGCAACGGACGAAGTGATGGCGATCCACCAGAACCACGATTACGGATATCATCCGCAGGGCAAACAGGGAGTGTGGCAGGACGAAGAGGCGCAGCGAAATTACGAGTTGGCCGGAGGCGTGCGGCACATCTACAGTATCGACGACGCGACGCACCGGCTGACGCGCGAGGGCATCGGGCCAAACCCGGGCTACCGGCTGGCGCCGACGAGGCGGGCGCTGCGTCGAGGGCGCACGGCGGTGTGGCATGCGATTTTGGGTGCGACGCGGCCGGTGCGGCATGCGCTGGGAATAAGAAAGACAAAACCCTTGAGCGGATCATGACGAATACAAAACATGTGCTGGTGACAGGCGGAGCGGGGTACATCGGGAGCGTGGTGGGAGCGCAACTGATCGCCGCGGGACATCGCGTGACCGTGCTGGACAACTTGAGCCGCGGGCACCGCGAGGCTCTGCCAAGGAGCGCGGAGCTGGTGCAGGGCGACGTCAGCGATCGCGCGCTGCTGGACTCAGTGTTTGCGCGGAGGAAGGTGGACGCGGTGGTGCACCTGGCGGCGCTGCTGGAGGTGGGCGAGTCCATGCGCGAGCCGGAGCGCTACTTCCGCAACAACAGCGCGGGCACGCTGACGTTGCTGGAAGCGATGCGGGCGCACGGAGTAAGCCGCATGGTGTTTTCGTCGACGGCGGCGCTGTTCGGAGATCCGGAGCGCGTGCCGATTGACGAGACGCACCCGCTGCGGCCGTGCAATGTTTATGGCGAATCGAAATTGATCACCGAGCGCATGCTGAAGTGGTTCCATGTCATCCACGGGCTGCGCTATGCGAGCTTGCGGTACTTCAACGCGGCGGGCGCGGCGGGAGAACTGGGCGAAGACCATCAGCCGGAGTCGCACTTGATTCCGCTGGTGCTGCAAGTGGCGCTGGGACAGCGGGCGAAGGTGGAAATTTACGGCACGGACTACGCGTCGCCGGACGGGACGTGCGTGCGGGATTACATCCACGTGTCAGATTTGGCGACGGCGCACTTGCTGGCGCTGGACGCGCTCGAGGAGCACGGACGCTTGCTCTACAACCTGGGGAACGGCCAGGGGTACAGCGTGCGGCAGGTGATCGAGACGGCGCGGCGCATTACGGGCCACACGATTCCCGCCGTCGAGACGCCGCGGCGCGCAGGAGATCCGGCGGTGCTGGTGGCCAGCTCGGAAAAAATCCGGCGCGAGCTGGGCTGGGCACCGAAGCACTCGGAACTGGAAGAGATCGTCGGCAGCGCGTGGGAGTGGCATCGCAAACATCCGCGCGGGTACGGACAGAACTGACCGCAGAGCGGGGCGAGCAAAGGTTTCTCACCATCCAGTGACAAGACAATTCAAAGACATGGCGTGGATCGCGGTGTGGTTCGCCGTGGTGTTTGGCCTGATGGCGGGGACGATGTATGAAGTGCTGTCGTTCTACGAGCGGCCGGCGAGCATCCTGGGACTCAGCGCCACGAACGCGCACATCATCTGGATCGAGCCGGCGTTCGATGTGCTGCTTTTTCTTCTGCTGGCGCCGGTGGCCGTGGTGAGTGCGCGGGTATTGCGAGTGGCGCGCCAGCAACTCTACGCATTCGGATTTTTCTCCTTTGTGACTTTCCTCGGATGGCTGCTGGTGCCGGCGAGGATTCATCGCGTGGCGGCGCTGATCCTGGCCGCGGGATTGGCCGTGTGCCTGTGCCGATGGCTCGCGCCGCGATTGGATAGCGCTACGCGATTCGTGCGACGCACCGCGCCGTACATGCTGGGAGTGCCGCTTTTAGCCGGAGTGATGATTTACGGAGCGGGACACTGGCGGGAAGCAGCCGCAGCGAAACAATTGCCTGCCGTCGCTGGCGCGCCCAACGTGCTGCTGATCGTGCTGGATACTCTGCGCGCGGACCACATGTCGGTGTACGGCTATGCGCGGCCGACGACTCCGCACCTGGAAAAGATTGCGGCGGAAGGAACCACTTTTGAGAATGCCATTGCGCCTGCATCGTGGACCCTGCCATCGCATGCAACGCTGTTCACGGGGCTGTACGCATACCAGCATCAGGCCACCGGCGAGCGACTGCAGGAAAATTTCCTCACGCTAGCTGCGGCGCTGAAGCAGCGCGGGTATTACACGGCAGGGTTCGTGGGGAACACCAGTTTTGCGCATGCCAAAACCGGACTGGCGAACGGTTTCATTCGCTATCAAGACCTCTTCTCGTCGATCGCGGACGCCGCGGTGCGCACTGTGTACGGAAGAAGAATTTTCCCGCGCGCTGCGCGGGCGGCAGGCTACTACGACGATGTGGGACGGAAGCGAGCGGAGGACGTGAACCGCGAGTTTTTGGAATGGCTGGATGCTCCGACGGGCATCCCTGCATCGGAGCTGGGACGCGCACGGCCGTTTTTTGTCTTTCTGAATTATTTCGACATGCATATCCCGTATTTCCCGCCGCCTGCCTTTGCGGCCAAGTTTGCGCAGGCCGCGGAGCAAATCTTGAAACGAAGGCCAGTGATGGAAAACACATCTCCGGCGCGGCCGGAATCGGTCGCGGCGGCGTCCCAGCTCCGAAGCAGAAAAAGACGCCTACGATGCCAGCATTGCGTACCTCGACGAAGAATTGGGAAAGCTGTTTGCAGAACTGAAGCAGCGGGGCTTGCTGGAAAATACGCTGGTGGTGATTACGTCCGACCATGGCGAGGCGATTTTCGAGCATGAGACGTTTGGGCACAGCTTGAACCTGTACCGGGAGGCAATCCACGTGCCGCTCATCGTCCTTCATCCGCGTAGCGTGCCCGCGGGGATGCGCGACAGCCGCATGGCCAATCTGGCCGATGTTCCGCGGACCGTTTTCGATTTGCTGGGACTGGAAAGCCCGTTCGCGGGCCACTCGTTGATTGACAATGCGAATGACGCGAAAGGCGAGGACCGCATGGCGTTTTCGGACTTGCTGTTCTGGGGCCAGAGCGCGCATACCGTGTCGTTCGTCAACCAGCAGTGGCACTGGCTGCGCTACCCGGATGGACGAATGGAATTGTTCGATTGGCAAGCAGACCGGAAGGAAGAGCGAGACGTCAGCAAGATGGACGCTAACCGAAGCGTGATCCAGATGTTTGAGGTGGCCGCGCGAGCGGCTGAAGGAAAAGTGGAAGTGTCCACGAAGTGAGATCTACACAGGAAACGCGGAGGCCAAAGCAGGCGCCAAAATGCGCAACATAAGTCCACAGAGCGGGCGGAGGCGGTGAGGTTTCTGCGACGACTGGCGGGGGCGGTGGCGTTTGTGTTCCATACGCTCTACCGAGCGTCGCTGATCCGCGGCACGGCGCGGCTGCCGCGGCGGCGGATAGCGTGGACGTACCTGAAATTGAAAGCCAAGCATTTCCTGATCAAGCTGATTCCCGGGCTGCGGTTCCGGCGAGAAAGACTGTTTGGGGATGAAGTCGCGACTTTCGACTACTTCATGCTGGTGTGCATGTACGAGACGGTGTTTGTGCAGCAGGATTATTTCTTCCGCACGGAAAGTAAGCAGCCATTCATCCTGGACTGCGGGAGCAACATCGGGCTGTCGGTGCTGTACTTCAAGAAACTATTTCCCGAGAGCCGCGTGATTGCGTTCGAACCAGACCCGGTGACGTTTGCCCTGCTGGAGAAGAACGTGGCGGCGCAGGGGCTGCGCGACGTGCAGCTCCATAATCGGGCGGTCTTTTCCACGACCGGGCCTGTAGATTTCTACTACGACCCCGCGGAGCCCGGCTCGGTGTGCATGAGCCTGCGCGGCGAGCTCATGCCCGCGAAGCGAACCGTGGAGGCGGTGACACTTTCGAGTTTCATTGACGGCGAAGTGGATTTTCTGAAGCTGGACGTGGAAGGCGCAGAAATGGCGGTGCTTCGGGAAGCGGCGCAGTCGGGAAAATTGCGGCACATCCGCGAAATGGCGGTGGAGTATCACCACCACATGGCCCCCACGGATGACCGCTTCTCGGAGTTTCTGCGGCTGCTGGAAGAGAACGGCTACGGGTACGTGCTGCAAGACGCTCCGGAACGACCGTTCGCGCGGGAAAAGTTTGAACCGATCCTGGTGTATGCCTACCGCAAGCCAGATTAGTTTTCAGACATGATGAGCTCGCCACGCATCACAGCGCTGATTAACACGCACAACTACGGGCGATTTGTCGGCGAAGCGATAGAGAGCGTGGTGGGGCAGGATGCAGCGGCGGGCGAGATGGAAGTGCTGGTGGTGGACGACGGTTCCACGGACGACACGGCAGCGCAGGTGGCGAAGTTTGGCGAGCGAGTGAGATATATCCGCAAGGAAAACGGCGGGCAGGCATCGGCGTTGAATGTGGGCTTTGCGGAGGCGCAAGGAGAAATCATCGCCACGCTGGACGGCGACGACCTGTGGCTGCCGGGAAAAGTGCGGCGCGTGCTGGAGGAGTTCGAGCGGCACCCAGAAGCGGGTATGGTCTATCACCCGATGGAACACTGGGATGTGCAGCGAAACGTGGTCCAGAAAGATATGGATTTTCCGGCGGTGTCGGGAAATGTGCCGGAATTGCCCGAGGGGCTGCTGCGCTACGGCGACTTGTCCACGTCGGGAATGGCGTTTCGGAAAGCGGCGCTCGAAAAGCTGCTGCCGGTTCCGGAGCGATTAAAAATTCTGGCGGACAGCTACCTGGGGTACCTGATTATTTTTGTCGCGCCGGTGGCGGCGGTGCGCGATCACTTGACGCGATACCGCATCCACGGAGGAAACCGGTTCAGCCACGGCGGAGAGGAAAAATCGCGCGCGCGGCGGCGATGGGAATGCTGGAGCGCGGCGGTGGAGGAAATCAAAAAGTGGCTCGCGCAGCACGGATGGGATCTGCAGCGC
>JAMCWK010000052.1:0-2218 GCA_023481105.1 Acidobacteriota bacterium | reverse complement strand
ACTTGGTGGCGTGGCGATTCCGGTTCGACGTGGAACCGCCCCGGCGCAAGGAGTTTTTCGAGTATTTGCGGGCACACGATGCGCTCTACGGCCCGCTGCAACGCCCGGGGTACCGCGCGTTCCGGCTGGTCATGGCGGGAGCGGCGCTGGCGCTGGGGTACAACGCGTTTGAGGGATTGCGGAATGTGTATCGCGGAGCCGGCGCGGCGCGGATGCGCGAGACCATCGCGCCAGCACGATGAAGAAGAGTGGCGAGTGATGAGTGGCGAGTGGCGAGCAGGATGACAACCAAGAGATGAAGCTGGAAAAGATCATAACGCTTGCGAATGCGAACGTGAACCTGCGGTTTGCGGCCATGGAGCGCTCGCTGCGCGCAACAGGGTGCCGGCTGCCACTTGCGGTGATTCCGTACGACGAGCTGCGGTTCGAGCTGCCGGCAAACGCAGCGTGGTGGGAATTGCCGGAAGTGCTGGCATGGCTGGCGTCAGAAAAAACGCATGCGATGATGCGCAAGTATCAGTGCCTGCTGGCAGCGAACTATCACTATGTGGATGCGGACGTCATTTTTTTGCGGAACCCCGATGAAGTGCTCACGTCGCACGCGGGGTTTGTGACGAGCTGCTGCCACTGGCGGGACGGCGGGCACACCACGACGGAGGAATCGCAGCGGGTGCTGGCGGCGAGGAGCACGACGTGGCGGAAGACGACGTTTAATTCAGGGCAGTTCGCGTGCGACCGCGCGCTGTACACCTTTGAGGAACTGAAGCGGACGGCGACGAAGTTCGCCGCGACGTGCCTGCGGCTGCCGTATCACGAGCAGCCTGGGTTGAACCTGTTGGTGCACGAGGCGGGCGTGGAAATCACCAATTTGACGCTGCCGCCGATCGGGATGGAGTCCACGTGGGCGGGAGATTACGCGGGCGAGTACGAGAAATTCTGGAGCGACGCCCGGCGCAAGCCGCACCTGATTCATTGGGCGGGGACGTCCATGGAAGCTGGGCGGCCGATTGACCAGTTGTTTTACAACTACCTGACTGCGGCGGAAAAAAAGGAGTGGGACGAACGGAATCTGGGCAAGAAAACGTCCGGAACTCCGCTGCGTGGAGTAGCGCGGCGCGTGAAGCGGGCGCTGAAGAGGCTGGCGGGACGATGAGCACAGCGTGGAATACGGCGGCGGCCTACGAACAATCGAAGTGCCCTGGGTGTGAAGCGGCGCAAGGGAAAACGATCTTTCGCGAAACGTGGGAAGGCGTGGCCGTAGAAATCCTGGTGTGCGCGCAGTGCGGGCTAGGTTACAGCAACCCGCGACCGACCGAGGCAAGCAAGCTGGCGCGGTACGAGGAATGGACGCAGCGCACGCGACCCAACGCTACGGAAGCACACTTCGACCACAGCCAACAATTGCGGCACTTTTATCTGTACCGCAAAGTGATGCGGCTGATTGAAGCGCGCACGCCACGCGGGCTGCTGCTGGACGTAGGGTGCGCGGGAGGACTGTTTGTGGTGTTCGCGGGAGTCTATGCGAGCGAGCACAACAGCGGAGTGAACAGCCGATATCAGGCGGAAGGGGCGGCGTTCGATCCGCATGAAGCAGAGCTGGCCCGGAGAATTTCCGGCGCGCCGGTGCACATGATTTCCGAGCTGAGCACGCTGGGCGCCGGGCGGTACGACGCCATCACGATGCTCAACGTGCTGGAGCACGTGAACGAACCCGTGGCCCTGCTGAGCAAATTGCGGCGACTGCTGCGGCCGGGCGGCGCGCTGGTGACGGTGGTGCCCAACAACGAGCTGGCGTTTCTGCGCCTGCGCTACGGGATTGGCGCAACGCCGTCGTCATTTGAGTCAGGAGAACACATCAACCACTTTCGGCCGGCGTCGCTGCGGCGCATGCTGGGGCGCGCCGGGTTTTCCAAGATGAAATTGGTGGCGGCACAGCCGACGGGAAGTTACGGCTCGATGGTGCGCCCGCCATTGGGGCAATACGTAAAGCACGGAGTGTACCGCGCGCTGCACGCGCTGAGCGCGGGCCAGTTCTACTTGTATGCCGAATTGATGGTAGTGGCAGAGTGATGCAATGCGCATTGTGCTGCTAACAAGACGATTCCCGCCAGAATGCTGCGGCGTGGGGGACTATACCGCGCGGCTGGCGGAGTCGTGGACGCGGCAGGGCCACGAGGTGACGGTATTCGTGGCATCACAGGGAAATCAGAAGTGCGAG
>JAMCWK010000027.1 GCA_023481105.1 Acidobacteriota bacterium | reverse complement strand
TTGAGGCGGACACGGACTACGAAGCCGTTTTTTCAGGAAACATTTCCATCACGCCGCTGGAACTCGACCGCACGCACGAAACTTCGCTCAACCACCTCTCCCACTGGGCGCGCCTGCTCGAAAAACATTCGTAGCCGTTTGACGGAAATCCGAGGGGCACGGCACGCCGCGCCCCTCGCAGAATCCGCTTCCTGTAGCCGGTGCTGTTTCCCTACTTATCCTTATCGGGGTCGTCTTCGCCCGCCGCGCTGGACTTTGAGTCCAGCGAGCGGAATGCGGCCACGACGGGAATATTCTCCTTTTTCATCATGTCGTTGAACGCGGCGACATCCTTGGCCTTGATGTCCTTCCACTTGGCCATCTCGCGCTGCGCCCACTTGCGCACTTCTTCGAAGTATTCGTAAGACTGCTTGGTTGGCGAGGTGTCCGCGCTGTCCACGACGTTGTCCAGCCACGCAATCTTGCTGGAAAGCATGGTGGGGTAGTTGCACATGTCCTGCCCGGCCTTGGCCTTCACCTCGATGAACTGCTCCTCCGTGGCCAGCATTTTCTTGTCGATCGCATCCGCCGAAGCGGCAATCTCTTTAGCCTTGGTGTGCTTCGCCAGGCGCTTCTTGATGAGTTGGAACTGCTCGCGCACGCTGCGGATTTCGCTGACCTGGCCGTGAATTTCGCCCAGCAGGTCGCGGATCTGTGAGTTGAGATCAAACTGCTTTTGCAGCTCTGCCGTGGTGACCTTCACGCGCGGGTCGAGCTTCACATCAAAAGATGCGGTGTAGCTTTTCCCCGCTACGTTCAGGCGCGCGGTGTACTTGCCGGGCAACGCAATCGGCCCGCGCGGTGCGCCGTTGTCCCAGATGACCGTGGACACGAATTCCGGCATTTCGTACCGGAAGTTCCAGCCGAAGCGGTGCATGCCTTTCGTCACCGGCAGCAAGCTCGGAGGCCCGCCGCGGCGGCCACCCATTTGAGCCTGTTGCAGCGCCAGTTCCTCGCTCGGCTGCGGTTTGGCCGAGAACTTGGGAACAACGTTCCCCGCCGCGTCGAGGGTGTCGAGCGTTATCTCTTCCTTCTGCTCCGCTTTCAAGTAGTAGTAGATCTGTGCTCCGGCCGGCGGGTTTGCTCCCGTAAAAGCTCCGCCCCGGCTGCCTCCGCCGCGCACCCGTATCGCGGTACTTGGCGTGAAGACGTGCACGTCAGACTTGGCAATTTCGTCGCTCATCTGTCGCAGCGGCGAAATATCGTCCAGTATCCAGAACGCCCGGCCGTGCGTGGCCACCGCCAGGTCGTCGTCCTTCACGATGAGGTCGCGGATGGGCGAAACCGGCAGGTTCAGTTGCAGCCCCTGCCAGTTGGCGCCGTCGTCGAACGATACCCACACGCCGGTTTCCGTGCCTGCAAAGAGCAGGCCCTTGCGTTTGGGATCTTCGCGCACGGCCCGCACGAAAGCCGTTTCGCTGATGCCCGTGCCGATCTGCTTCCAGGTTTTGCCGAAGTCGCTGGTCTTCCACACGTACGGCTTGAAGTCGTCGAACTCGTGGCGGTCCAGCGCGATGTACGCCGTGCCCGGGTCGTGCGGCGAAGCGTCAAGTTGGCTCACGCGGCCCTCGGGCATGTCCTTCGGCGTGACGTTGGTCCACGTCTTGCCGAAGTCGCGCGAGACGTGGATCAGCCCGTCGTCCGCGCCGGCCCACAACACGTTTTTGTCCAGCGGCGATTCCGCGAAACTGAAGATCAGGTTGTAATACTCCATGCTGATGTTTTCGCCGGTGATGGGCCCGCCAGAGCGCTGCTGTTTCGTCTTGTCGTTGCGCGTCAAGTCCGGCGAGAGGACGTCCCAGCTCATGCCGCCATTGGTGGTGCGGAAGACGACGTTGCCGGTGTAATAGACCACGCTGGGATCGAAGCGCGAGACGAGGATCGGCATCGTCCACTGAAAGCGGTATTTCAGTGTTTCCGCGCCCCAGCCGTCCGTGTTGTCCGGCCAGACGCTGACGTTCTGCGCTTGTCCGGTGCGCCGGTCGAAGCGCGTCAGAATGCCGTAATACTCGCCGGCATACACGATGTCCGGATTTTTCGGGTCCACGCTGATGTAGCCCGCTTCGCCGCCGCCCACCGGGCCCCAGTCCCACGGGCCGATGGTACCGCGGTCGCTACGCGAGCGAATGCACACGCTGGAGTTGTCCTGCTGCGCTCCGCAAATGCGGTAGGGCCAGTCGTTGTCCGCGGTGATGTGATAGAACTGCGCGGTCGGCAGCGTGTCCTCGCGCGTCCACGACTGCCCGCCGTCAATGCTCACCGTGGCGCCGCCATCGTTCGCATCCACCAGGCGCTTGTTGTTGTTCGGGTCAATCCAGAAGTCGTGGTGGTCGCCGTGGGGTATGCCGCCGAGAGGAGCGAAGGTCTTCCCGCCATCGGTGGACTTGAACACGCCGGTGTTCAGCACATACATCGTATTCACTTCTTGCGGGTCCGCGGCCACGTGGGTGTAGTACCACGGTCGGTGGCGCAGGCGGTGGTCGTCCGTGGGGTGCGTCCAGCTATTGCCGCCGTCGTTCGATACGTACACGCCGCCCTTTTCTTCCAGCGCTTCGAGGATGACATACACGCGGTTGGAATCCGCCTTGCTCACATCCACGCCGATTTTTCCGACGATGCCCTCCGGCCAGCCGCGCCCCTGGATTTGCTTCCACGTGCTGCCGCTGTCGGTGGATTTGTAGAGCGCGCTGTTGGGCCCGCCGCTGTTCATGCCCCACGGGGTGCGCCAGCCTTCCCACAATGCCGCGAATAGAATCGTCGAATTGTTGGGGTCCATGGCGATATCAATGGCACCCGTCTTGTCGTCCTTGTAGAGCACTTTCTCCCACGTCTTGCCGCCGTCCATGGTGCGGAAGACGCCGCGCTCCGCGTTCGCCCCCCAGGGGTGGCCCAGCGCGGCGACGTACACGATGTCCGCGTTCTTCGGATGCACCACGATTTTGCTGATGGCTTGCGTCTCGCGCAGGCCGATGTGCTTCCACGTTTTTCCCGCGTCGGTGGATTTGTACATGCCGTCGCCGGGAGAAATATTGCTGCGGATGCACGATTCGCCTGTGCCCACGTACACCACGTTGGGATCGGAGTCGGCCACGGCGATGCTGCCGATGGAACTCACCGTCCACTTGTCGGTCAGCGGCGTCCACGTGTTGCCGCCGTTGGTGGTCTTCCACACGCCGCCGCCCACCGCGCCCATGTAGTACGTATGTGGATCGCTCACAACACCCGCAACCGCAATCGAGCGTCCGCCGCGAAACGGCCCGATCAGCCGCCAGCGCATTCCGCTAAAAAGTGCTGGATCATATTTTGGCTTTGCGCGTTCCTGCGAATCTGCAGGCAGCGCGCCAAAAAGAATGAGTATGCTCGCCAGCAAAATTCCTGCTTGCCGCCACAATCCTCTGCTGTCTTTCATGGTTGCACCTCGCCGGGGTCTTCGACCGCACCTTGCGCGCGTATCCTACTTTTTCGGGGTGGAGAAGGGAAAGAGGTTTTTCGTAGCACAGGCTGCCAGCCTGTGCAATTTTCGCGCGGGAGTAGCACAGGCTATTAGCCTGTGCTACAAGAAATCTAGAACGGCCACGCCTGCGGCAAAAACGCGCGGTACACCAGCACGACTCCGAGCGCGCCGCTGCTTGCGCCGGCCAGCAGGCGCATGCCGTTGAGCCATTTCAACCGCCTCGTCGCTTGCTCCGGCGGCACAGCAAATGCTCCGCCCAGCACCAGGCCAAACGCCGCCATGCCCGCCAGCGCGCCCAGCCCGAACACAATCAGGTAGAGGATGCCCAGCGTTCGCGTGGGAATGGACGTCAGCACCAGCAGCGCCAGTCCCGCCGTGCCCGCGAGCCCGTGCGCCATGCCCAGCAGCAGCGGCGCGCGATGGTGCGCCAGTTGCGGCGAATGGCTGTTGTGTTCGTGGGCCGGCTGGGTCGCGGCATGGAAATGCAAGTGCGCGTGCGCGCCCTCGCCGTGTTGATGCTGATGAAAATGGAAGCGGCCGGTGAAGCACTTGAAAATCGTTGTGACGCCAAGGCCAATCAGCACCAGCGCGACCATCAACTCCAGCGCCCATTCCACGCGCGGCGGAATCTTCAGGCGAAGCATGACGAGCACGCTGCCAATCAGAAAAATCGTCAGCAGGTGCCCTGCGCCCCAGAACGCGCCAATCGTCGCCCCGCGCCGCGCTCCGCCGGCATTGCTCACCAGAGTGCTGACGGCCACGATGTGGTCGGCGTCCGTGGCGTGGCGCAGTCCCAGCGCGAAGCCCAGGGCAAGAGTGATGATGGAGGATGTATCCATGCGGAAGACGGGCTGCGCCAGTATAGCGGAAAGCGCCGCGCATCCGTTAGTTTTCCGGCGACAGCTTCACCGCATCATCGCGCACGCGCTTCAAATCCAGCTTGCCGGAGCCGAGGTAGGGAAGTTTTTCCACATGAAAATACTGGTTGGTGCGCGGCACCCACAGATTCGGCAAGTCGGAATTCGCGAGCTGTTCCGTGATTTCTTTGATTTTGTCATCCGGCAGCGTGTGCAGCACCACCAGCCGCTCGCCCTTCTTGCCGTCGGGCACGCCGGTGACCACAAACGTTTGCTCCGTCGCTCCCGCCAGTTCGTGTAATTTTTCCTCGACCTTCAAGTGCGGCACCATCTCGCCGCCGATTTTGCTGAAGCGCGCCAGCCGGTCGGTGATGGTGAGGAAGCCGTCCTCGTCCATGGAGGCGATGTCGCCGGTGACGTACCAGCCGTCGCGCAGCGCTTCCTCGGTTTTGTCGGCCCGGCCCAGGTAGCCCTGCATCACGTTGGGCCCGCGGACCAGCATCAGCCCCGGTGTGTCCAGCGGCAGCGGCTGCATGGTGTCGGGGTCCACGATGCGCACGCTGACGCCCGGAAGCGGATGGCCGATGCGTCCGCGCTTGGCGCCCACCTGGCGGAATCCCGGCGCGCGGAAATCGCGCGTGTTCACCGCCACCACCGGCGCGCACTCCGTGCAGCCGTAGCCCTCGAGCGGCCGCACGCCGAAGCGCTCTTCGAACGCCTCTGCCGTGCGCTGCGAAAGTTTCTCCGCGCCGACGATGACCGTCTCCAGGCTGCCGAAATCTTCCGGCGCGACGCGGCGAATGTACGCCTGCAAAAACGTCGGCGTGGCCAGTAAATAGTTGGCGCGGTATTCGCGCACCATCGTGCCGATCGCCTGCGCGTCGAGCGGGTTCGGGTAATACACCACGCTGGCGCTGAGCGCCGCGGGCAGCCAGATGGTCACCGTGTATCCGAAGGAATGGAAGAACGGCAGAATGCCGCAGATGCGGTCGGTGTGCCGAAAGCCCAGCGCCTGCGTCACCTGCTCCACGTTGGCCATCACGTTGTAGTGCGTGAGCATCACGCCCTTGGGCTCGCCCGTGCTTCCGCTGGAGAAAATCACCGTCGCCAAATCGTCCAGCGTCACTTTCTTTTCGCGCCCCAGCGCACGTTCCAATACGCCCGCGGGAAATGTCAGACTCATCGCCAGCGCCGCCAGCTTTTCCGTCACGCGCGGCTGGTCCGCCAGCACTTCCAGCAAAATGGTGCGCCCGGGCACTTGCAGCTTGACGCGCTCCAGAAACGCCTGCGACGTCACCACCGTTTCCAGCCCGCACTGCTGCGCGCAAAAGGCGATGACCTCGTCCGACGCCGTGTAGTTCAGATTGACGGGAATTTTTCCGCACAGCAGCGCCGCGAAATTCACCAGCGCTCCGGCCACCGACGGCGGCAGCAGGATGCCGACCATCTTTTGCCCGCGCCATTCCCTGCGCAGGCGCCGCGCAAGAAAAATCGTTTTCACCAGCGCGTTTCCAAAGCGCAACTTGGACACGCGCGGGTCGGCCATGGCGAACCGGAACGGGTGCCAGCGCGCATTGAGCAGCCACGCGCGGTGCAGCGTCTTCAGCCGCTTCCGCTTGTGCCGGAACGCTTCGCTGGCCAATTCCTGCACGGCTTGGCGCACCTCCATCGCCGTAGCCGTGGCTGGCAGCGGCTTGCCGAAGCTCACCGTCGTCGGGTATGGCAGCGCGCGCGGAATTTTCCAGAGAAATCGGCGGCTCTCGAAGCTGAAGATGCTGCCCCATACGCCGTCCAGGTGCACGGGAATAATCGGCGCATCCACATCCTTCATGATGCGTTCGAATCCGCGGCGAAAGGGAAGCATCTGCCCGATGCGCGTGATTTGTCCTTCGGCAAAAATGCATACCACTTCGCCATTGCGTATGGCTTCGCTCGCCGTGCGCAGCGCATGAATCATTTCCCGCGGCCGCAGCAGGGAAGAAATCGGAATGGCCTGCATGATGCGCGCGAAGGGCCAGACCAGCGGGTGATCGTAGATGCCCTTGAACATGATGAAGCGGATAAAGCGGTCGGTGGAAGCGGTGAGCAACGCAGCGTCCACGAAGGAAAGATGATTGGACACAAACAGCGCGCCGCCTTTTTCCGGAATGTTGTCGCGGCCTTCCACGCGGATGCGGTACACCGTCTTGGTCATCAACAGCAGCGCCAGCCGCACCAACGCTTCCGGCAGCAGCCACAGCACGTACACCGTGGCGACAAACGTGATCAGCGCGCTCGCCAGAAAAATCTGCCCGGGAGAAAATCCCAGCAGCGCCTTCAGCCCGTAGAAAATTCCCGTGGCCAGAAAAATACCGACAAAGGAAAGCAGGTTCGACGCGGCGATGATGCCGCCCTTGCGCGACTCATCCGGGCGGTGCTGGATCAGCGCGTTCACCGGCACCGCAAAAAATCCCGCGAACATTCCCAGCAGGCCCAGGTTCGCCAGCACTGCGCCGTACGATAGCTGCGGCGTGCCGAGCACTGCGCACAGCACGCTGATGCCCAGCGCGCCGCACGGGATCAGGCCCAATTCGATTTTGTTCGCGGAAAGGTAGCCGGCCGCAAAACTGCCCACGCCGATGCCGATGGCCACGCCCGCCTGTAGATAGCTGATTTGCGACGCGTCCGCGCCCAGAGTTTCTTTTCCGTACACCAGGATGTTCAGCAGCAGCAGCGCGCCCAGCGCCCAGAAGTACGTATTGCCAAGCACCGCCAGCCACAGCACGCGGTCGCGGCGTACTTCGCTCATCTTCTCGAAGAAATCGCCGACGAAATTGATGCGCAATTTCTTGGTTGGCGCCGCCGCCGGCACGCGCGCGATGCCCAGGCTGGCAATCAGTCCGAACAGGGAAACGCCAACCAGGATGGCGCCCGACCAAACCTGTCGGCCGGCGTAAGCCTCCGCCATCAACCCGGCCGCGACAGTGCCGCCGATGATGGCGAGGAATGTGGTCAACTCCAGCACGCCGTTGCCCCACGAAAGCCGCTTCTGCGGCAGCAGCTCCGGCAGCAGGCCGTACTTCGACGGGCTGAACAGCGCGCTGTGCACGCCCATCAGAAACACGGAGGCGATCTGCACCGGCAAATGGTCGAACAGCAATCCGGCCAGCGCCACGAGCATCACGCCAATTTCAAAGATCTTGACGGCAATGGTGACGCTGCGTTTGCTGTAGCGGTCAGCGAGGAATCCGCCGGTCATGGAGAAAAGAATGAACGTCGCGGAGAAGATGGCCGCCACGCCGGACACCAGCAGGTCGCTCTTTTCCTGCGGCAGCGCGCGGCCCAGGATCAGAAAACTCACCAGGCTTTTCAGCGTGTTGTCGCTGAACGCCACCTGGAACTGCGTGGCAATCAAGCTCCAGAAGCCGCGGCCGTCCGGCGTGATGGTGGCTGGCGGTGTTGCTTGGGTATTCTCGCTCATTTTTGCTGACGCGAACCGCCACGCATTCGCGTCTGAACTCCGAATGAGCGGATTCTATGCCCGCCCCGGCATCGTGGCAAGGCGGCCCGGCCCGGAAGTACTGCCTCCCGTAAATTTTAGTTGGAAAACTCGAGGTACCGAAGTACTCTTGGCCGCAGCAATTCCCAGTGGCATCCTCCATAGCGACAGATCGGAACTTGCGGAGGAGTTTCGGTGAGTCAGATTTTCGATGCACTTCGAATGGCCCAGCAATCGCGCGCGGCCGCACCTGACCGCCGCCGCAGCCGCCGCCTGTCCACGCGCGTGCCCGTGTTTGTGTACGGCCACCTCTCCTGCCGCGACCCCTTCCACGAGCGCGCTTACTTGCAGTACGTCAGCGAGGATGGCGGCCTGCTCACACTTTCCACCGGCCTGCGACACGGCCAGAAGCTTTTGCTGACCAACGACCTCACCCAGGAAGAACAGAAGTGCTTTGTGGTCCACCAGCGCTTCCGCGACGCGCGCAGCGTGGAAATCGGCGTCGAGTTCGCCCGCCCCTGCCCGGAATTTGCGCAGACCCTTTCCCGCCACAGCTAGCCCGCACTAGCCCCCACTCCGTACTTCTGGCCGAACGATTTTGTCGAAACAGCTCAGCGGGCATGACTCGTCTGCCCTGATCGCGCGGGCCACCGCGTAGCTGGCACGGTGCCGGCCGTCAATCATGTTGCAGTTGTGGAAGTTGGACGATCAGTCTATCCTTTGCCCATCTAGGAGGGAGCGAAATGGGATACGTGCGATCTCTCTGGCCAGCACGCCGTGCATTTGTCAAATGCGCGGCAATCATCGCCGCGACTTGTTTCTTTGGCTTGGCAAGCCTGGCCCAGAACCCGCCCGCCGGCCAAAAAGCCGATACGCCGTGGGCCAGGGATTTGAGCAAGTATCCTGGATTGCTGCCCGAGCTCGG
Organism: Acidobacteriota bacterium; assembly: GCA_023481105.1. GTDB lineage: Bacteria > Acidobacteriota > Terriglobia > Acidiferrales > UBA7541 > JACQDE01. The sequence continues at coordinate 7,751 of JAMCWK010000027.1, read as the reverse complement.
CGAGCTGGTCTTGAAGCTTCAAAGCAACATTCAGTTTCCGCCGGCGCGAGCCGAAAGCCGTCTCCTGCCCCTGTTGCCGAAATCGACGATGTCTTCTGCTGCTTTTCCGAACTATGGCGATGTCGCGAGCCAGGCGCTGAAGATTTTCCGTCAAGAGCTAAAGGACAACTCTGTACTCCGCGATTGGTGGGAGCACGGCGAACTGGCCGCCGCCGGGCCCAAGGTGCTGGACGCGCTGGAGAAATTCGATCAGCTCCACCAATATCTGGGCGAAGAAATTGTGGTGTCGGGCGCAATGGAAGCGCAGGAGCCCAGCCTGCTGCTGGTTGCGGAAATCCGAAAGCCGGGCCTGAAGGAATTCATTCAACAGTGGCTCGATCAACTTGCCGGCAAATCGAAGCCGGCCGTGCGCGTGTTGGACCTCGACGAACTTGCCGCCGCAACGGACGCGGGCCCGAAACAGGATTTCGTAGTGCTCGTCCGGCCTGACTATGTCCTTGCGTCGCTCGATCTCGCCACCTTGCGCAGGTTTAATGCCCGGCTGGACGCGGGTAGCCGGGAGTTTGTCGCCACTCCATTTGGGCAGCGGGCTGTACAGGAGTATCAAGGCGGCTTGACGATTTTGACAGCCGTTGATTTGCGCGAAATCCTGAACCGGCTCCCTCCCGGCACAAAGCAAGACGCGACTTTCCAGCGCACCGGATTCGCCGACCTGAAGTACTTCGTTTGGTCGCACAAGCCTGTGGCCGGCAGATCCGTCAGCCAGGCGGAATTGAGCTTTACCGCGCCACGGCATGGAATCGCTTCCTGGATCGCAAATTCCGGCCCCCTGGGCAGCCTGGATTTTGTTTCTCCCAAGGCCAGCGTGGCCGTCACATTGGCATTCAAGAACCCGGCGCAGATGTTTGAGCATGTGAAGGAGCTCGCCGGTCCTTCGAATTCGGGCCCATTCGCGTCTCTGGCGAAATTCGAGCAGGCATTGAACCTCAGGCTGAAGGACGATCTGCTCAGCTATTTGGGAGGCGAGCTTACCGTGGAGCTGGACAGCTTGACTCCACCGCTGCCCGCATGGAGGGCGATGCTCTCGGTCAAGGATGCCGATCGCTTGCAACAAACGTTGAATACGATACTGGCTGCCGCGCAATTCGAGGTGGAGCATAAAGAGGAAGGCGGCGTCACGTATCATACGGTCCGAATTCCCTCCGCGCAGGGCGCCATGGAAATCGGCTACTCGCTCATGGACGGATATCTGGTTGTGGGTGCGAGTCGCGACGTTGTTGCAGACGCCATTCTTCTGCATCGCTCCGGCGGATCGCTGGCCAAGTCCGGGAAATTCCTGGCCGCGCTGCCACCAGGCCACTCCGCGGAGGCTTCGGCATTGCTGTACTTGGACCCGATCGCCATGACGGTGCTTCAGTTGCAGCGGCTGGCCCCAGAGTTGGCCGATTCAATGACTCAAGACGCGGCAGAAACAACTCCGGCGGTTGTCTCCGTGTATGGCGAGGACGCGGCAATCCGCCAGGTGACCACCAGTCCTGCGTTTGACGCCGGCGCAGTGTTGGTCGTGGCTGCCATCGCAATTCCCAACTTGCTGCGTTCAAGAATAGCTGCCAATGAGGCGAGCGCCGTCGGCAACCTACGCTCGGTGAACACGGCCCAGGTTGTCTATGCCACGTCTTATCCCCAGCGACGCTTTGCGCTTAACTTGGCCGCCCTCGGGCCAGACCCACGAGGAGCAGACACGGAATCGCGGGAACACGCGAATCTCTTGGATGATACTTTGGCCAATCCAAGCTGCACCGGCGAAGCGTGGTGTGTGAAATCCGGATATCGCTTTCGACTGACTGCTGTCTGCAAGCTAGGCCAATGCGAGGAATATGTGGTGGTGGCTGCGCCCGTCACACCCGGCACCACCGGCACAAGAAGCTTCTGTTCCACCTCGGATGGAGTGATTCGCGTTCAATCCGGGACCCCTTCGGTCTCTTCGCTCAGTGTGGCGGAGTGCAAGGCATGGCCGCCGATTTAGCAGCGCAGATTGGAATCTGAGACCCACTTTGTGCTTCTGTCTTGGGATGGAAGCCCGCGCACTGATTAGGCGCTATGTGAAAATTCTAAAAAATGGCTCCCCGGGCTAGATTCGAAATAGCAATTCGCCGCGGCGAATTAACTACCGAGCATGAGCGTTCGGCGGATCCACTCACGTCCTTTGCCCGTCTTGAGTTCCCTTTCACGGCGCATAGCAGCCGCACGTGTTGGAAATCGTTCGCTGTAGAGCAACTGCCAAGGGCCAGCGTGGCGCTTGGTGTGGAGAGTCAATCGGCAATCGGCGTCATTATGTTGGGAGAGGCGGTGCAAAAGGTCGCTGGTCTGGCCCACATAAGTCTTGCCTTCGGGGTTGGACAGTACGTAGACGTAAAAGGACAAGGTGTGTGGCTCCCCGGGCTAGATTCGAACTAGCAACCCTTCGGTTAACAGCCGAATGCTCTACCATTGAGCTACCGGGGAGTAGAAGCCAGCAAAAAAAACTGCGGCGGCTCAAGCAAATCGAGTGTAAACGGTGCGCGCGGAACTGTCAACGAAACAGGATGCAGGCGCAAAAAGCGAGGGTTGCTATTGCAGGCGCTGCGTTTTGCCGTCGTGGCCGATGAGCGATTCGAAGATGGCCAGCACGTTGCGCCGGAACTCCACGATGCGGAAGAAGCGCCCGCGCTGCTCCGGCTCGCGCTCCGTTTCGCGGTGCCATTTGGCGAGCACGTCGGCGGGCACCTCGATATCCCGCCGCAGATTCTCCGGCGAATGGCCGCGCAGGTACAGGCCGTAGAAGAAGGCTGCTTCGCGGTGCGGATACTCTAGTTCGTGTTGGCTCTCTACCTCTTCCATTTCCAATCCCACCGGCTAAAAAACAGGCGGAAAATGCAGTGTACAGGAATGGGGTTTTGCGTCAAGAGGGGAGGAACGAAAAGGCTAACCGCCGCCGCGCGCGGCGCGCACGAAATCGCGCAGGGCGGAGACATTGGGCCCGTAGGCGCTGACGCGTCCGCAGTCCACCGGCAGGCCGAAAGTCTGCGCCTGCTCGATGCTGATCCCGGCGTCGTCCAACTCACGCAGGCTGAAGCCTTCCGTCGGCGACACGCGCCCGCGGCCGGACACATCCACGGGCCGTGGCGGCCGGAACTTGTACCACCGCCGGCCGGCTATTCGGAAGAATTCCCGCCAATCGCTGCGAACCCACATCTGCACCTCCCGCTACTGCGGGGGACCAGAGCGCTCGCATATATCTGATGCCATCCCGGAGCTTCGGGATGGCCCACCGCGGCTCCCGGGGTCGGGGCAGGGCCGCGTGGGCGGCACTCTAGCCTACTTCGTACCCTTCTACAACCCTTCCCGCACAGAAATGTTACGCGCGGGTGACGCCCCAAAACGCAGACAAGCCGTAAAACCGCTGTTATACTCGACTCATTGGATGCGGCGATGTAGCGCGGGCTTCACGCCCGCGACCGCGCGAGGATAAACCCCGCGCTACAGAAGAGACGCAATTCCACAGGGAAATGTTGCGGTGAACAAGCCGGTCATTGTCGTGCATTATCACGAATTGTGGCTCAAAGGCCGCAACCGCAATTTCTTCCTGGCCAAGCTGTCGCTCGCGTTGCGCCGCGCGCTCGATGGCCTGAGCGTCGCGCGCATCGGCCGCCCCGGTGACCGCCTGCTCATCGAACTGGACGACGAAGCGCATCTCCCGGAAGCCATTGCCCGGCTGCGGCGCGTCTCCGGCATTTCCTCATTTGCTGTGGTGCGCCCCGTTGAGCGCGACCTTGACGCGCTTTGCCGCGCGGCGTGGGAGGAAGTCGCGCCGGAAAAATTCTCCACGTTTGCTGTCCGCGCCAAGCGCAGCGACAAATCCTTCCCGCATACCGTGATGACCATCGAGCGCGCGGTTGGCGGCCACCTGCTGGACAACCTACGCGCGGCGGGGCGTGACGTCCGCGTGGATCTCGACCATCCCGAGCTGACCTGCCGCATCGAGATCCCGCCCGGCCCAGCGCTGGTCTATGCGCGGCGCATTCCCGGCCCCGGCGGCCTGCCGCCCAACACCGGCGGGCGCATGCTCTGCCTGCTGAGCGGCGGATTCGATTCCGCCGTGGCCGCATGGAAAATGATGAAGCGCGGCGCGCACATGAGCTTCGCGCATTTTTACGGCGGCGGGGCGCGGCCGGGGGAATCGTCGGTGCACGTCGCGCGCGAGCTGGTGCGCACGCTCACGCCGTGGCAGTTCACCTCGAAACTTTTCCTGGTTCCGTTCGAAGGCATCCAGCGCGAAGTGGTGCGCGACGCGCCAGAAACATTTCGCCTGCTGCTCTACCGGCGCCTGATGCTGCGCATCGCCGAGCAACTCGCGCGCCGCGATCACGCTCTGGCCATCGTTGCCGGAGACAGCCTGGGGCAAGTGGCCTCGCAAACGCTGAAAAACATGGTTGCCGTGGGCGACTGCACGCGCATGCCGGTGTTTCGTCCGCTGGCCGGCGATGACAAAATCGAAATCATCGAACTCGCCAAGCGCATCGGCACGCATGATATTTCCGCCGAGCCGTTTCACGACTGCTGCCCGGTGTTTCTGCCCAGGGTGCCCGCGCTGCACGCCACCGTCGCGGATCTCGACGCCGCCGAGGCCGCGCTCGACGTGCGCGCGCTGGTCCGCCGCGGCGTGGATAGCGCGCAAACGGAGCGCTTTCGCTTCGTCTCCGGCCGCGTGGAAAGCGTAGTTGGGAAATTGGAAAGTCTGAAAGTTTGAAGGATTGCAGACACCCCCTCCCCCCGGGGTCATCGAGTCCATAAGACCAAGAAAGAATTGGATTTGTGAGTTTGATGCATTTTGCATCAAACACACAACCATTGGCGAATCAGCAGGCTGCGGATTTGATGGGTTTTGCTGACACTCTGTTCGTGCGACCCCCTCCCCCCTACCTGAAAAGTGTAAGTGTTGATTGCAAAGGGTTTGAATGGCAAACGCGGCATAAGTGTTCATTCGAAAGGGGTTGGTTACTGAGCGAAAAGAGACAGGGATCAGGAATTGAGGGGTGTAGCAGAAACTAATCTTAAAGACTCCATTCACCTACAAATTATAGCTTATGGAGAAATCCTTGTCAAGGGGAAAGAACAGAAAAATAAGATTAGGGAGCAGAGTCCAATTAAGATGCGGCAGCGTAACTTCTTGGGCCCGGCACGCAAATGTTTATGAGCGTGTTCATTTTGAACGGGGCTTCAATCATTTCCGCGAGAGCGAAACGCCTTTCCGCATCCATGATTGGATGCTCGAATCTTTTCGGAAACTGGTCGTAGGTCTTCCCCTCGAGCTTTCGGCCTGCGACGGATTTTCGCACCCCGCCCCACTGCTTAAAGAAGAATGGAACCTTTGCACGACGGCATTGGTCCCTGATTGACAACACCCATTCCTTCTCGATCGGCCTGGCGCCAGGACCGCTTTCACCGCCTACGATCACCCAACTGATTCCGCCGAGTTTCAGTATTTCCAAGTCTTCGAGGAGCGGTTCGATGGAGAGGAACCGAACTGCTGCGGGAGCAGAGCAAAGGTGCTCGATGCGGGGGAGGCCATGTTGCTTGTTCTCCACGCTAACACCCCACCAAATGTGCTGTTGCGTGGCTGCAAACTTCATTGTCGTGTTGAGAAGCTCCTTCATCCGCTTGGATCGCTTGGTGAGGACCTGGAATGTATGCCACTTCGCGGCGGCCATGACTTTGGCAACGGCGACGATATAGTCCTCCGGTACGCCTTCGTGAAACAAATCGCTCATCGAGTTCACAAAGATCATTTTGGGTGTGCGCCAACGCAGGGGCTCGGCAAGTTTCTCCGGCACCAGGCGCAGGTCGAAGCCTTGCTCATAGGGGTGGCCCTTCACTCCCCGAAAGCGCTCCGCAAAAGTCTCGGCATAGCAGTTCTTGCAGCCGGGACTGATTTTGGTGCAGCCCCGCACGGGGTTCCACGTGGCATCTGTCCACTCGATGGTTGAGTTGGAACTCATGAGTCCCTCCTGCGATTACTTGAAACGAATTCGGTCAGCGCCGCCAATTCCGGTCTTCTTAGATGTAATTCGAAGAATTGTGATCTCCTTGCCCTCCATCGGTCTCAAAACGGCTCGATAGTCCTTTGGGATGGATGGAAGCTCCCAAGTTTGTTCACGCAACTCATCGAAACTGACTTCTTTGCCTTTGAACTTTCGTAACAGGATATCTCTCAATTCTTGTTCGGTCAGCGTCTCCGAGATAAGGACTCCTTGAAACTTCCCGGAATAATCAAACGTCCCTTTCTCATCTCCCAAGTGCCACATAATGTCTTTCATCAAAAGAGCAGCCCTTACGTGATTGCTTAAATGAAGAAGATAATACTTGGTTCGATGACCACCCTGAATATCCTCGGCGTCGTGTCGAATCCTGAACTGGAGGGCATGCGCGGCTCCAAGTCGCGATATGAAATATGCAAGAAATGCTCTCTCACGTTTGTCGCGGTGCATTTGCATGAACGGCTGATTGTGCCAGTCATCATCGCCGAATAACTCGTCCAAGTGTGATTGCATCGCGGGGTTAGACAAGTCCATATTTATCCGAAACCACATCAAATTAATGAGCGCCTCAGTGCGCTCTCGACGAAGGATCCTATTGATTACTGGGAGCGGCAGAGGGTGCCCGTAGGGGTCGATGAAAAAAAAGGCCGGCACTTGCGGATGGAGGTCTTGAAGTAGTTTTGGAACAAATGATCTAGAATCAGCACAGGTTACCGTTACTGTTAAATTCGGCGGGTACGGCTGTAGATCTTTAAGGTGAGTTTCCAGTCGCTCGACTTGTCTGGGTTCATTATCGACTAGATGCAAAAGCAGGCTCTCCACGTGCCTGCTTCGCACGAGTTTTATGGCCGCCTCGACCGCGATAACTGGAGAGCCTTTGACTGGCTTACCGTCCATTTCATATTGTCCGGGTCCCGCAAAACAATCAACGTACGCTAACTGGCTGTTTCTTGATCCTAGAATCTTCGCCCAAGGAGGAAGGTAGTTTTCTAAGATCACGTGCTTGACACGGGACACCCGCTTGAGATGTTGCAACTCCTCCCCGCCGGGCCGGTCAGCTTGGTTCATCTTGTCCATTTGCAGTATTTTCGCTTTTTGTTCGTCTCCGGTCAAGCTTCGTCCAGCTTCCTGGTGGGCACTGGAGGCGAATTGTAGGCAGGAAGGTAGGGATAACTCAAGGAGAAACCGAGCGGGGACTCGCGGTGAGGCGCGAAAAAGCAAAGCGGCGTCGAGCCGCCGCACTTCGAGGTGGCTGAGCCACGGGGAGGGATTCTTCGGCCCGACAAGAGGCATCGGGCCTCAGAATGACAAGAAGAGAGAAGGGCGCTGAACCTACCAGTCGCGGCGACCGCCACCGCCGCCACCGCCGCCGTGGCCGCCGCGTCCGCCGCCCCCGCCGCCGCGTCCGCGTCCGCCGCCACCACCACCGCCGCCGGGCCCGCGCCCGCCGCCTTCGCGGGGAGGACGCGCTTCATTGACCACCAGCGTGCGGCCCATGAACTCCTTGCCGTTCAAGCTGGCGATGGCCTTGTCCGCCTCTTCATCGTTGCCGACTTCGACGAAGCCGAAGCCGCGCGGCTGGCCTGTGAAGCGGTCACGGACAAACGTCACCGCATCAGGATGGCAGCCGGCCTCGACAAACCAGGCGGTGAGCTGCTCTTCATTGGCGTGGAA
>JAMCWK010000050.1 GCA_023481105.1 Acidobacteriota bacterium | reverse complement strand
ATGGAGAGCAGCGGCTGGCGGCTCCGCAGCCAAAACATTGCCGTCACGAGCGCGGCAATCAGCAGAAACGAGACCAAAGTCTGCCAGCCGAACTCGCGGACCGGGTGATACACGTAGTAGTAGTTCAGATTGAGCGGCGCAATGAGCTTCCAGGCATACTGCGCAAACAGCACCGGCACGGAGCAAAACATTTCCCAGGGCGTGAGCTTGAAGTAGGTGCCCGCGGCGGGCGCAAACTTTCCCAGAGCGTGCAGGCGCATCGCGAGATAAAAGCTGAAAACGGCGGCGAACGGGAGATAACGCGCGAAGCCGCGAAGGATAGCGCGCGGCGACTCGCGCCGGTAGAAGAACTCATAGGCCAGCAGCAGGGCAGGGAAGACCATTCCCGTTTCCTTCAAGAAAAGCGCCACGGCAAAACTGAGCGCGGCCAGGCCGAAATTCAGAAGCGGCTTGCGACCTTCGCGCGCTCCGTGATACGCAAGCAGGCCGGCAAAAAACGCAAACCCGCACAACAGGTCGGGCAGAACAGCCACCCACACCACGTTTTCGACGTGGATGGGGTGCAGCGCAAACCACAGGCTCGCCCAGACGGCCAGCTCCTCGCCGGCCAGCGTGCGAATCAGAAAATAGGCAGCGAGCAGCGCGGCAAGATGAAATCCGAGATTGGCAAGGTGCCAGAGGAAGGGGTCGAATCCAAACAAATAATATTCGAGCATCGAAAACGAAGTGAAGAGCGGGCGATAGTAGTTGGTCAACTGCTGGTGAGCGAAGGCCCACACGTGGGTGGTGAATAGTCTGGGCAGGTTGTGATAGTCGGTGATGAGACGGTTGCCGAGGATTTGGAAATCGTCGTCGGAGACGAAACCGTTGCCGAGGGCGTTGCCGTACACCGCAAAGGTGACGGCGACCAGCAAAAGCACATGCCACCAAGCCGCGCTGCGAGGCGCGCGCGCAGGGGGCGCGGCGGTTTGGGACGTTGCTTTCTGTTGGCGGGAACGGCGAGACATGAGCGGGATATTTTAGCGTGCGGGCAGACAAACCGTGCACGAAAAAGGAAAACCGGAGAGAACGAAAAATCCTCTCCGGTTTGGAAGCGCGACGCCGTTTGGTCAGGGCGTGAAGAAGCGGCGGGGGGTGATTTCGAAAATCTTCCAGCCGGTAGCGGTGCGCACGAAATCAAACTGGATGCGCTCGCGGCGCTTTTTTTCTACCGAGGCGCTGGCCTTGAGCGCATAGGTCATGTCCGCATCCACGATAAGGGTGGCCTTGTCGCCCTTCACTTCTGCGGTGGACTCGCGAAAATGCATGCGCAGCTCGGCATTGTCGCGAAGGAAGTCGGTGACCTGGTCTTCGAAGCGCGGGAAATCGTAGAAGCGCTCGTCCACAATGTCGCGGAGGCGCCGGGGGGAATTGCCCTCCACGGCATCGGAAAGCGCACGGAGCACGCGCGTGAGGTTCTTGCGTTCCGTGGCGAGGTCGGCCGTATCGCCGGAGGGCGGAGGCGCGTCGGATTTCTTGGCCTTCTTCGGGTCGGCTTTCTTTTGCGGCTTTTCCTGCTTTTTGGGTTCCTGCGTTTGCGCAAGGAGAGACAGGTCACCCGGTCCCAAGACAAGTGTCAGCGCAATCCCCATCTTTGCGATGCGGCGCATATTCCCTCCGTAGCGTGCAACAGGTTGGATGGCAACCGAGGCCCAAAGGGTCGCCTGAGCTTCGCCTGCCAATTTCTTGCGGCTATTGCGAAAGCGCCTGCCATTCGAGAACAAGGGTGATTCTGTTCTGCGGAGCGCTCGCGCCGCCTCGTGAAGCCCCCTCCACATCCCCAAGCCCCGGCCGGCTGAGAGCGGGGGGCGCAGCCGCGCGAATGGAGTTGAGCCCACGAATGTCCAGAATGCGGACGAGCACAGCGCCACGACGCGTTTCGACCAAATAAACGCTGCCGGGCAGGACGGTTTCCGCGGTAGCCGCGGAGCCGCGCGCCGCCAGGGCAGCTTGTTCGAAGGCGACGGCGCCGAGATTGCGCACGCCATCAGCTTCGATGCGCAGCGCGCCGCCTTGCGGAGCCACACGGACTTCAAAGTCCGCGCCTCCATTGCAGGCTTGCTCGCCGCTGGAACTGAAGCGGAAGCCCTGGCAGCCATTGGAAGTCAGAGTTAACTGGCCACGCTCGCGCAGAGCGGTTGGAACACGGCCCGCCGCGCCCGCAGAGAAGAGTTCGAAGGCCGGCATGGCGGCAGTCATGTTGGTGCGATTGGCAAGATTCAGACGCCGCTCGGGGTCGATCACCACACGCGGCTCGATGCGCCCGGTTCCCGACGCCTGCCACTCCACCTGGAAAGACTGCGAACCGCCCGCTGAAACGCTGAAACGTTCGCGCACGCGGACGTTGGCTCCATTCAGAGTGAATTCCACTTCCACGTCGTCGGCATTTTGCTTGCCGCGGTTTGTCAAGAGGACGCGGAAAGTGACATTGTCGCCCGGCCGCGGACTTGCGGGAGACATGCTGATGTCGCTCGCTCGAACCATGAGGTCCGGCGCGGCGAGGGAGGATGATGCCGCAGCGGCAGTAGCATTTCCTTCCGCGTGACGCGCGCCGCGGGGTGCGGATGCTCCAAGAGTCTCCGGCACTTCTACCGGCGCTTCCTGGAGCGTGGGGACGGCTGTTTGTTTCGAGGCAGGCGCGGCGACGCGTTCGCCCAGGATTTCCAGCATGGCATTCCTATCGCTGCTGGGGAGCACACGACCGTCGAAGCGCAGACTCAGCATGCGCGAGCCCGCAGCCGAATCGGCGGCGACATTGAAGCGCACGCGGATTTCCGTGTCTTGCACTTCAAGGACTTCGATGCCGATGCCCGAGCCAACGGCACGCACGCCACCTATGCTGCGGAGATTCTCTCCATAAAGCTTGCCTATCACGACGTCGCCAGGCTTCAGGAAGGCCGGCTCCACGCGGGTGATGATGGGCTGCAAAATTCCGCCAGAATCGTCACCCTCAGTCGGCGTATTCCGGCCAGCAAGAACGCCGCCGGGCTGCCGATCGACGATGCGGCCGTTACTCTTCATTACCCGGTCCTTCGGCCCATCGGGGACATCCTCGGCAGTGTCCATGTTGATTTGAATTCCCACAGGCACGAGCCCGCGCGGGCTGACCAACATCAGCGTGTGGGTGCCCTGGGAGGCATCCGGCCGGGCAAAGATCATCAGACGGCGCAGCGAATCGG
>JAMCWK010000142.1 GCA_023481105.1 Acidobacteriota bacterium | reverse complement strand
GCAACCGTCCGAGCCAGCCGTGCCCATAAGCGAGGCCCTTCACGTCGCTAGTGAGCACGGCGTTCAGGTAGCGCACGCGGTCCGGCCCGTTGAACGCAGCGATGGCGTGGTAATTCGTGTCGAAGAGCGCCGCGCTTTCCCGCGCTGTTTTGCATTCCACGGCGAGATCGGCGTAATGCCCGGGAAGAAGGCAGTCGAAATACGGTTCCATGTTGGCGCCCAACGCCTGATGTTGTTGGCGCAGAGGAGATTCGATCGGCATCGGCGAAAGTTTCCTTCCAGCTCTTACGCGGATGACATCTTATCAGAGCGCGGCCGCTTGCGCTTTTCGCGGGATGCTATACTTTCACGCGATGGGCAACGCACTGATCCACGAAATTCTTCCGGTGGGCTGGTTGCAGTGCAACTGCTCGCTGGTCGGCGACCCGGAAACGCGCGAGGCCATCGTGCTGGACCCGGGCGACGAAGTAGAACGCATCCAGGAAATCCTTGCGCGGCACAAGCTGACCGTGCGCGCCATCGTCAACACGCACGCGCACATTGACCATGTCGGCGGCCTGCGCAAGCTGCACGACGCCACGGGCGCGCCGGTGCTGATGCACAGTGAAGACCTCGAGCTCTACCGCGCACTGGAAATGCAGGCGGCGTGGATTGGAATGCCTGTCCCGGAAATCGCCAATGTGGACGGCCTGCTCCGCGAAGGCGACCAGGTGCGCTGGGGAGGCTTCGCCGCAACCGTGATGCACACGCCCGGCCACACGCCGGGTAGCCTCTGCCTGCATCTGCCGGCCGCGGGGGAGGGAACTGAGAAGAGTGGCGGCATGCTGTTTGCCGGCGACACGCTCTTTGCCGGAAGCATCGGCCGCACGGATTTGTGGGGCGGATCGTTCGACAAAATCATGCATTCGCTGCGAACGAAACTCCTCGCGTTGCCTGACTCCACACTCGTTTTTCCCGGCCACGGACCGGCCACTACAATTGGCCGCGAGCGCGATTCCAATCCATTTCTTCGTTCTTCGTTCTAAAGACCGTTGACTTCCCCATGTTGCGGGGATGGAACATTTCAAGGCGTCCCGCTTTACTGCCTCAAAAGTCGGGAAGATAATCCGGCGTGACTCGCAGGCCAGAGCACGACGACCGGCAGCCATCGGTGTCTCCGGTCTTCATGGCCTGTTCAGCGGGTACGCTTCTCAAGGAGAGGCTGGCATGAGGCAGGCAGATTTAGTGCGGTACCCGCGAAAGGGCAGGACCATGAGAACCTCGCAAATCGTTTTTGGCGAGCGCCAACACTTGCTGCGCGTGCTCGATTCCATGGAACACACGCGCATGCCGGATAGTCGGCTGGACCAGGAGCGCCGCTCGCTTGAGGAATTAATCCACGCGCGCACCGTCGAGCTCAACCGCATCAATCCGGACTGGGACCAGAAGGTCGGCGTGGTGCTGAATGCCGCGACTACTTCACAGGCGCTGGAGCATTTTGCCCGCAAAGCCCCCCGCGAGGATTTTTATTTGCTGCGGCTCATCAGCGAGCATCCCAAAGTTTCCGCAAAAACACTGCGCCTGCTCGGTCGGCACACCTATTCCGCCATCCGCGAAAATGTGGCGCGCCATCCCAACACGGACGCGACCACGCTGCGTAAGCTGAGCGCGGACCGCACGCAGCCGCTGTGGTATCTGGTGGCCTTCAATCCCAACACGCCCGCGGCCCTCCGGCGACGACTGCAGGAGCGCATGCGAAAGCTCGGACATAACCCCGAAACGAAGTAGAATCCCCGCGATGGCTCTGGACATTCCCGGGCAATTCAACATCGCCGAATACTTTATCGAGCGGCCTGCGCGCGAGCATCCGCAGCGCATGGCCATCCTCGGCGAGCCGGTCGCGCTGAGCTACGGCGAACTGGCCGTGCTGGTGCGTCGCACCGCCGCGGCACTCCTTGCTTCCGGCTGCCGTCCGGGTGACCGCGTGCTGATCGCGCTGCCTGATTCCGCGGAATTTATCGCCGCGTTTTTCGGCGCCGCAAAAATCGGGGCTGTCGCTGTGCCGGTCAACTCCATGACGCGCTCGCCGGATTACGCCTATTATCTTGCCGATTGCGGCGCGCGCTTTGCGATTGTGCATGCGAGCGCGCTGGCGGAATTCCTTCCCGGCATGCTGGGGCACCGGCCGGAATTGCTGATCGTGGTCGGGCATCCGGGCGATGCCAGCAGAATCGCCGGCGCGAAGAACTGGGAGGGCTGGCTCGCTGCGCCAACCGCGCCCGCCGACTCGTTTCCATGCTCTTGCAGGGACACCGCCTTCTTCCTGTACACCTCCGGCAGCGGCGGCACGCCCAAGGCTACCGTCCACCAGCACAAGGACATGCTGGTCTGCGCGCAGTCGTACGCACGGGGCGTGCTGGGCATTGAGCGCTTCGACATCACCTTTTCCGTCTCCAAACTTTTCTTTGCGTACGGGCTAGGCAACGGAATGTACTTTCCGTTTTCAGTCGGCGCAGCCACCGTGCTCAGTCCGGAGCGACCGCGGCCGGAAAAAATCGCCGAAATTCTCACGCGCCACCGGCCCAGCGTCTTCTTTTCTGTGCCGACCGTGTACAACCTGCTGCTGCGCGAGGCGGAGCGCGGGCTGTCGATTGATTTTTCGTCGGTGCGTTTGGCAGTTTCGGCGGGCGAAGCGCTGCCGGCAGAAATTTTCGAGCAGTTTCGCGCGCGCTTCGGCCTGAAGATCGTGGACGGTATCGGCTCCACGGAAATGCTGCAAATGTTCATCTCCAACCGCCCCGGCGAGACGCGGCCGGGGACCTGCGGCAGGGAAGTGCCCAACTACGAAGCCATCATCCTCGACGAGACCGGCCACCCCGTTCCCCCTGGCGAGATCGGCAACCTGTGGATTCGGGGGCAAAGCGCCTTCGCGCAATACTGGAACAAGCCCGAGCTGACCGCGGCCACCAAGGACGGCGTCCGCGTGAACACCGGCGACAAGTTCTTCTGCGACGCCGAGGGCTTCTACCACTACTGTGGGCGCAGCGACGACATGATGAAGGTTTCGGGGATGTGGGTTTCGCCCGGGGAAGTGGAGAATGCGCTGCTGGGCCATCCGCTGGTGGCGGAGGCCGCGGTGGTCGCTGCACGCGATGGCAGCGGCCTGGTGCGGCCCGTGGCCTACCTTGTGCTGCGCGGCGGGACCGATCCCAGCCCGCAACTCGCTCGCGATATTCTCCAG